>JAHDYM010000001.1 GCA_023383705.1 Gammaproteobacteria bacterium | reverse complement strand
GATCGGCAACATCGTCGAGCTCATCAATGACATCGCCGACCAGACCAACATCCTCGCGCTGAATGCCGCGATCCAGGCCTCGATGGCCGGCGAAGCCGGGCGCGGCTTTGCGGTGGTGGCCGACGAAGTGCAGCGGCTCGCCGAGCGCTCGGCCAACGCGACCCGCCAGATCGAGTTCCTGGTGCGCACCATCCAGGCCGATACCAACGAGGCGATCGTGTCGATGGAGCGCAGCACCACCGATGTGGTCGGCGGTGCCTTGCTGGCTGAAAATGCCGGTGCGGCCCTCGAAGAGATCGAGCAGGTTTCCAACCAGATCGCCGCGCTGGTGCAGAACATCTCCAGTTCGGCGCGCGAGCAGGGCAAGGCGGCTTCGGCAGTGACCCGCAGCATGGACGTGCTCCAGGAGATCAACGCCGAAACCCAGGCGAATACCAGCGCCACCACCAGCGCCATCAGCAAGCTGGCTGAACTCGCCACGCAGTTGCGTCGCTCGGTATCCGGCTTCCGCCTGCCGCCGGTCGCCGCACTGGCCCAGCAGGGCACCTCGGCCGCAGCCGTCGATGCAGCACCTGTCGATGCCGGGCGCGAGCCGGCGGCGCACTTCGCGGAAACGGTGTCCTTCGCGAGCAAACGTACGGCCTGATCCGGTGTCAGCCCTGCCCGAGCGCAACGCGAGTGATGATCCGGCTCCCCAGCCGTTGCAGATCGTGGGCGCCGAACTCGCCGTCACGCTGAACGATGCGCGTGCGGTACTCGAACAGTATGCCGAAGGCGAGGGCAGCCCCCAGCTGCTGGAGCGCTGTGCGGCCCTGCTGCATACCGCGCGCGGCGTACTGCAGATCACCGAGACCTGGGGTGCCAGCCTGCTCGCCGAGGAGATGGAGCAGACCTGTCGCCACCTGCTGAAAAGCCGGCGCGGCGATGGTCACGCCGACGACGGTATCGAAGCCCTCTCGCGGGCTGCCGTGCAGTTGCCTGGCTATGTAGACCGCATCCGCGACGGTAGCCGCGACGTGCCGCTGGTCCTGCTGCCGCTCCTCAACGACCTGCGCGCCGCGCGTGGCCGTCCGCTGCTGTCGGAAAGCACCCTGTTGCTGCTCAATATCGCCCCCGGGGCCATGAGCGAACCGGTGGCGCCGCCGCGTGAACCCTCGGGTGAAGACGCCACCGTGCTGGCCAGGCACATGCGGCCGCGCTTCCAGCTGGCGCTGCTGGGCTGGATTCGCGGCGAAGCCGGCAGCGATGCGCTGCGCAGGCTGCAGGATGTTGCCGGCCGTCTAGAGGCGGCTTCCGCCAGCGAGGTCGTGCATCAGCTCTGGTGGGTGGTCGGCGGCGTGCTCGAGGCGCTGGCCGACGGTGGCCTCGAGGCCGGCGTTTCGGTCAAGCGGCTGATCGGCCAGGCCGATCGCGAGATGAAGCGCCTCTTCACCATCGGCGAGCAGAAGTTCGCCACGCAACCGCCTCTCGAGCTGGTCAACAACCTGCTCTATTACGTTGCCCGCGCCACCAGCAATGGTCCGCGGGTCAGCGCGATCCGCGAAGCCTTCAGTCTCTCGGGCCTGATCCCGGGCGACGAGCAGGTCGAGTCGGCACGCCAGAGCCTGTCGGCGCCCAGCGCGAAACTCATGCAGACCGTGTCGGGCGCGATCCGCGAGGACCTGGCGCGCGTCAAGGATGTGCTCGACATCTATGTGCGTACCGGCATGGAGCGCGTCGAGGAGCTGGCGCCGCAGATCGAGTTGCTGAAGAAGATCGGCGATACCCTCGGTGTGCTGGGTCTCGGCGAGTTGCGCGAAATCATCCAGGTGCGGCGCGCGGAACTCGAGGAACTGGTGGCCGGTCGCGTGCACCCGGACGAATCGGTGCTGGTCGGCATGGCCGCGGCCTTGCTCGAGGTCGAGGATCGCATCGAACCGCTGCTGATCGGCATGATCAGTCCGGAATCCGCAGTGGCTGACGGGACCGGGGAGAGCGAGGCCGACCAGGGGCAGCTGCTCGTCACCCAGGCCGTGATGCGCGAATGCCTGGCCAACCTGATGCGCGTGAAGGAAGCCATCAGCGTGGTCACCGAACGCGCCGGCGACGGTGCCGCGCTGGATGCGATTCCGACCCTGCTGCGCGGGATAACCGCGGCGTTGCTCATCGCCGAGCGCGAGCCGGCTGCGCGGATCGCCGAGCGCATTGCCGCGGCCGCGGCGGAAGTGGTGCATCGCGGGACCGGGCCGGAGGCCCGTAGCGCACTCGAGCGCCTCGCCGATGCGATCGTGAGTCTCGAGTACTACATGGAAACGGTCCAGGCCGGGCGACGCGAGCCCGACTGGATGCTCGAGAACGCCAGCCGCAGTCTCGATGCCCTGACGCTGCCGGAGATAACGGCACCGGCCAGCAGCGAGGAGCTGCCCGCCACGCAGGTGATCGCGCCGCCTTTTGCGCCGCCCGTCGCGCCGGAGGCCGTGCAGCCGTCGTGGACCGGGCCTTCCGCCGATCGGCCGGTGGTTGCCGATACGGGCGAGGGCATCGATCCGGAAATCCTCGAGCTGTTCATCGAGGAAGCGCGCGAGGCCATCGAGTCGATCAACACGAATTTCCCGCGCTGGGCACTGGATGACAGCGAGACCGATGCGCTGCAGACCGTCCGGCGCGCCTACCACACGCTCAAGGGCAGTGGCCGCATGGTCGGTGCCGAACTGATCGGCGAGTACTGCTGGAGCATCGAACACCTGCTGAACCGTGTCATCGACGGCACGGTGCCGAACTCGCAGGCGCTGGGCACCTTCCTGTCGCGGGCCAACCTGGCGGTTGCGGAACTGCTGGAGCAGCTCGAAGTGGGTACGGTGCCGGCCACCGACATTGCGGCGCTGATGGCGGAGGCTGCGGCACTCGCGCGTCCCGCGCCGGCGCCGGAAGCCGAGGCCCAGGCCGACAGCAGTGATGCCACGGAAGTGCTGCCGCTGCCCTCGATCGAGGCCGCGCTGGGTCGCGCTGCGGCGGCCGCTCCCGCGGAAGAGCCGGAGCCGACGCTCGGCCCGGTCGATGCGACGATGGTGGCGACCCATGTCGCCATTACTCCGCCGGGCATGGACCCGGTGCTGCTCGACATCCTGTCCCGCGAAGTGGATGCCCACCTGGCCGTGCTGCGGAATTTCGTCGCCGACGGCAGCGAAGCACTGCGCCAGCCGCTGCCCGAGGAAGTGTTCCGCGCCTGTCATACCCTGCACGGCAATCTGACGATGGCCGGTGTCAGTGCTGCTGTTGAAGTGTCGGAACTGCTCAACGACCTGGTCAGCGTGCTGTATGCGGGCCATCTCCCGGCCGACCAGGCCGTACTCGAGGCCTGCGCCCAGAGCATCGAGGTGGTTGCGGCGATCATCGCGCAGTTGAGCAACCCGTCGCGGCTGGTGCCGGATGCGGATGCCCTGAAGACCAGCCTGCGGCAACTTGCGGTGGCGGCGGCCGAACGCGCGGCTGCGCAGTCGGCCGAACCCGTCGATGGCGGTACGGTCTCGATGCAGTTGCCGGTGATCACGGATGCAGAGCTGTCCGGGGTCGCGCCGGAACTGGCAGAGATCTTTGCCGATAGCGAAGCCGCGCCCGAACCGGTACCGGAACCTGAGGCCGAACCGGCGTTTGAACCAGCGCCCGAGCCCGAGCCCGAGCCCGAGCCCGAGCCTGAACCAGTCCTGCAGTCGGCTGCTCCCGCAGAGTTCGTTGCCACCAGCACCTCGGTTGGTTTCGATGCGGAAGTGGCGGCGATCTACGCGGAGGAAGCCAGCGAGATCCTGGAAGTCTGCGATCAGGCCCTCGCGCGGCTCACCGCCGGCCAGGATGTAGACCACGCGCTGGCAGAACTGCAGCGTGGCCTGCACACCCTCAAGGGTGGTGCGCGCATGGCCGGCCTGTTCGCCATGGGCGACCTCAGCCATGAGCTGGAAACGCTGTTGATCCGCACCAGCGATGGCCTGTTGCCGAGGAGCGATGCGAGCCTTGCGCTGGTCAGGCAGGCCTTCGACGAATTGCATGCGCTGCGCGATGCCATTCCCGCCGGTGTGCTTCCGGGTCCGCCGCAGGCACTTATGGCGCGCCTGGCGGCCGCCTTGCGCGGCGAGTTCGAGGCCGGGCCGGCTGCGCCGCTTGAGCCAGTTGAGCCAGTTGAGCCGGTTGAGCCGGTTGAGCCGGCAGTTGTGCCACCGGTTGAAGAGCCGCTGGACTTCGACCTGGAAGCCGACCTCAACGAAGTGCTGGCTGCCGAAACCGCCGTCGGGCTGCACATCGAGCTGCCGCCGCTCGAACCTGAAGCGCCCGTACAGGAACCGTCCTTTCTCGAAGTGCCGGCCGAGCCGGCGCTGCCAACCGAACCAGAGCTGCCGGCCGAGCCGGAACTGCCCGTCGGGCTGGAGCTGCCAGCCGAACCGGAGCCGCTGGCCGAACCGGAGATTCCAGCCGAGCCGGAAGTGCCGGTGGAAACCGCCGCCGCTGCCGAAGCCCCGGTCGAGGAATTGCCGGTCGACGAGGCCGTCGCGGATACCAGCGGGATCTACGCCGGACCGGTGGCAACGCCGCCCGCACTCGAGCGGCTGGAGGAACTGGCCCGGGAACTCGAAGCGCCGCCGGTGCGCCAGCCCTTGCCCGAGCCGCCAGCACCGCGGCCAGCGGTACAGGCGCCGCGCCCGGTCGAAGCCAGGGACTTCGCGCGCGTCGATTCCGCGCTGCTCGAGCAACTGCTGAACGGGGCTGGCGAGATCAGCATCGCCAATGCCCGTCTCACCCAGCAACATGCGCAGATCCAGTTCAACCTGGAAGAACTCAACCAGACCGTGGTGCGGCTCCGCGACCAGCTGCGCAAGCTCGAGATCGAGACCGAGGCGCAGATCCTGTACCGCCACCAGGGCGAGTCGGAGCGCGAGACCGGTTTCGATCCGCTGGAACTCGATCGCTACTCGACCATCCAGCAACTTTCGCGCGCGCTGGCCGAGACGGCCAATGACGTCAGCAGCCTCAAGGACCTGCTGCAGAACCTGAGTGCCGATGCCGAGGCGCTGCTGGTACAGCAGGCCCGCACCACCACCGAGCTGCAGGATGGCCTGATGCGCACGCGCATGGTGCCCTTCGACCAGCACGGTTCGCGGCTGGCGCGTCTCGTGCGGCAGACGGCCAAGGAGCAGGGCAAGCTCGCCGAGCTCAGCATCGAGGGCAGCGGTGATCTCGACCGCCAGGTGCTGGAAAAGATGCTGCCGCCCTTCGAGCACATGCTGCGCAATGCCGTCATCCATGGCATGGAGACGCCGGCCGAGCGCCAGGTCCTCGGCAAGCCGGCGGCCGGTGCGATACGGATCGTGATCCGGCGCGAGGGCGCCGAGGTCGTCATAGAAATCGCCGACGATGGCCGCGGCCTCGATATCGCAGCCATCCGCCGCAAGGCCGTCGACCTCGGCTTTGTCGGCAGCGATACGCCGCTGACCGACGACGAAGCCATGCAGTTCATCCTGCGTTCCGGTTTCAGCACTGCCGACCAGCTGACCCAGGCGGCCGGTCGCGGCATTGGCATGGACGTGGTCGCGAACCAGGTGGCGAAGCTCGGCGGTACGCTGTCGATCGCCTCGCGGCGCGGCCTCGGCACCACCTTCATCGTGCGCCTGCCCTTCACGCTGGCCGTCACCCAGGCACTGATCGTGCGTACCGGCTCCGAGCTCTATGCGCTGCCGCTGCCGACGGTCGAGGGCATCATCCGCATCGGCCGCCGGGAGTTCGATGAGCGCATGCGGCAGGCGGAGCCGGCCATCGACTATGCCGGCCAGCGCTATTTCTTCCGCCACCTCGGCCAGTTCCTCGGCCTCGGGCCCTCACGGTTGCCCGAGGAGCAGGACCGCATCTCGATCATCCTGGTACGTGCCGGCGACAACTCCACCGCGCTGATCACCGACGAGATGCTCGACAGCCGCGAGATCGTGGTCAAGCCGGTCGGCGCACAGCTGGCGACGGTGCGCGGGGTATCGGGTGCGACGATCCTCGGCGACGGCCGCATCGTTGTCATTCTCGATGTCGGCGCGCTGGTGCGTTCGGCCCGGCCGGCGCCCGACATGCCCGCACCGGTGGTGGTGCCGGAGTCCGTGCAGCCGCTGGCGCTGGTCGTCGACGATTCGATCACCATGCGCCGCGTGACGCAGCGCCTGCTCGAGCGCAACGGTTTCCGGGTGCTGACCGCCAAGGACGGTGTCGAGGCCGTGAGCGTGCTGCAGGACCATCGTCCCGACATCATCCTGCTCGATGTCGAGATGCCGCGCATGGACGGTTACGAGTTCGCCCGCCATGTGCGCAACAATGCCGATACCGTGAACGTGCCCATCATCATGGTCACCTCGCGCGTCAGCGAGAAACACCGCGCCCGCGCCATCGAGATCGGCGTGAACGACTACCTGGGCAAGCCCTACCACGAGCGTGAACTGATGGAGGCCGTCCAGCAGCAGCTGGCGTCGGTCTGAGCGTATATCCGATGGGCAGCCCGAACGACGAGATCTACAGCCTGCTGGTGCCGCTGAACCAGAAGCGGCTGATCGTGCCCAGGGCCTGTGTTTCCGAAGTGATCCGTTATGCGCCGCTGCAGGGCACCGATGCCGCCCACCCGGACTGGCTGCGCGGCATGATCAGCTGGAACGGCAGGCACATCCCGGTGATCTCCTTCGAGCAACTCGCCGGCCTGACGCCGGGCGAGATCGGTGGCCGCACGCGGGTGGCGATCATCGCCTCGATCACCGGACGCCTTTCCGCCGGTCATTTCGGCGTGCTGGCCGAGGGCTTCCCGCAGCTGGTGCGGGTCAACCGCGAGGTGATCCAGCCCGCGGCCACCTATCCATGGCCGGAGCAGGGCCCGGTGATCTGCCAGATCCGCATGATCAACGAATATCCGCTGATCCCGGATATCGAAGCGATCGAGGACATGCTGGAAGAAGCGCTGAAGCCGGGACCGGTGCCGTTGTCCTGAGCGGCGTCGCAAATCCGCAAGAAATCGTTGCTTTGGAGATCTGACGACTGTAACCTTTGAGGTTACAGTCGGTGGATGATCCGTCACTTCCGGCACAAGGGGCTAGAGCGTTTTTTCACAACTGGCTCCCTCGCGGGAATCCGTCCTGCGCATGCCGAAAAGTTGCGTCTGGTCCTCGCCCGACTCGATGCGGCTCGAACACCGTACGATCTGCAGATTCCAGGCTTGCGGCTACACCAGTTGGCCGGCGGCAGATCAGGTGCCTGGTCGGTGCGGGTCAGTGGCAACTGGCGGGTAACCTTTGCGTTCGATGGCCTGGACGCCATTGCCGTGGACTATGAGGACTATCACTAGGGATCGAAGAGCATGAAGCCGATGCACAACCCGCCCCACCCCGGCGAAATCCTTCGGGAACTCTGCTTCGAGCCACTCGGGCTTACCGTCACCGAGGCGGCTGCAGCGCTTGGCGTATCGCGCAAGACACTCTCGGCCATCCTCAATGGACGTGCGGGCATTACCGCCGAGATGGCGTTGCGGCTTGGCAAGGCGTTCGATACCACGCCAGAGAGCTGGCTGCATCATCAGATCCAGCATGATCTGTGGGTCGTCAGGCGTTCGAAGAAGAAGCTGCAGGTACGCAAGCTGGCGGCCTGAATTGCGGCCCGGTGCCGCTGTCTTGAAAACCGTCTTGCGGTAGCTACGCGATGTAGATACATTGGGCCATGTTCGTCTGGGATGAGGCCAACATGGCTCATCTCCATTCGCAAGGCCACGAAACATGAAATACGCTTCTACTTCTCCCAAATCACGCACTGACCTGAAGAAAGTGCGTCGCACGAAGGATGTCGATATCGTGCGGGACGGTGATGCTCCTGAATGGACGCCGGAGATGTTCGGTCGGGCGATCGCCCGCAAGGGTTTGAAGCCGGTGCCGAAGAAGGCGCTGCTGTCACTCCGCATCGACGCCGATGTCATTGAGTGGTTTCGGGCTCAGGGTGCCGGCTATCAATCGAGAATGAACGCATTGCTGCGGGCATATATGGAAGCGCACCGCTGACGGGAGGTGAGGGCCAGACACTTTTGCCCGACTCAGGCTAAGTGTTGCCAGGCCACGCTCCAGTGCGTACTTCATTTTCCGGCGCTCAAAAAAACCCCCCGTGGTGCGCCGATCTTGCGAGAGGCGTGGGGGTGTTGTTAGCGGCGATTCTAGGCGTTTGTTTTCGCTAATCAAGGCTGACGCTCCGTGATTAAACAAATCCTGCGGAATTCATCACGAATGGGTTGCCTGAGCCGGCATTCCGCTATCCTTTCCCTCAGAGCGTCGCAACAGGAAGAGGCAGAATGAACGCCGTCGAGATCGAGGAAGCCATCTCGGCGCTGGCCGAGCAGACTTTCGACCCCGCGGAATTCCCGTTCGCCTTCCTGCAGGCTTTCGGCAACAAGGAAACCACCCTCAGGCGCCTGCGGAAGGGCGAGTCCAACAAGTCGGATGTTGGCGGGGTACTCCAGACCAGCAACATTCATATCGCCGTCGCTGCCCCCGGCGAGGTCACGCAGACCCTGGCGGTACTGAAGGCCAGTCCAGCGACGGCGAAAGCCAAGGCGAAATTCGTTCTGGCAACGGACGGGGAGACCTTCGAGGCCGAAGACCTGGCCAGCGGCGAAACGGTCGCCTGTGCTTACGGCGACTTCCCGGATCATTTCGGTTTCTTCCTGCCGCTTGCCGGCATCACCACCGTCCAGCAGCTGCGGGAAAGCTCCTTCGACATCCGGGCCACCAGCCGCCTGAACCGCCTCTACGTCGAACTCCGCAAGGACAATCCGGTCTGGGACACGGCGGAACGCCGCCCGGACATGAATCACTTCATGGCCCGGCTGATCTTCTGCTTTTTCGCCGAAGACACCGACATCTTCCCCGGCCGGAAGAAGAACCGCCTGTTCAGTTCCACCGTCGAGACCATGAGCGCCCGGGATTCGTCCAACACCCATGAGGTGATTGGAACGATTTTCCTTGCCCTGAACACCAGACGGGATGACCGGGCAGCGCTTGGCATTCCGCGCTGGGCGGACGACTTCCCTTACGTGAACGGCGGTCTGTTCTCGGGCAGTCTCGACGTGCCCAGGTTCAGCAGGATTGCCCGGTCGTATCTCCTGCATATCGGCAATCTCGACTGGACGAAGATCAACCCGGACATCTTCGGCTCGATGATCCAGGCCGTTGCCGAGGACGAGGAGCGCGGGGCGCTCGGCATGCACTACACCAGCGTCCCGAACATCCTGAAGGTTCTCAATCCGCTTTTCCTCGACGACCTTCGAGCGCGGCTCGAAGAAGCCGGAGACAATGCCCGGACGCTGCTCAATCTCCGCAAGCGCATGTCGCGTATCCGGGTCTTTGATCCGGCCTGTGGCAGCGGTAACTTCCTCGTGATCGCCTACAAGGAAATGCGAGCCATTGAGGCCGAGATCAACAAGCGGCGCAGTGAAGCCGACCACAAGTCAGAAATTCCGTTGACGAACTTCCGCGGCATCGAGCTGCGGGATTTTCCTGCGGAAGTCGCCCGCCTTGCGCTCATCATCGCCGAGTACCAGTGCGACGTTCTCTATCGTGGACAGAAGCTCGCGCTCACGGAGTTTCTGCCGCTCGAAGCGGAGAACTGGATTACCTGCGGCAATGCCTTGCGGCTGGACTGGCTGAGTATCTGCCCACCGACGGGAACGGGTGTGAAGGTCCAGGCAGACGATCTGTTCCGCACACCGCTGGATCAGGCAGAGATTGACTTCGAGAACGAAGGCGGGGAAACGTACATCTGCGGTAACCCACCGTACCGTGGCAGCAAGTGGCAAACCGATGAGCAGAAAGCTGATCTGGCGAACGCATGGATGAGGCATCCAAAGCTTGCGAAGACCACGGACTTCGTGACGGGATGGTTCGCGCGGTTCTTTGACTATGCGGACGACGTCCCAAATGCAGTCTCGGCGTTCGTGGCGACCAACAGCGTGTGCCAGGGACAGCAAGCGATAGATGTTTGGCCGGTAGCGTTTGCGCGCGGCTGCGAGATCCGATTCGCGCACACCTCGTTCAAGTGGTCGAACCTGGCCAGCAGGAACGCGGGGGTGACCGTGGTGGTGCTGGGCCTGAGCAAGAAGTCATCGGCGTCAAAGTGGCTCTATCGGGAAGACTCGGTCAAGCAGTGCGCAGCCATTGGCCCGTATCTCGTGCCGGACAGTCTGGCCTATGTGCAGAAGGCGCAGGAGCCGATCGGCCAGCACGCGCGCATGCTGTTCGGAAACATGCCTCGTGACGGCGGACATCTGTTTCTCGACAGGTGCTTGGCTGAGCGAGTCATCGCAGAGGACGCCAGGGCCCAACCCTTCGTCAAGCGGTTCGTGGGATCGGAGGAGCTCATCAACGGCAGGCTGCGGTACTGTTTGTGGATCGAAGATGCCGAGGTAGATGTCGCCAAGACAAGTCACTTCGTCGCGCAGCAGCTCAAGTTGGTGGCAGAGAACCGCAGCCAATCGGAAGCAGAGTCCACTCGCCAGTTCGCCAGGCAACCGCATCGCTTTGTCCAGATCGCTGGCTCTGCCAAGGAGGCTGTCATCGTTGTGCCAAGGGTCTCCTCGGAGAACCGTCCATACTTGCCAGTGGACTACCTGACGTCGGACTTTGTAGTGGGGGATCGTAATTTCGCGCTTTACGATGCTCCGCTCTGGAATCTGGCACTCATTGCTTCACGCCTTCACTGGGTCTGGATCGGTGCAGTCTGTGTTCGGCTTGAAATGCGCTTCTCCTACTCCAACACCCTTGGCTGGAACACATTTCCGATCCCGACTCTAACCGACAAGAACAAGGCCGACCTGACCCGCTGCGCCGAGGACATCCTGCTGGCGCGCGAAGCGCATTTTCCAGCGACGATCGCCGATCTCTACGATCCTGAGAACATGCCCGCCAATCTGCGCGAGGCGCATGAGCGCAATGACGAGACGCTTGAGCGCATTTACATCGGCCGCCGCTTCCGCAACGACACCGAACGGCTTGAAAAGCTCTTCGAGCTGTACACAAAAATGACGGCGGGAGCCGCCAAGGCCAAACCGTCGACGAAGACGAGCCGGAGGAAGCAGGCATGAGCGATCCGATGGACGGCCGCCCCGCCGGGCTGATCCCGCCCCCCGCAGGCTACGCCGACTGGCTGGCCGACCTGAAAACCCGCATCCACACCGCCCAGCAGCGCGCCACACTGGCGGTGAACCGGGAACTGGTCGTGCTCTACTGGCAGATCGGCCGCGACATTCTGGCGCGGCAGGCGGAACAGGGCTGGGGCGCGAAGGTGATCGAGAGGCTGGCGCAGGACTTGCGCGCCGCTTTCCCCGACATGAAGGGATTTTCCCGCGCCAACCTGATGTACATGCGCGCCTTTGCCGAGGCCTGGCCGGATGCCGAATTTGTCCAACAGGCTGTTGGACGATTGCCCTGGGGCCATAACCTGGTGCTGCTGACCCGGCTGAAAGACCCAGGTCAGCGCCTGGCCTACGCTGAGGCCGCCGTGACCCACGGCTGGTCGCGCAATGTGTTGAATATCCACATCGAAACCTGTCTTCTGGAGCGCACCGGAAAGGCCGTTACCAACTTCGACGCCCGCCTGCCCAGGCCCCAATCCGACCTGGCCCGTGAATCCTTGAAGGATCCATACCGCTTCGATTTTCTTGGGCTTGGTCGGGAGGCGGGCGAGCGCGAAATCGAACACGCCCTGGTCAAGCACGTCACCGAATTCCTGCTGGAACTGGGCGCCGGTTTTGCCTTCGTCGGGCGGCAGGTGTTGCTGGATGTTGGCGGCGACGAGTTTTTCATCGACCTGCTCTTCTATCACCTCAAGCTGCGCTGCTATGTGGTGATCGAGCTCAAGCAGCCTGCCCAGCATCGAACAAATCGAACAGGAACTGGGTGGCGACGACTTGTCCGGCGAGGATGATGCGCAATGATTGCCAAGGGGGTAGTGCTTTGAACCGAACCGTGCCTTCTGTCTCCGTCACCTATGCCCGCAACGGCAGCACGACCACGGCGAACGCCCTCGGCATGCGCCCCATGCAGGAACGCGTCTATGAGCGCCGTGGGGAGCAGTACCTGCTCATCAAGTCGCCGCCTGCTTCGGGCAAGAGCCGGGCGCTGATGTTCATCGCGCTCGACAAGTTGCAGAACCAGGGCATCAAGCAGGCGGTCATCGTCGTGCCGGAGCGTTCCATCGGGGCGAGCTTCCATAACGAGCCGCTGACCCGCTCCGGATTCTGGGCGGACTGGAAGGTGGAGCCGAAATGGAATCTCTGTGATGCACCGGGCAGCGACAACGGTGGCAAGGTGAATGCCGTCGGCGTGTTTCTGGAGAGCGATGACAAGGCGCTGGTCTGCACCCATGCCACCTTCCGCTTTGCGGTCGAGAGGTTCGGTATCGAGCGCTTCGACGATCGCCTGATCGCCGTGGATGAGTTTCATCACGTCTCGGTGGATTCCGATAACAAGCTGGGCCAGCAGCTTGGCCAGCTCATCGCCCGCGACAAGACGCATATCGTTGCCATGACGGGTTCTTACTTCCGGGGCGACGCCGAAGCCGTGCTGGCCCCGCATGACGAGGCGAAGTTCGATACCGTCACTTATACCTATTACGAACAGCTCAATGGCTACGAGTACCTGAAGCAGCTCGACATCGGCTATTTCTTCTACTCCGGCTCCTGGGCTGACGATATCCTCAAGGTGCTCGTGCCGGACGAGAAAACCATCATCCATATTCCGAGCGTCAATTCGCGCGAAAGCACCAAAGACAAGATCAAGGAGGTCGAGCACATCCTCGAGGAGCTGGGCGAGTGGCAGGGTGCAGATCCCGTGACCGGATTCCAGTTGGTCAAGACCGCGTCCGGCCGGGTGCTCAGGATCGCTGATCTGGTCGACGACGATGCCGACCGGCGGGAGCGTGTGTCGGCGGCCCTCAAGGACCCGGCGCAGAAGAACAACCGGGATCATGTGGACATCATCATCGCCCTGGGGATGGCCAAGGAAGGCTTTGACTGGATCTGGTGCGAGCACGCGCTCACCATCGGCTACCGGGCCAGCCTGACGGAGATCGTGCAGATCATCGGCCGCGCGACGCGTGACGCACCGGGCAAGACCCGTACGCGCTTCACCAACCTGATCGCGGAGCCGGATGCCTCGGCAGACCTCGTCACCGAGGCGGTCAACGACACCCTCAAGGCGATTGCGGCCAGCCTTTTGATGGAGCAGGTGCTTGCGCCGCGTTTCGAGTTCCGGCCGAAGAATCCGCACAGCGGGCCGACCGAGGGCTTCGACTACGGGGAAGGTGGCTACGACCCACACAAGTGCAATGTCGGCTTCAACGGCGAGACCGGCCATTTCCAGATCGAAATCAAGGGTCTGGCCGAGCCCAAAAGCCCGGAGGCCGTGCGCATTTGCCGTGAAGACCTGAACGAGGTCATTGCGGCATTCGTTCAGGACAAGACCGCCATGGAGCGCGGCCTGTTCGACGAAGAACTGGTGCCTGAAGAACTGACGCAGGTGCGCATGGGCAAGATCGTCAAGGACAAGTACCCGGAGCTCACCGAGGACGATCAGGAATCCGTGCGTCAGCACGCCGTCGCCGCGCTGAACCTGACCCAGCAGGCCAGGCAGGCGACACTTGATGGCAACGACCAGTCGACCGCCAACACCGCCCTGATTGACGGGGTGCGCAAGTTTGCGATGGATGTGCGCGAACTCGACATCGACCTGATCGACCGCATCAACCCCTTCGGGGAAGCCTATGCCATTCTCGCCAAAACCATGAGCGAGGAGAGCCTGAAGCAGGTTCAGGCGGCGATCTCCGCAAAACGCGTCAACCTGACGGTTGAGGAGGCGCGCGACCTGGCGAAGCGGGCTTTGCGGTTCAAGCAGGAACGTGGCCGTTTGCCGTCCATCACGTCGCCTGACGCCTGGGAAAAGCGCATGGCAGAGGGCGTCGCCTGCCTGGCACGCATGAAGGCGGAGGCCGCGCGTGGCTGAGTTTACGGAAGAAGATGACGCCCTTCTCGAAAAGCTGGGTGTCGAAGTCGAGACGAAAGCCGCTGGCGGCCGGACGCCGCGCGAAGAACGCATCATTGCCGGCTTCGAGGAGATTCAGCGTTTCGTGGACCAGCACGGGCGCGCGCCGCGGCATGGCGAGGACCGGGACATCTTCGAGCGGCTGTACGCCGTGCGCCTGGATCGCCTGCGCAGCCTGACGGAGTGCCGGACCTTGCTTGCGCCGCTGGATCGGCAGGGAATATTGGCGTGGATGGTGCGTGAACCCACCGGACCTGTGGACGAGATGGACGACGACGCGCTGCTGGCGGAGCTTGGCGTCGACGGTGCGCCGCGTGGCATCACGGAGCTGCGGCATGTGCGCTCAACCGCCGACAAGCGGGCCGCAGATGAAATCGCCGATCGCAAGCAGTGCGAGGATTTCCAGGAATTCAAGCCACTGTTCGAGCAGATCAAGAAGGATCTCGACACCGGCATCCGGCGAACGCGTCCGTTTGAAAGCATGGATCAGATCAAGAAGGATCAATGGTTCATCGTTGGCGGGCAGATTGCCTATGTCGCCGAGGTCGGCGAAGAGTTTCTGACGAAATACGACCGTCGCGACAGCCGCCTGCGGGTGATCTACGACAATGGTACGGAAAGCGATGTGCTGCTGCGTTCGCTGCAGCGCGCGCTCCACCGCGACGGCACCGGAAGATGCATTTCCGATCCGGATGCCGGTCCGCTCTTCTCCGGCGAGATGGAGGACGGCGACCAGGATAGCGGTACGATCTACGTTCTTCGCACCCGATCAGACGATCCCGCGCTCGCCGCCCATCGGGAAATCCTGCACAAGATCGGCGTTACCGGCGGCAGCGTCGAGCGGCGCATCGACAATGCCAAGCTCGATCCGACCTTCCTGCTGGCCGATGTGGAGATCGTCGCCACCTACAAACTCTCCAACATCAACCGCACCCGGCTGGAGAACCTGATCCACCGGATTTTCGACCCGGCCCGGCTGAAAATCGAGATTACCGACCGGTTCGGAAATCCTGTTGTCCCGCGTGAGTGGTTCCTTGTCCCGCTCTTCGTCATCGACGAGGCGGTGAGCCGTATCAAGGACGGAACGATCACGAACTACCAGTATGATCCCGGCACGGCTTCGCTGAGGGCGGCCAGCCCTTAATCAACCGCTCCGCCACCCCATATCCCCCCGCGCATACTGCAGGATGCTGAGCGCCGCCAGCGGCGCGGTTTCGGTGCGCAGGATGCGCGGACCGAGGCGTAGCCGGCCGAATCCTGCCTGGGTCAGCGTCAACCGTTCGCTGTCCGTGAAGCCACCCTCCGGGCCGATGGCCAGGGCGATGCGGGGGCTGTCAGCCGGCAGCTGATCGAGGCGGGCATCGCCGTCCGGGTCGAGCATCAGCCCGATCGTTCCCGGCTCCAGGCCGGCGAGTGCCGCCGCGAGTTCGGCCGGTTCACGCACGTCCGGCAGGATGGATCGTCCGCACTGCTCGCAGGCGCTGATGACGATGTTCTGCCAGTGCTGGCGTCGCGCGGCGCTGCGTTCGGCGTCGAGACGCACGACGCTGCGGCCGGTGAGCACCGGCTGGATCACGCTGACGCCAAGCTCGGTGGCCTTCTGCACCACCAGATCCATGCGCGGGCCGCGCGAGACGCCCTGCAGGAGGGTCAGTTGCAGCGGCGATTCGCGGTCGACGGTCTCGCCGGCGCCGACCAGCACCGTCACGCCCTTGCGGGCCGGCGCCACGATCGTCGCGGCATAGTCGATGCCGGTGCCATCGAACAGGGTGATAGGATCGCCGGCAGTCAGCCGCAGCACGCGCGTGATGTGGGTGGTGGCGGACTCGGCGAGCACCAGCGTGGCGCCAGTCCGCAGGGCTTCGGGCGAATAGATACGGGAACGCTGCATGGCGCGATTATCACCGATCGGCAAGGGAAAGCAGGTGCGCAAGCGCCGGCCGGTGCTGCGTGTCGATCCCGCCGGCAGCCTGCTGCGGGGGGCGACGCAGCGGCTTTCGCCGAACTGCGACGCGCGCCCGCCCGGTGTGCTGCCGGAACTGATCGTCGTGCATGGCATCTCCCTGCCGCCCGGTGAATTCGGCGGGCCATGGGTCGATCGCCTGTTCTGCAACACCCTGGATCCGGCTGCCCATCCGGCTTTTGCCGACCTCGCGGGGCTGCGCGTCTCCAGCCACCTGCTGATCCGCCGCGACGGCGAGGTCCTGCAGTATGTCCCGCTGGATCGCCGGGCCTGGCATGCCGGCCGTTCGCGCTTCGCGGGCCGCGACAACTGCAACGATTTCTCGATCGGCATCGAGCTGGAAGGTACCGACGACTGCGCCTATGAGACTGCCCAGTACCAGCGTCTGTGTGCGACCATAAACGCATTGCGTCGCGGGATAGCCTCGCTGGCGAAGGCGCCGGTGGTTGGCCACAGCGACATCGCACCGGGACGCAAGACCGACCCCGGCCCCGCCTTTGACTGGCTCCGCCTGGACAGACTGCTCGCCCGCCGCCGGTGAATTGATGCCATGAATTTTCTAGCCCTGTTGCTGGGCCTTGCCACCGAACGGATGCTCACGCACCTGTTCCACCTGCGCGAGTTCCGCTGGCTCGATCCGCTGTTCGACCAGCACCTGCGCCGCCTGCGCAAGGCGCGTCGCTGGCTGGCCGTCGGCCTGACGCTGCTGCTGCTCCTCCTGCTGGTCGCGCCGGTCGCCGCTGCCTCGCTGCTGCTCTGGGACGAGTTCCTGCGCATCCCGTACTTCCTGTGTGCGGTCGTCGTGCTGCTCTTTTCGCTCGGCCCGCGCGACCTCGACGAGGAAGTGGAGGGCTACCTGGCCGCGCTGGAGTCCGGTGACCTGGACACGCAGCGCCAGATTGCCGAGGAACTGCTGGAGCGTGCGCCGCCGGAAACGCCGATCGCCTGCACCGAGGCGGTGGAGCGCGCGATCTACGCGCAGGCCAACAACCGGATATTTGGCGTGGTGTTCTGGTTCCTGCTGCTCGGTCCGACCGGTGCCTGGGCATTCCGCGTCGCCGACCTGATGCGCCACCGGGTCGCGGTGCGCGCAGCCGGCCAGGGTGACGGCCAGGGTGACGGCGACACGATGGTCGGCGAGGCGCCTGCCGCCATGGGCGAGGCGGTGCGCACCCTGCACGCGTTGCTGGCCTGGATTCCCTCGCGCCTGCTGATGCTCGGCTATGTGTTGGCCGGCAACTTCGAGGAAGCGATGGCCGGCTGGCGCGGCGCTGATCCCGATGTGTCCCGGCCATTTGCCGAGGGCAGCGGCGAGATCGTTGCCCGGGTCGGTATCGCGGCGTCCGGCCGGTCGATCCTGGATGTGGGCAATGTGGCCGAGGCGCTGGATCGCCTCCGTGGCGCGCGCAGCCTGGTCATGCGCACGCTGTGGATGATCTGGTGCCCGGTGATTGCCGTGCTGACCCTGTATGAATGGCTGGTCTAGCGAGGCTGTGCTGCGCGGATTGATGGCGACCGTCCTGCTGGGTGGAATGCTCGCCCTCGGCGCTTGTGGCGGTGATCCTCGCGACCGCAGTGCCGCGGCACCGGCGGGCCCGGCGATGCGGATCGTGACGCTGTCGCCGCATCTTGCCGAGCTGGTCTTTGCGGCCGGCGCTGGCCGGCAACTGGTCGGGGTCGTGGAGTACAGCAATTTCCCGGTGGCGGCCCGGCGGCTGCCGCGCGTTGGTGATGCCTTCCGCGTCGATGCCGAGGCCATTGCCACTCTGCGTCCCGACCTGATCCTCGGCTGGCCGAGCGGCAACTCGCAGGAGTTGCTCGACCGGCTGCGCCGCCTGGGCTATCGGGTGGTCGATCTCGAGCCGCGCACGCTGGCCGACATCGGCCGGCACATCCGCGTGATCGGTGCGGCGGCCGGCACGCAAGCTGTTGCCGGTCGTGCCGCTGACGAATGGGACAGCGGACTCGCCGGGCTGCGCCAGCGCTACGGCAGCCTCGCGCCGGTGAGGGTGTTCTATCAGATCGGGACGGAGCCGCTGGTCACCGCCACCGGCAGGCACTTCATCGGCGAGGCGATCCGTCTGTGTGGCGGCACGAATATCTTCGAGTCGGTGCCCGGACTCACGCCAGTGGTCAGCCAGGAGTTCGTGATTGCGGCGGCACCCGAGGCGATCATCGCGGCCGACTATGCGCCGGGTCCGGCCAGCGCGGCGGATGCCTCGCCGCTGCAGATGTGGCGCTCGTGGCCGGGCCTGCCGGCCAACCGCTACGACGGCTTGTTCGTGCTCGATCCCGACCTGCTCAACATACCGGGGCCGCGGATGCTGTCCGGCATAGGCCAGCTCTGTGCCAGCATCGACGTGGTTCGCCAGAAACAGGGAGCACGCGCATCGTCGCCACCGACCACACAGTAAGCCTGCGCGCCTTCGCCCCCGGCAGCTGCGTTCGGAGCCTTAAGGTCAGCCACCGGCGCGAAGCCGACGGCAGCCTCCGCCTCGACTACCGGGTGGCGGCCGAGCTGTCGCAGCTCTGCCTGCCGGCGCCCGTGGCCGTGGCCGGGCGTGCCGATCAGCTGTGGCGCCACACCTGCCTCGAGGTCTTCGTCGCCGGACGCGGTTCGCAGGGCTATCGCGAGTTCAATTTCTCGCCGTCCGGCGAGTGGGCGGTTTATGACTTCAGCGCTTACCGGGCCGGCATGACTGCCCCGGCGCTGCGCTGCCAGCCGGAGATGCGCTGGCAGCGCACCGCCGGTGGCCTCGAACTGCTGGTGATATTGCCGGCAGCGGCCCTGCCTGCCGAAGACGGCAGCTTGCGCCTGGCGCTGTCGGCCGTGATCGAGGAACAATCCGGCACAATCAGCTACTGGGCGCTCAATCATCCGGCCGGGCAGGCGGACTTTCATCATCCCGGCTCCTTTGTGCTGGAAACCTGAAGCAGGCAAGACATGAAATGTGGCATTGACCTTTTGCAGGGCGAGGCTTCGCTGCAGAAAGAACTGCGCGGCCGGCGGCTCGGCCTGCTGGCGCATCCGGCCTCGGTAACCGCCGGGCTGGAGCACAGCCTGGATGCGCTGATGGCCATCGACGGCTTGCGCGTCACGAGCGCCTTTGGCCCCCAGCACGGGCTGCGCGGCGACAAGCAGGACAACATGGTCGAGTCGCCGGACTTCGTCGATCCGGCACACGGCATCCCGGTGTTCAGCCTGTATGGCGAGGTGCGCCGGCCGACCGCGGCGATGCTCGACTGTTTCGATGTGCTGCTGGTCGACCTGCAGGATCTGGGTTGTCGCATCTATACCTTCCTGACCACGCTGCGCTATGTGCTGGAGGACTGTGCGCGGGCCGGCAAGGCCGTGGTTGTGCTCGACCGGCCGAATCCGGCCGGACGTCCGGTCGAGGGACTGAGCCTGCGCGCAGGCTGGGAAAGCTTCGTCGGCGCGGGTCCGCTGCCGATGCGCCACGGCATGACGCTGGGTGAACTCGGCCAGTGGTTCGTGCGCAGCCTGCGCCTGGACGTCGATTACCGCGTGATCGGCATGCAGGGCTGGGCACCCGATGCGGCGCCCGGTCACGGCTGGCCACTCGGTGAGCGCAGCTGGATCAATCCGAGTCCCAATGCGCCGAATCTTTCCATGGCCCGCTGCTATGCCGGCACCGTCATGCTCGAGGGTACGACGCTGTCAGAGGGACGCGGTACCACCCGTCCGCTGGAACTCTTCGGCGCCCCCGATCTCGATGCCGGGGCCCTGCTGCGGGAAATGCAGCGCATGGCGCCGGACTGGTTGCAGGGTTGCCGGTTGCGCAGCTGCTGGTTCGAGCCGACTTTCCACAAGCACGTGGGCCGGCTCTGCAGCGGCATCCAGATCCATGTCGACGATCCGGCCTATGACCACGCGCGGTTCCGGCCATGGCGCCTGCAGGCGCTGGCCTTCAAGGCGCTGCGCAGGCTGCAACCCGACTACCCGCTGTGGCGTGACTTCGCCTATGAGTACGAAAGCGGGCGACTGGCGATCGACCTGATCAACGGCAGTGAACTGTTGCGCGAGTGGGTGGATGACCCGCAGGCAGAGGCCGGCGATCTCGATGCGCTGGCCCGCCGTGACGAGCTGGCGTGGAGCGAAGCGCGGCGCGAATTGCTGCTGTACTGATCAGGTCCGGCCGCGCAACTGCTCGACGATCGCCGGATTCTCCAGCGTGGAGATGTCCTCGGTGATCTCCTCATCGCGTGCGATCGCGCGCAGCAGCCGCCGCATGATCTTGCCGGAGCGGGTCTTCGGCAGGTTGTCGGCGAAGCGGATGTCGTCTGGTTTGGCGATGGCGCCGAGCTCCTTGCCGACGAACTCGCGCAGCTCGGCGGCCAGCCGGTCGGCATCGGCACCGGTCGGGCGTGTGCCCCGGCAGACGACGAAAGCGAAGATCGATTCACCCTTGATCTCGTGCAGGCGACTGACGACGGCGGTCTCCGCGACGTGCGGATGTGCGACGAAGGCTGACTCGATCTCCATGGTGCCCAGCCGGTGGCCGGATACCTTGAGCACGTCGTCGGCGCGGCCCAAGCACCAGAAGTAGCCGTCCTGGTCCTGATGGGCGGTATCGCCCGCCACGTAGTAGCGGTTGCCGAACCGGGCCCAGTAGTTCGAGAGGTAGCGCGCGTTGTCGCCCCAGATCGTGCGCAGCATGCCTGGCCAGGGTTTGCGGACCACCAGCCAGCCACCCTGGTCCGGGTTGCTGATCACATGGCCCTCGTCGTCCACGATGGCCATATCGATGCCGGGTATGGGATTCGTGCAGGAACCTGGCTTCGTCGCCGTGACGCCCGGTATCGGGCTGGCCATGATCGCGCCAGTCTCAGTCTGCCACCACGTGTCGACGATCGGGCAGCGCTGCTTGCCGATCACCGTGTGATACCAGATCCAGGCTTCCGGATTGATCGGTTCGCCGACGCTGCCGAGCAGCCGGAGCTTCGAGAGGTCGTACTTCGCGGGAAGCTCGTTGCCGAGCTTCATCAGCGCACGCAGGGCGGTCGGCGCAGTATAGAAGATGGTCACGCCGAGCTTCTCGCAGATCTTCCAGAAGCGCCCGCCGTCCGGATACATGGGTGCGCCTTCATACATCACGATGGTGGCGCCGGCCGCCAGCGGGCCGTAGCAGACATAGCTGTGACCGGTCACCCAGCCGATATCCGCGGTGCACCAGAACACATCGTCGTCGCGCAGGTCGAAGACCCACTGCGAGCTGAGCTTGGTGCTCAGCAGATAGCCGGCGGTCGAGTGCTGTATGCCCTTGGGCTTGCCGGTGGATCCCGAGGTATAGAGCAGGAACAGCGGATGCTCGGCGCCCACCCAGGCGGGTTCGCAGCGATCGCGCTGGCCTTTCACCGCATCCGACCACCACAGGTCGCGGCCTTCCCGCATGGCAACCGGTTCGCCGGTGCGCTTGAACACGATGACTTTCTCGACGCTCCGGCCGCTGTCGGCAAGCGCGGCATCGACTGCTGCCTTGAGTTCGACGCTCTTGCCGCCGCGCCAGCCGCCATCGGCAGTGATCACCATCCTGGCGCTGGCATCGTTGATCCGGTCGCGCAGCGAGTTGGCCGAGAAGCCGCCGAACACCACCGAGTGGGTGGCACCGATGCGTGCACAGGCCTGCATGGCGATGATCGCCTCGGGCACCATGGGCATGTAGATGACGACGCGGTCGCCGGGCTCGATGCCCTGCGCCTTCAGTGCGTTGGCGAAGCGGCAGACCTCGACCGTCAGTTGCCGGTAGGTGAGCGTGTGACTGTCGCCGGGTTCGCCTTCGAAGATGATGGCGGGCTTGTCGCCGTTGGCGGCCAGGTGCACATCGAGGCAGTTGTAGGAGGCATTGAGGATGCCGTCGGCAAACCAGCGATAGTTGGGTGCCTGCGAATCGTCCAGTGCCTGTTTGAATTTTGTATGCCAGCTCAGTTCCTCGCGCGCCAGGCGGGTCCAGAAGCCCACGTTGTCGCGCTGCGCTTCGGTGGCGAGCGCGGCCAGTTCGGCCGGTGTGATCCGTGCCTTGGCGGCGAAGTCCTGGGGCGGTGGGAAGCTGCGGTTTTCGTGGAGGATCGATTCGATATTAGTGTCGGTCATGCATGGCTCCGGAGTCGCACTGCCCGGCCAGTGTGCCAGCTTTCAGGCTGGATGCCAGCCGGTGGTGCAGTGGACTCGTGCGCGGTATATGCGCGAGCAGGAATTCCATCTGGTCAGCGAGCACCCGACGGCCCTTCAGGTAGATGTACTCGGCATAGGTTGGCGTGAAGGGCACGGCGATCAGCTGCATGCCGGCCTGTTCGGGCGTCATGCCGCCCTTGTGGTTGTTGCAGCGCCGGCAGGCAGTGACGACGTTGTTCCAGGTGTCGGTACCCTTCTTCGACAGCGGCTGTACGTGATCGCGCGTGAGGTCGCGCACCGGATACTGGTGTCCACAGTACAGGCACAGGTTGGAGTCGCGCCTGAACAGCGTCTTGTTGTTGAGTGGCGGGATGTAGCAGTCCATCAGGTTGGCCACGGTCGGTGAGCGGCCGACGGTGGCGATGATCGTACTGACTTCGATGCAGCTCTGCCGGCGTGTGGCGGCGTTGAAGCCGCCGTGGATGCGGAACAGTGGCGAGCCGAAGCTGTAGGCCACCTGGCCCAGGTAGTGGAGGCGTACGGCATCGCGATAGTCGATCCACTCGAGCGGCATGCCGGCCACATCGGTGCGCAGCACCTGCTGTGAGTAGTCGCTGACTGCTTCGTGGAGGAACAACATCAACGGGTCGACCCTGCCTTTATTTCAATCATGCTGGTTCCATATGCAAAAACCAATTCCCCCCGCTGGTGATCCGCCGTGGATTTTCAGCCGCGTCCGCCGTGCGATATGCAATGCTTGGCCCTGCGGTCTCCGGTGTCGTCCGGGGCGCATCTGCAGGCCACCGACCGTGCGGGTCCGGGCGCGACAAAAAAGTGCGGTAATTGCCGGGTTTTTCCCGGTTTCTGGCAAAAAACTGCATTGCGACGCGCGTAGTTATGCACAATTGCTACGGGGAGTAGCGGCTTAGGGCTTATTTGCGCTGCAGCTCTGATGAGTGTCGTTTAAAATGTTGTTTTATAAAGATTATAGCGATAGGGCAAATTTTACCCAGCTTGTCATAATTGCTGTAATGCCGTGGCCGGTAGCCTTTTGGCCCCAGGAAATCAACAGACTTATCCACAGATTCTGTGGACAAATGCACTGCAGCGGCGAGGGGTGTGGATATCAGTCGCGTGCTTGAAGCCCAGCAGATCCTTGAGGTTGCCGTGGCGGCCCCGGTGATGGGGGTTTTTGACTACCTCGTGCCCGTTGCGGTCGAGGGTCCGCTGCTCGTCGGGCAGCGCGTGCGCGTACCCTTCGGGCGCGGCACGCGCATGGGCTGGCTGGTCGGTGCGAAGGCCGTCAGCGAGCTGCCGGAACAGCGATTGCGCCGCGTGTTGTCGGTGCTCGATGCACAGCCACTGATGCCGCCTGACCTGCTGCGCATGCTGGTCTGGGCGGCGCGCTATTACCAGCATCCCCTCGGCGAGGTGCTCAGTGCCGCCCTGCCGAAGGCGCTGCGCGAAGGCCACGCCCTCGCGCGCGGTGAGCCGTGCTGGGCCCTGAGTGCCGAGGGCCGGTCCGCCGATCCGGGGGCACTGCGCCGTGCGCCGGCGCAGCTCGGCATCTACCTGAAACTGCGGGCGAGCAGCGCGCCGGTCACGGCGGCCGATCTCGATGCCGTCAGCAGCGGCTGGCGGCGGGCGGTGGCTGCGCTCGCCGCGCGCGGCTGGGTGACGGTCAGCCATGCCGCGGCCCTGCCGCCGGTGGCGGACATCGGGCCCGACGAGCCACCGGTGCTGACCGCGGACCAGGCGCAGGCAGTCGCACAGATCAATGCCGCGCGGGGCTTCCGGTGTTTCCTGCTCGACGGCGTGACCGGCAGCGGCAAGACCGAGGTCTACCTGCGTTGCATCGAGCAGGTGCTGGCAGCCGGCCGGCAAAGCCTGGTGCTGGTGCCGGAAATCGGCCTCACGCCCCAGCTGCTCGAGCGCTTCCAGCGGCGCTTCCCGGTGCCGATTGCGCTGCTGCATTCCGGACTCAGCGATGGCGAGCGTCTGCGCGCCTTCACGGCCGCCAGCGACGGTACGGCGGCGATCATCATCGGTACGCGTTCCGCCATCTTCGCGCCCCTGCTGCGCCCGGGCCTGATCGTTGCCGATGAGGAGCACGATCCCTCCTACAAGCAGCAGGAGGGCTGGCGCTACTCGGCACGCGACCTGGCGGTGTGGCGGGCGCGCGAACTCGGTGTGCCGCTGGTGCTGGGATCGGCGACGCCCTCCCTGGAGTCCGTGGAGAATGCGCGCAGCGGCCGCTATACCCGCCTCGTGTTGCCCTCGCGGACCGGTGCTGCCGGCCAGCCGCGCGTGTCGCTGATCGACCTGCGCCAGCATGCCGCGCGCGAAGGCCTGACCCAGCCTTTGCTGGCCGCGATCCGCCGCCACCTGGACGCGGGCGGCCAGGTGCTCATCTACCTGAACCGGCGCGGCTATGCGCCGGTGCTGATGTGCCCCGCCTGCGGCCAGGTGCTCGAATGCCCGCGTTGCGATGCCCGCATGGTGCTGCACCAGCAGCGCGGCCAGCTCGCCTGCCATCACTGTGGCAGTGAGCGGCCGGTGCCCGCGCAGTGCCCCGATTGCGCAGGCGAGCTCAAGCCGGTTGGACAGGGCACCGAACGGCTGGAACGCGCGCTGGCTGCCGCCTTCCCGGACCAGCAGATCGAGCGCATCGACCGCGACACCACGCGCCGGCGCGGCGAGATCGAGCGGCGCCTCAACCGCGTGCGCAGGGAGGAGGCGCGCATCCTGATGGGCACGCAGATGCTCACCAAGGGTCATGACTTCCCGCGTGTCACTCTGGTGGGGATCATCGATGCCGACCAGGGACTCTTTGGCAGCGATTTCCGCAGCGCCGAGCGCCTGGCGCAATCCTTTGTCCAGGTGGCCGGGCGAGCGGGCCGGGCCGAGCATCCGGGCGAGGTCTACCTGCAGACGCTGTTCCCCGAGCACCCCTTGCTGCGCGTGCTGATCAGCAAGGGCTACGCGCAGTTCGCCACGCTGGCGCTGGACGAGCGGCGACAGGCCGGCTGGCCACCCTTCACCTGCCTCGCGCTGCTGCGGGCCGAGGCCAGCGAACGGGCGCCGGTGTCGGCGTTCCTGCAGGCGGCGGCCGCGCTGGCCCGCGACCAGGCCCCGGCGGGCCTGAACGTCCTTGGCCCGGCGTCTGCGCCGATGGAAAGGCGTGCCGGGCGGTATCGCGGGCAATTGCTGCTGCAGGCAGCCTCGCGACGCGAGTTGCAGCTGTTCCTGCCCGGCTGGCGTGCAGCGCTCGCGGAGGTCGAAACGCGGCGCCGGGTGCGCTGGAGCCTCGATGTCGATCCGGTGGATCTCTTTTGACAGGCGGCGGGTGAAACACCGGAGTGCTGCAACCGGCTAGAATCGCACCCGTTCCCCGCCGGCAATTTTCGCTATGCAGATTACAGCCCATATCGCGCAGGTCCTGTGCAGCGCGCTCGCCTGGCCGGCTGAGCGCCGCGCGCAGATCGAAGCTGCCTTGGCCACGCCACCGAATCTCGCGCTCGGCGACTGCGCCTTCCCCTGTTTCCAGCTCGCGAAGGAGTTGCGCACCGCACCGAACCGGATCGCACAGGACCTGGCCGGGAAGATCCAGCCAGACCGGCTGATTGCGAGCGCCGTCGCCGAAGGCCCGTACCTCAACCTGTTCCTGAACCGGCGCAACGCGCTCGGCCAGGTGCTGGGCGAGATCCGCGAGAGTCCCTCGACTTACGGCCACACCGACATGGGCCGTGGCCAGACGCTGGTGCTGGACTTCTCCGCGCCGAACATCGCCAAGCCCTTTCACTTCGGCCACCTGCGTTCGACCAACATCGGCGCCGACCTGGCGCGGATCTTCGCCTTCCAGGGCTGGGAGGTGCTGCGCAAGAACTACCTGGGCGACTGGGGTACGCAGTTCGGTTTCGTGATCTACGCCTGGCAGAAGTGGGGCGATGAAGCAGCGCTTGAAGCGCGCGCCATCGATTACCTGGTCGAGCTGTACATCCGCGCAAACCGCGAAAGCGAGCAGGATCCCTCGGTCCGCGAGCAGGCGCGCAGCCTGTTCCTGCGCCTGGAACAGGGCGATGCGGAGATCCGGGCGCTGTGGTCGCGGTTCCGGGCGCTGTCGCTGGACGGCTTCATGCGCACCTATGCGCGGCTTGGCATCAGCTTCGATTCCTACGATGGCGAGTCATCGATCAACGACAAGGTGCAGTCGGTCGTCGATCGCTTCCTGAAGGCCGGCGTGGCGAAGGAATCGCTCGGCGCGATCGTGGTCGAGGTAGCCGATGTGCTCGGCCGGGACATCGCGCCCTGCATGCTGCAGAAATCCGACGGCGCGTCCACCTACGCCGCGCGCGATTGCGCGGAAGCCATCGATCGCTGGGAGCGCTACCAGTTCGGCGCCAACATCTATGTCGTCTCCCGGCAGGAGGACCACTTCGCGCAGGTCTTTGCCGCGCTCGGCAAGCTGGCCGTCGCCGAGCAGTGGCCGGTGAACTGGCCGGCGCGCTGCGAGAACATCAGCTTCGGTTATGTGCGCGGCATGTCCACGCGCAAGGGCGAGGCGGTCTGGCTGGAGGCGGTGCTCGACGAAGCGCGTGACCGCGCCGGCCGGTTCCGTATCGAACGCGCCGAGGCCAGTGCGCGCGGTGCTGTCGCGGCCGGCGAGGCAGATACAGTCAGCGAGGCAGTCGGGCAGGCGGCGCTCCTGTACTTCGACGTGTCCTCGCGGCGCATGACCGACCTCAGCTTCGACTGGGACGCGGTGCTGCAGTTCGAGGGCAACACCGGTCCCTATCTGCAGTATGCCTACGCGCGCATGAGTGGCATCTTCCGCAAGGCGGCCGAGCTGGGCCTCGCCACGGCCGACGAGCCCGGCGACCTGGCCACGCTCGGTGCCGATGAGGAATGGCTGCTGGTGCAGAAGCTCCGCGGCTATGGTCCGGCGGTGCGGCGGGCGGCGGAGCAGCGCGAGCCCTTCGAGGTCGCCCACTATCTCTACGAACTCGCGAGCGTGTTCAATGCCTTCTACAACCGGCATGTGGTGATCGAGGTGGCCGAACCGGTCCGCAGTCGTGCCCGGCTTACACTGGTCAAGGCGACCCAGAGCGTGATGCGCAGCGGCCTGCAGCTGCTGGGTATCCGTCCGCTGGAGCAGATGTAGGTTCAAATGGCAGCGAAGCGCAAGACAAGGAGGCGACGCCCGGCGACGGGATCCCTGCTGGGTCTGTGGCTGGTGGTGCTGCTCGTCGTGCTGGGCGGAGGCAGCTGGTATTACTGGACGCAGCGTGAGTCGGCGCCGGACAAGGTGGCGGAAACGCCGAAGCCGGTGCAGAAGCCGGCGCCGGTCGAGCCCGAAAAACCGCTCGAAGCACCGGACCGCTTCGAGTTTTATGACAGCCTGCCCCAGGCTGAAGTGCCGATCGCGCAGGATGGCGCAGCGCCGCCGGCCGGCATCAGCCTGCCACCCGTGGTGGTGCCCGGCACCTACGTGATCCAGGCAGGTGCCTTTCCGGAGTTTGCCGATGCCGATGCGGTGAAGGCGCGGCTTGCCCTGCTGGGTGTGGTTGCGGAGATCCAGAGCGCTGATGCGGACGGCCGGCGCTTCCATCGCGTCCGCATCGGACCGATCGATGACCTGGACAAGCTGAACCGCCTGCGCAACCGCCTGCGCCAGAACCGCATCGAGTTCATGGTCATTCCCGTTGCGGAATGATGTGCGGCCTGCCGGAGCGCCGGGATGATTCGTCCCTTCGATGCCCGTTTCCCGCAACTGGCCGCCCGGCTGCCGCGGCGCGAGCTTGCCAGCCTGCCGACCGCGCTCGAGCCGGCGCCACGCCTGGCCGCGGCGCTCGGGCTGCCCGCGCTGCTCGTCAAGCGCGATGATCTGAGCGGGCAGCCCTACGGTGGCAACAAGGTCCGCAAGCTCGAGTATCTGCTTGGTGACGCGCTGGAGCGTGGCTGTGACACGGTCCTGACCTTCGGGGCCGCCGGATCCAACCATGCACTGGCAACCGCGATCCATGCCCGGCAGCTCGGACTGGATTGTCATGCCATCCTTTCCGAACAGGTGCAGACGCCATGGGTTGCCGACACGCTGCGCTGGCATCTGCAGCTCGGCACACGCCTGACGCCGGCGGCCGGCTATCCGCAGATGCTGGCAGCGGCTGCGGACATCCGCGCACGGCATCCCGGTGGCCCCGGCCGGGTTTACGAGATCACCTGGGGTGGATCATCACCGCTCGGCACCATCGGTTTCGTTGCGGCTGGCTTTGAAATCGCGGCCCAGCTCGCTGCTCGCGGTGTGCCGGGGCCGGTGCGCATCTACATGGCCTGCGGCACCATGGGCAGCGTCGCCGGCCTGGTGCTGGGTCTGTATCTGGCCGGCAGCGATGCGAGGGTCGTGGCCGTGCCGATCCTGCCGCCGGAGCGTGTCTCGGCGGCTGCCATCGCTGCGCTGTGTGCTGCTGCCAGCGAGGCGCTGCAGGAACGCGATGCGAGCGTGCCGGCCTGTTCCGGTTTGCAGTCGCGTTTTGAGCTTCGCAGCGGCTTTCTGGGTGCCGGCTACGCCCAGGCCACACCGGAAGGCATCGAGGCGATGCACCTTGCCGGCGAACTTGCCGGACTGAAGCTCGAGACCACCTATACCGCCAAGGCCTTGGCCTGCCTGTTCGCCGATGCGCGCAGCGGGTGCCTCGACGGCGCCGTGCCGGTGTTCTGGCAGACGCTCAATTCGCAGCCCAAACCGCCGGGCCTGGACGCAGTGGACACTTCGCGCCTGCCGCCCGGCCTGCACAGATACCTGTAGGAGCGGCTTCAGCCGCGATCGATCAGACTGGCTGTCTTCGGCCTGATTCACCGGCCGATCTGAGCTTCCACGCGTTCCGCCCGGATTTGTCGCTGGCCCCAGGCCACCAGGCAAGTGGGGAGATCTGTTGCTCGCTGGACCCGCAGTGCCGGCGGCCAGCAGGCCGGATGGCCGTGGCGTCCGGGGTTCCGGGCTGGCAGACTTCAGTCATGCCAGTGTTTGAATTTCCTAATACTCAGCCCATCGCGTGGATAAACTCCTACCATGCCATCCCTGATTCGCTTTCCTAAGCCGCTTCGGCCGGGCGACCTCATTGCAGTCACTGCGCCATCGTCCGGTGTATCCGGGCCGCTACTTGCCCGACTCGATCTCGTTCTTGGGCATCTGCGAAGCCTGGGTTATCGAATCGTTGAGGGCGCGTGCCTTCGTCAGCAGTACAAGGATGCTAGCGCACCCCGGGAGCAACGTGCGCTTGAGCTGATGCGATTCCTGACTGATCCAGCGGTGGCGGCAATTCTGCCCCCTTGGGGCGGTGTCCTTGCTAGCGAGTTGCTGGAGTCCATCGACTTCCAGGCACTGCGCTCCACCGAGCCAAAGTGGCTTCTAGGGTTTTCGGATCTGAGCACCGTGCAGCTGCCTCTTACCCTAGTTTCGGGCTGGGCGACTGCCCATGGCCCAAACCTCATGGAACTGGCGCCCACACAGACTGACAAGCTAGCCGCCGCGGCCCTCGCAATTCTTGCGACCGACTTGCAAGTTCCTGTCCGGCAAGTGTCCTCGAGGGCATTCCAGAAGCAATACATTGATTTCGCCGTACAGGTTGATGCCCCATGGAATCTGACTGAACCAACCGTGTGGAAACGCCTTGATGGTTCAATGGAGCCCGTCGATTTTCGCGGCCGCCTGATCGGCGGGTGCCTGGACACCATCGCATGGCTGGCCGGGACTAGGTTCGGCGACATTCCGGCGTTCGTTCGGCAAGCGCGCGAGTGCGGCACAATTCTGTATCTTGAGAACGTCAACATGGCCCCGCCGGGACTCGTGCGGGCCCTCCTAGCACTGCGACGTCATCGCTGGTTCGACAGTCTTTCGGGGCTGCTTATCGGTCGTAGCACCGGACCAGTACCTGAGTCGCCAGACAGCCTTTCATACACGGAGGCTCTGTCCGCCACTCTTGGGGATCTTCGTTACCCGGTTCTCTACGATGTGGATGTCGGGCACCAGCCGCCTCAATTCACCTTGATCAACGGCGCAATCGGGCATGTGCAGTATCAGGCTGGCAGCGGTTCCGTTACTCAGGTGGCTGCTTGATGATCAGGGGTACGGACCACGGATCAAGGCGGGGTAAGGCCTACCGGTCTCTGGCTGAGAGCCGCCTGGCTCGGGTTTGCTGTCAAGAGCACCCGGGCTTGCACCATCGAACCGGCTAGCCTGCGCGGCAGGCTAGCCGGTTCGATGGTGCAACGTCAAGATTTTTCTATTCACCACACGATCTCTGGATGGCGTTAATTCATTGATCGGAAGGTGAAAATATGTCTATTTTGCTATTCTTTTATTATTCAATTAAGATTCTTGAATGGCCGGGCTTCCTGATTCGATCGCCGAAGTGCTCGCTCGTGGCGTAGCCACGAGCGCAGAAATTCAACGGGCATTGGGTCTAAGTCAACCGTCCGTATCGCGAGCCCTCGCTGCGATGGGGGATGCAATCGTCCGGATCGGGCAAAGGCGAGCGGCGCGCTATGGCCTTCCTCTGGACATCCCTGGTATCGGCTCGACCTGGCCAGTGTTCGCGGTCAGCGAAACCGGCGAGCCCGAATTGCTCGGCCGACTCACCTCGTTGCATCGAGACCAGTACTGGTTCGACGCCAAGCAGAAGGATCGATCCGAAGTCACCGATGGCCTGCCGTTTTTTCTGCAGGATCTGAGACCTCAAGGCTTCATCGGGCGCACAGTTCCAACACGCTATCCAGAGCTTGGTCTGCCGGAGCGGATCACCGATTGGAAAGACTCGGATGTGCTGACTTACCTTGTTCGTCGGGGCGACGACGGTATCGGCAATATTCTGGTCGGCGATGAGTCTTTGCAGCGATTCCTGAAGCAGGCGCGTACGCCGATTCAAGCAATAGACATCCTGGATCGGCACATCGCTTACATGTCGCTTGCCAATGCTGCGATCGAAGGTGACGTTGCTGGATCATCTGCAGGTGGCGAGCATCCAAAGTTCACGTGCCTTCTGACAAGGGAGGGGATCTCCCGGCACGTACTCGTGAAATTCTCGCCTGTGGGTGCAGATCCAGGTTCGCAGCGCTGGTTCGATCTGCTCGTGAGCGAGCACCTGGCGATTTCTGCATTAAGAGATGCCGGAATCACATCGACCAACACGGACTTGTTCCCCGGAGATGGGCAAGTGTTTCTGGAGGCTGAAAGATTTGACCGAAAGGGGGTTATTGGTCGCCGCGGCGTTGTGAGTCTGTCCGCGATTGATGCGTACCTGATCGGGAAGCGGGAAAGTTGGATTAGCGCAGCAAGATCTCTGCGTTCGCTGAATAGAATTTCGAACGACGACGTCGAACGTATCCGGCGGGTTGCAACATATGGGCGTCTTATCGGTAATACCGATATGCACTTCGGCAACCTATCCTTCTATCTGACATTTGAAGGGCCATTCGTTCTCGCGCCAATCTACGACATGCTGCCCATGATGTACGCTCCCACTGTCGCCAACGCGATTCCAAATCGAGAAATGGAGCTTCCCTTGCCCAATGCGGATTCTCTTGATATCTGGCGCGACATGACGATTCTCGCCAGGCGCTTCTGGGAAAGCGCTGCGGACCACGAATTGATCTCGCCGGCATTCAGGGCAATCGCGCGCCGTAACGCCGAGATTGTTGGGCAGGCTGCGGGACTATCGTAGTGATTATTGCAACAGGCTTTCGCGGGTGCCGGAATAGAGTGACCACCAAGAAGGCGTGATGCCCGCCGGCAGCGAATTCCTGAGTGCTTCCGTTGCTCCAAGGCCCTGGCCTGCCTGTTCGCCGATGCGCGCAGCGGGCGCCTCGACGGCGCCGTGCCGGTGTTCTGGCAGACGCTCAGTTCGCAGTCCAAACCGCCGGGCCTGGACGCAGTGGACACTTCGCATCTGCCGCCCGGCCTGCAGAGATACCTGTAGGAGCGGCTTCAGCCGCGATTATTGTTGTCGATAAAGATCGCGGCTGAAGCCGCTCCTACCGCCGCTCCTACTGCCGCCGCTAGTCGTCTTCGGCGATCTGCCTGAAGTCGATGCCCAGTGAGCGCAGCTTGCGATACAGGTGCGTGCGCTCCATGCCAACGCGCTTGGCGAGCTGTCCCACGCGCCCGCCGCAGAGTGCGAGCTGCTGGCTCAGGTAACTGCGCTCGAACTGTTCGCGCGCTTCGCGCAGGGGCATGCCCAGCAGATCCTGCTCGATGAGGGACGCAGTGCCTGGCTGCAACGGTGCGAGTTGCTGCTCGAGTTCGGCCAGGCTGATTTCCTCAGCACCGCCGGCGACCAGCAGCCGGCGTACCAGTGTCGCCAGCTCGCGGACGTTGCCCGGCCACGGGTAGTTGCGCAGCCGGTTCTGGGCTGACAGCCCGAAGCGGCGGAAGGGCAGGCCTTCGTGCTCAACCAGCCGTTCGGCGCATTCCCGCAGCAACTCCGGGACATCCTCGCGCCGGTCGCGCAAGGCTGGCACCCGCAATTCCAGCACGGCCAGCCGCGACAGCAGCTCCGGGCGCACCTGGTCGGCACGGGCTGGTGCCAGCGAGGCGATCACCCTGGCTTCGAGGGGGATGGTTCCCGCATGCCCGACGCGCGCGAAGCCTCGCTGCTCGAGCGCGCCGGCCAGCAGGCGCTGTGCCGCCGGGTGCAGCTCGTCGAGGTCGCGCAGGTAGAGCGTGCCGCCGGCAGCCCTTTCGAGCACGCCGGGTTCTTCGACGTCCGCCTGGCTGATGCCAAACAGCAGCTGCGCGGCATTTTCCGCGGGGACGGCGCTGCAGTTCAGGGTGATGAAGGGTCGGTCGCTGTTGCGGGCAAGCCTGTGGATGTATTGCGCGAGGTTGCTGCGCCCGGAACCGGGTTCACCGACGAGCAGCACGGCTTCCGGGCGGGCGGCGACGGAAGCGGCCTGCTCGCGCAGCATGCGCATGGCCTCGCTGCGTCCGGTTGGCGTCAGCGAGCCGGTTTGCAGGATGCGCCGCGGCCCCGTGTCCGGCGTGCGCTTGCCTGTGTCCAGCGCCTTGCGCACCGTCCGGAGCAGCCTGGCGAGCGACAGGGGTTTTTCGATGAAATCCGCCGCCCCCAGCCGCGTGGCTTCCACGGCGGTTTCAACGGTGCCGTGACCGGACAGGATCACCACCGGACAGCGCAGTGCACCGGATTCGGTCCACTCGCGCAGCAGGGTGATGCCGTCGACGTCCGGCATCCAGACATCGAGCAATATCAGGTCCGGGGCTGCCCGCTGCACTTCCGCACGGGCCGCCGCGGCATCGCCCGCGACGCTGACGGCATAGCCCTCGTCGCCGAGGATGTCGCTGATGGTGCTGCGGATGTCCGCCTCGTCATCGATCACCAGTATGTGCGCCGGGTTCATGCCTCGCTCCGTGCCGGGGTGCGTGCATCGGGCCTGTCATCCGACCACAGCGAGTGGTTCTCGCCCTGTGCGTCGCTGCTGCGGCTGCGTACCGGCAGCCGCACTGCCAGCCGCGCGCCGTGCGGCGGGATGTTTTCTGCCGAGACGGTACCGCCGTGTTCCTCGACCAGCTTGCGGACGATCGCCAGTCCAAGCCCCGTGCCCTTGTTCTTGCTCGTCACGTAAGGCTCGAACAGGTGTGGCAGCAGTTCGGCGGCAATCCCCGGGCCATTGTCGCTGACGCTGATCTCTGCCAGGGCCCGTTCCGTACCGGGGACGAAGCCCGCCGTGATCTCGATGTGCGCGTCGGCCTGTCCCTCCAGCGCCTCCTGGGCGTTCCTGATCAGGTTGTGCAGCAGCTGTCGCACCCGCACGGCGTCTGCCTCGATCTCCATGTCTTCATCGAGCTTCAGTTGCACGCCTGGCTGGCCTTCCTGCGCGCGGTAGAGCCAGGCCACCTCGCGGATCAGCCTGCTCAGGTCGACCCGGCCGATATTGATGGCCGGAGCGCGCGCATACTCGCTGAAGGCATTCACCATGTCGCGCATCGCTTCGACCTGCTGCACGATCGTATGCGTCGACCGGTCGAGGACCTTGCCGTCCTCTTCCGTCAGGTTGGGGAGATACCAGCGCCTCATGCGTTCGGCAGCGAGGCGTATCGGCGTCAGCGGATTCTTGATCTCGTGTGCAAGACGGCGCGCGACCTCGCCCCAGGCTGCGTCCCGCTGCGCGAGCAGCAGTTCGGTGACGTCATCGAAGACCACTATCACGCCACCACCGGTACCACCGGCATCGCCCGGCAGGGGCGAGCTGGCACAGTTGAGGATGCGCCGGCTGTTATCGGTGCGCAGGACCACCTGGCCGCGCCATTCGGCTGGTATGCCCCGCAGCTGCGGCTCCAGTGCCTCGACAAATTGCGCGAAGATGGTGTTGCCGTGGCAGGCATCCCGCCATGGCGTGCCAGTCAGGCCCGTGAGGTCGATGCCCAGCACCCGGCCGGCCGCATCGTTGGCAATGCGCAGCGTGCCGTCGGGCGCGAGCGCGATCACGCCGGTGGAAAGGCTGCCGAGAATGGTGGCCAGGTTGGCCCGCTCGCTCTCGAGTTGCTGCTGGCTCCTGCGCCCGTCCTCCCGCGCCTGCTTCAGGCGCTCGATCATGGTGTTGAAGGATTCGATCAGGAAGCCGATCTCGTCTGCCGCCCCGGGCGGCAGGTGCGTGTCGAAATTGCCCCTGGCGACCGCTTCGGTACCGATTGCCAGTACCTCGATCGGCGCCGAGAGGCGCCGCGACAGGTAGAAGGCGCCCGCTGCCGCTGCAAACAGCGACAGCAGCAGGACCAGCGACAGTGTCAGGGCCAGGCTGAGATTCAACGGGTCGCGCAGGTATTGCAGCTCGGTGTAGCGGAGGTAGGTGTCTTCGACCGCATTGGCGAGTTGCGCCTGACGCTCGCCGACCGGAAATATGGCCTGCAGGTAGCGCGGCGCGAGCGCATCGCCGTCGCCGGGAATGATGATGGCGGCACGGATCTGGTACCGGTCATTGGCCTCGGGCTCGAGTGCGACAAAAGTCCGGGTCCGGCGCAGTTCGGCAATCACGTCTTCTGCCAGGCGCGGCGGCAGACGTTCACCCTGCATGCTTGAACCGGTCAGTTGCAGTTCCCGGTTGAAGACCGCCAGTTCGGCGGCACCGGCATCGGTGCGCAGCACGCCCAGCGCGCGCAGCAGGGGCTCGCCATCCAGGTTGCCGAGTGCCGCAGCCAGCGCACCGGTCTGCAGCAGTCGCGAACTGGCCTGGGTGTCGAGGGTCTCGCGGCTGAGTTTCAGCGCCGAGGAAATTTCGGTGCCCAGGTCGGTGTCGAACCAGTTGTCGATGCCGCCGTTGATGGCATTGAGTGCAAACAGGTAAACGATGCACAAAGGTGCCAGTGTCAGGCCCACGAACATCGTGACCAGCCGGAGCCGCAGCCTGGAGCCAGGCGCCCGCCGCCGGTAATCGCGTACCAGTTGCACCAGGTTGCCGACGATCAGTGCCAGCAGCAGCAGCCCGGCACTGATGTTCACCCCGATGATGATCAGGTGACGGCGGCCGAAGCCCTGCAGGCTGGGTGCGGACTGTGCCAGCAGCAGCAGGGCCGTGATGCCCAGCAGTACTGCGGCTGTGACGATGATCAGGACAGCCGCGCGAGCTACTCTTCGAGTGGCCATTGATGCCAGTCACTCTCAAGACTGAAGTCATCGTTCCAGAAGGCCAGCATGCGCAAGGGTCCCGGCAGCCGCTGCTGGTTGAGCAATGCGCGCAGGCGGATCTCGTGGCGCGCCGCCGGGTCGAGCAGGCTCGCCTCGACCAGCGGCAGCCCTGATATGGTGCCGAGTGCATGGAGTGCGGCGAACAGCGTGGTATGCGTGGTTTGCTCGTCGCTGCTGGTATCGCGTACCACGTAGCCGCGCGACAGCGGCTGCCACGAGAGTTCGTAGTCCCGCTGCAGGGTTGCGACCTCGCTGTCCGGCAGCCAGTTCCGGCTCTCGTTGATCTCCGCCTGCAGGCTGAAGGTCAGGCGTATGCCGTTCTGCAGGGCATCGAGCATCTGCCGGTTGAGCTGGTAGTCGACGCGCGCCGACAGGTACCAGACATTGTCCCTCAGTTCGGTCTGCGTATCGCGGATGACGATATCCGTCTCCTGGGCCTGGCTGGCTGGCATGAAGCACAGGCCCGAGACGAGGAATACGGCGGCCAGCAGGGCGGGTGAGAGCCACTTGCTGGCACGATGGCTGCGCATGGGCACTGCCGGACGTGGAAAATTTTGCATGTACTGCTGCACAGTCTGGTGTTCAGATGAAGCCGGATTCCAGTCCGGGCCCGCGACCAGCCAGGCTGTGTCAGCCAGGCACAAGAGTCATTAAAGCATAGTAGAAGCCGTCGGTATCCACTGCACCCGGCAGCAGCTGGCGGCCGCATCCCGGCCCCGGTGCTGCGGCGGGCAGATGATCCGGAAGCGGAAGTTCGCGCATTTCCGGATGTGCGCCTAGAAAGTTGCTGACCACGGCGCTGTTTTCGGCGCGGAGCAATGAACAGGTGCTGTAAAGGAGACGCCCGCCCGGGCGCAGCAGTGGCCGGAGCTTCCCGAGCATCTGCGCCTGCCGGGCGGCAAGCGCCGGGATATCGGTGGCGCGGCGCAGGAACTTGATGTCGGGATGACGGCGGATGACGCCGGTCGCCGAACAGGGCGCGTCGATGAGGATCCGGTCGAAGGGCCGGCCATCCCACCATGTTTCCGGTGCGGTCGCATCGCCGGCCTGCAGTCTTGCCTCCAGTCCGAGTCGCGCGAGATTGCCTGCCACCAGGCGCAGGCGTTCTGCCGATACGTCGAGAGCGGTCAGTTCGATCTGGCCGCGGGTGTGTTCGAGCAGATGGGTGGACTTGCCGCCCGGTGCGGCACAGGCATCCAGCACGCGCATGCCCGGTTGCGGGTCGAGCAGCCCGGCTGCCAGCTGTGAAGCCGCATCCTGGACGGTGACCAGTCCGTCGGCAAAGCCCGGCAGCCGCGTGACCGCCACCGGCGCTGCCGGTGCAAGCGCCTGTGGCGCACCCGGCAGCATCCGTGCACTGATGCCCAGTTCGTCCTGCAGTCGCGCCGCGTATTCGCTGACCGTGGTCCGCATGGCATTCACGCGCAGCCACAGCGGCGGCTGTTGCTGGTTGGCCTCCAGCAAATCCGCCCAGTGCTCCGGCCAGTCCTGTTGCAGCTGCCGGATCATCCAGGCGGGATGCGAGTGGCGGGCCTCTGCGTCTTCCATCACGCGCGCAAGGATCGCCGGCGCCTCACGCTGATAGCGGCGCAGGGCTGCGTTGACGAGTCCGGCGGCGCGCTCCTGTCCGAGCAGACGCGTGGCGCCGACCGTGCTTGATATGGCGGCGTAATCCGGCTGTGCCGGATCGCCGAGCTGGAACAGCCCGACCGAGAGCAGCGCCTCGAGGATACGGTCGCGGCTGCGCAGGGGCCGGTCGAGGAGTTCCGCAACTATCGCCTGGTGACGGTGGTGCCAGCGCACCGCGCCGAAGGCCAGCGCCTGGATGTGGGCCCGGTCGCGGTCCTCGAGGCCCGTGGTGTCTTGCGCAGCGAGCGCGGCTTCCAGGGTGGCGCCCTGTTCGATGACGGCCATGACCGCGCGTGCCGCCATCGCGCGGTTCAGCGATCCGGTTGCATCATGCGCTGCGCGGCCTGCAGGTCCTCGCCGGGTGCTGCGCCCCTTCATCCGCCGAGCACCACACCGGTGAGCGCCCTGCCGCGCGCGAGATCTGCGGCGGCGAGTCGCTGCTTGCCTGGCAACTGCAGCAGCTGGAGTTCAAGGATGCCGTCGCCCGTCTGCACGCTGATGCCGTGCTTGCCGGCAGTGATGACCTGGCCGGGAACTGCTTGCGTCCCGCCCGCCGGCGTGCCATCGCTGCCGACACGGGCGGCAAAACAGCGCAGCTGCTGTCCGCCGAGCGTGGTTTCCGCGACCGGCCACGGGTTGTACGCGCGTATCTGCCGGGCGATCCGTGCCGCCGGTTGCTGCCAGTCGATGCGGGCGTCGGCCTTGCTGATGCGGCCGGCATAGGTGACGCCTTCAGCCGCTTGCGGCGTGGCCTGCAGCTTGCCGGCCAGCAGTCCATCGAGCTGCTCCGCAAGGGCTGCGGCACCGAGCATGGCGAGGCGCTGTTCGAGTTCGCCGGCGGTCTCCTGCGCATCGATCGGCAGCCGTGCGCAGCTGTAGACCGCACCGGTGTCGAGACCGGCCTCCATGGCCATGATGCTGACGCCAGTCTCGCTGTCCCCGGCGAGAATCGCCGCCTGGATCGGCGATGCGCCGCGCCAGCGCGGCAGGATCGAGGCGTGCACGTTCACGCAGCCGCGCGACGGGATCGCGAGGACTGCCGGCGGCAGCAACAGCCCGTAAGCCACCACCACGAGCAGGTCCGGCGCGAGTGCGCGCAGCCCGGCCTGCGTTGCCGCGTCCTTCAGCGTCAGTGGCTGCAGTACGGGGATGCCGAGTTCAAGCGCGAGTTGCTTGACCGGGCTCGAACCGAGCTGGCGGCCGCGTCCTGCCGGCCGGTCGGGTTGCGTCAGCACGGCGACCGGGCGATGGCCACGCTCGCACAGCATCTGCAGGGTCGGTGTGGCAAACGCGGGCGAGCCGGCAAAGATGATCCGTGCTGCTGTCATCATGCGCAGGGTGCGGGGCGCGCAGCCGTTTGCCGCTCAGCGCACGGTCTCGGGCAGTTGAACGGGACTGTCCGCGCCGTCCTTGCGCCTGGACTTGGTGGCACGTTTCTTCAGTCGGCTGCGCTTGAGTTCGGAGAGGTAGTCGACGAACAGCTTGCCTTCCAGGTGATCCATTTCGTGCTGGATGCAGACGGCGAGCAGGCCTTCGGCCTCGAGTTCGAAGGACTTGCCGTGGCGGTCCAGCGCCCGCACCCGGATGTGCGCAGCACGCGCCACGGGTTCATTCACCCCGGGCACCGACAGGCAACCTTCTTCGCCGGTTTCGCTGCCCTCACGGCTGAGTATTTCCGGGTTGATCAGGCACAGCGGCTGGTCGCGGCTCTCAGACACGTCCAGCACCAGCAATCGTATATGCCGGTCTACCTGCGTAGCGGCGAGGCCGATGCCCGGCGCCGCGTACATGGTTTCGAACATATTGTCGGCCAGCAGGCGGTGCTCGGCCGTGACAGTCGTCACCGGCTGCGCCTTTGTCCGCAGGCGCGGGTCGGGATACTCGAGGATTTTCAGCACCGCCATGTTGCGTCCTTCACAGTTTGGCGCCAAGTGCTAGGTAACTTGCTCAAAACTATGATACATCTTGCATTGTTCAGCCGGGGTCGGGTTCCCCGGGGTTGTGGTTGCATCGGGTCAGCTGCGCGCACCGCGAGTATACCGTGGTGCCGTGCGCCAGCGGGCCTTCCAGCAGGGATGGAGTCCCCATGAAAATCTCCCAGTCCGGATCTGTCCAGCAGAGTGGCTTTCGTGGCCGCATGGCCATCGTTTTGCTGGTGGCGCTTGCCGGTTTTGCTGGTGGCCTGAATGCCCAGCAGGGTGGAGGGCCGGTACTCAACCCTTCGCATCCGGATACCTATGTGGTGAAGGCCGGCGATACCCTCTGGGATATCTCGGCCAGGTTCCTGCGTGACCCCTGGTACTGGCCGGAAATCTGGTACGTCAACCCGCAGGTGGAGAACCCGCACCTTATATATCCCGGCGATGTGCTCACGCTGGTGTATGTCGATGGCAAGCCGCAGCTCCGCCTCGAGCGTGGCACCGTAACCGGCACTGACCGGCTGTCGCCGCGGATTCGCGAAGAATCGCTGGACTCGGCCATCCAGACCCTTCCCTACAGCGCGGTCGGGGCCTTCCTCAGCAGGAGCATGGTGCTGGAGAAGAACGAGTTCGAAAAAATGCCGTATGTCGTCGAACTGCGCGACGAGCACCTGATCGGCGCAACCGGCAATGATGTCTATGTTCGCGGCAAGGGCATCGAGGTCGACGGTAACTACAACCTGATTCACCAGGGCGACAAGATCGTCGACCCCGATGATGGCGACACCGTGGGCTACGAAGGAATTTTTGTCTCTGAAGGCAAGGTAAGCCGTGGTGGCGATCCGGCGACGATGCGGCTCAATGCCTCCGTCCAGGAGGTGGTGATCGGTGACCGCGTGGTGTCGCGCGACTTGCCCCCGCCCATGCACTTCACGCCACGCGCACCGGACAGGCAGGTCGAGGGGCGGATCATCCACGTTGTCGATGGCGTCACCCAGATTGGCCAGTATCAGGTCGTGATCATCAACCGCGGTGCGCGCGACGGTATCGAGTCGGGCCATGTGCTGGGTATCTGGCGGGCCGGTGAACGGGTCAACGACACGGTCAAATCCGGCGTGTTCAACCGCAAAGTCCAGTTGCCGGATGAGCATGCCGGCGTTCTAATGGTGTTCAAGACCTATGACCGGATCAGTTATGGCCTGGTCATGAACGCCGAGAGTCCCATCCACATATTCGACAAGGTACGCAACCCGGACTGAGCGCGCTGCTTCGCTGGCGGCTCGGTCCCTGACCGATCCCGGGAAGCACGTTGACCACTGAAGCCCGGCTGGACCTGGCGCTCGATACCTGGCTTGCTGCGCCGGACCACCAGCTGTTGCGGATCGATGATCCGCGCTATCCAGCCCTGCTCAGGGAAATCCCGCGCCCGCCACCGGTGCTCTACGTGTGGGGCGACCCGGATGTGCTCGTCCTGCCCCAGCTTGCGATCGTCGGCAGCCGCAACGCCACTGCCGAAGGCGCCGATACGGCCCGCAGCTTTGCGGCGCACCTCGCCGCCACGGGTTTCTGCATCACCAGTGGCCTCGCCGAGGGCATCGATGCGGCCGCCCATCTGGGCGCCTTGCATGCACCGGGCGGCAGGACCATCGCTGTTTGTGGTACCGGGCCGGACAGCGTCTACCCGCGCCGGCATGCCGCACTGGCCGGGCAGATCGTCGCTGGTGGCGGTGCCGTGATTTCGGAATTCGCACCCGGCACGCCGGTTTCCCGCAGCAACTTTCCGCGCCGCAACCGGATCATCAGCGGCCTGTCGGTCGGCGTGCTGGTTGTCGAGGCCAGCGTCAGGAGCGGGGCGCTGATCACCGCGCGGCATGCGATGGAGCAGGGTCGCGAGGTCTTCGCCATCCCGGGGTCCATACATAATCCCGTGGCGCGCGGCTGCCATCAGTTGATACGCGAAGGTGCGCGCCTGGTGGAGACGGCAGCGGATATCGTCGATGAACTCGCTGGCTTGCTGGCGGGCCTGCGGCGGGATGATGCGCCGCTGCCGCTGCCAGGAAACCGCGCTGCCGCAGCAGCGCGAGCAGATGTCGAACACGAGGAATTGCTGGCGGCGATGGGCTGCGATCCGATTTCCGTCGATGTGCTCGCTGCGCGTCGCGGATTGACGATCGGGGAGCTTTCCTCCATGCTTCTGATACTTGAATTGCAGGGATTGGTGCGGTCGCTGGCTGGCGGCCGCTATCAGAGGGTCAACCGGAGCGTCGAATAATGAGCGATACCGTTCTCGACGTTCTCCTGTATCTCTTCGAGACCTACACGGAGCAGGAACCCGAAGCCGCAGACCAGGATGTGCTGCGCGAGGAGTTGCTGCGCGCCGGTTTCGGTGAGCCGGAAGTGGACAGTGCGCTGGACTGGCTCGATGGCCTGAACGAAACCAGCGCGCCGTATGCAGGTGTTCCGGGCGAGCGCTCGGTGCGGGTCTACAACGAAGTGGAGATCCGCCGGCTGGACCTCGACTGCCGCGGCTACCTGCTCTACCTCGAGCAGGTGGGCATACTCTCGGCCGCGCAGCGTGAAGTGGTCATCGACCGGCTGATGGCACTGGATTCGGATACGGTCGACAGGGAACAGCTGAAGTGGGTGGTGTTGATGGTCCTGTTTGCCCAGCCGGGGCAGGAGACGGCCTTTTCACGCATGGAAGACCTGGTCTTTGAGGAAAGCGCGGGCGCCATGCATTGAGCCGTTTGCCGTGTTTGCGTATCAAAGCCGCGCTAGTGTCGCGGCTTCGTCGTCTGTAGAGTCCGCGTTTTCCGCAGTTTGTCAGCCCGGGTTTGGGAGCGCATGAGCAGCATTGTCGTCGTGGAGTCGCCGGCCAAGGCAAAGACCATCGAGAAGTACCTCGGCAAGGACTTCAAGGTGTTTGCCTCCTATGGGCACGTGCGCGACCTGCTGGAGAAGGACGGTGCGGTCGATCCCGGGCACGGCTACGAAATGAAGTACGCGGTGGCCGAGGACAAGGAGCGCCACATCACCGCGATCGCCAACGCGCTGAAGAAGGCCGACACCCTGTATCTGGCCACCGACCCCGACCGCGAGGGAGAGGCCATATCCTGGCACCTGCAGGAAGTGCTGGGCGAGCGCGGCTTGCTCAAGGACCGGGCGGTATACCGGGTGGTGTTCTACGAGATCACCGAACGCGCGGTCCGCGAAGCCATCGGGCAGCCGCGCCAGGTCTCGATGGACCTGGTCAATGCCTACCGCGCCCGGCGCGCGCTCGATCATCTGCTCGGCTTCAAGCTCTCGCCGCTGCTGTGGCGGAAGATCAGCCCGAAACTCTCCGCCGGCCGCGTGCAGAGTCCGGCGCTGCGCATGCTGGTCGAGCGCGAGGAAGCCATCGAGGCCTTCCGCAGCCAGGAATACTGGTCGATCGATGCGCTGACCGGAACCGCGCCGCAGTTGTTCGCGGCACGCCTGGTCGAGTATGCCGGGCGCAAGGTGGTCGACAGCTTCAACCGCGAGAAGCCGGAGATCTTCAGTTTCCAGAACGCCGCGCAGGCAGACGAGGCCCGCAGCACGCTCGAGGTGGCCGCCGGCGGCAAGCTGCGCGTGAAGGGTGTCGAGCGCAGCCAGCGCCGCCGCCGCCCGGCACCGCCATTCACCACCTCGACCCTCCAGCAGGAGGCCTCGCGAAAACTGGGCTTCCGTGCCCGCAACACCATGCAGGTTGCGCAGAAGCTCTACGAGGGTGTGGCCATCGACGAAGGCACCGTCGGCCTGATCACCTACATGCGTACCGACTCGGTCGGCCTCGCCAGGGAAGCGATCGATGACATACGCGGGCTGATCGTCGAACGCTATGGCAAGGCCAGCCTGCCGGCGCAGCCGAATGTCTACAAGACCACGGCGAAAAACGCACAGGAAGCGCACGAAGGCATACGCCCGACCAGCATCCGCCGCACCTCGGAATCGCTGCAGCGCTTTCTGAGCGATGAGCAGTTCAAGCTCTACAGCCTGATCTGGAAGCGCACCATCGCCTCGCAGATGGAGCCGGCTGTCTACGACCAGCTGGCCGTGGATCTCGTCCCCGCGCAGCGTGCCGAGGCCGGCCGCTTCCGTGCCTCGGGTTCAACGCTGGTCAGCCCCGGCTTCATCGCCGTTTACCTCGAGGGCCGGGACGATGACAGCGACGATGACGCCGATCTGAAGCTGCCGGCCGTGAATGAAGGCGACCTGCTGCCGCTGGAAGCCGTGCGTCCGGAGCAGCACTTCACCGAACCGCCGCCGCGCTACACGGAAGCGAGCCTCGTCAAGGCACTGGAAGAACGCGGCATCGGCCGTCCGTCCACCTATGCCTCGATCATCTCGACCCTGCTGAACCGCAACTACGCTGAACTGAAGGGCCGCGCACTCAAGCCCACCGATGGCGGGCGGGTGGTGAGCGGTTTCCTCACCAGCCATTTCACCCGCTATGTGGACTACGACTTCACCGCGCACATGGAAGACGAGCTCGACCAGATCTCGCGCGGCGAGTGCGAATGGGTGCCGGTGCTGGAGGAGTTCTGGCAGCCCTTCGCCGTCCTGTTGCAGGAGAAGGACAAGGCGGTCAGCCGCGACGAGGCGGTGCAGGCCCGCGAGCTCGGCAAGGATCCGGTTTCCGGCCGGCCGGTATCGGCGCGTTTTGGCCGCTATGGCGCCTTCATCCAGATCGGCACCCGCGACGACGAGGAAAAGCCCAAGTGGAAGGGCCTGCAGCCCGGCCAGAGCATGTTCAACATCGAATTGCCCGATGCGCTGGAGCTGTTCAAGTTGCCCCGTCAGCTGGGCAATCTGCCAAGCGGCGAACCGGTCAGTGCGAACACCGGCATGTTCGGTCCCTACGTGCAGTATGAAACGGTCGACAAGGAGACCGGTGAGGTCGTCAAGAAATACGCCTCCCTGCAGACCCTCGATCCGCTGAAGGTCACGCTCGAGGAAGCCATCGAGATCATCCGGGCCAAGCAGGAAGCGGATGCCAAAAAGCTGGTCAAGGACTTCGGCGTGGACGGCATACGCATATTGAATGGTCGCTGGGGGCCATACCTGGCCGATGCCGAGCGCAATGCCCGCATCCCGAAGGACCGCGAACCGGCCTCGATCACGCTCGAGGAAGCACGCCGGATGCTCGCCGAAGCGCCGGTGCGCAAGCGCCGCTGGGGCAAGAAAATCGTCAAGAAGGCGGCGAAGAAGACCGCACGGAAGACGGTGAAGAAGGCTGCCGCGGAGGGCCCCGGCGAGGAGGCTGCTGCAAAACCGGCCCGCCCCCGGAAGAAAGCCGCAGCCAGGAAGAAGGCGAGCACGAAGCAGCCGGCGAGCTGAGCTGTGTTAGGCTGAGCACTTGACAATAAGTGCCAGCACTTTGCCGGGGCACCAGAAAATCAAGATCCCGGCCGGTCACGCATGGGAAAGCATTTCAGATATTGCATTGCCGCAGTTGCGGTGCTGTTCGTGCATGGCGTGGCCGCTGCTGCCGCGCCAGCCGCGCCGACGCGCCTCAAGGCGATCGCCCCGGATGATGGCGAGGAACGCCTGTACATCGTGCAACTGGCCGCGCCCCCGGCCGTTGCCGACCCCGGCTTGCGGCGTATGCGCCAGAAGAACGGGCGCCTCCGCCTGGAGGCCCGTTCGCCAGCGGTCGAGCGCTATACGGAGCAACTGGTCGAGCAGCACGATGCGACGCTCGACCGGATCGGTGCGCGGGCCGGCAAGCTCCACAGTTACCGCTACGCGCTGAACGGATTCTCTGCGCGCATGACGCCGGCCCAGGCGCACAAGCTGAAGGCGCAGAAGGGCGTGCTCAATGTCTGGGAAGACCGCAAGCAGCAGGTCAGGACCAACGACAGCCCCGGCTTCCTGGCGCTGACTGCCGCCGGCGGTGGTCTCTGGAAGGAACGCGGCCTCCGTGGCGAGGGGGTCGTGATCGGCGTGATCGATAGTGGCATCGCGCCCGGCCACATCAGCTTCAAAGACACCGTTCCGGCGAAGCGCCCCAGGGTGTGTCGCTCGGCATGGGCGGATAGTTCCCTGCTCGGACGCTGGCTCTGCAGGCGCTTCAAGTCCCGCCCGGACGAGGTGGTCTTCGCCAGGCCCGCTGACTGGCAGGGGCAGTGCCAGGCCGGCGAGGGATTCTCGACCTCCGACTGCAACAACAAGCTGATCGGCGCGCGCTATTACATCGATGGCTTCCTCGATGAGTACGTTCTCGACGCGGACGAGTTCATGTCGCCCAAGGATGCCGATGGCCATGGCACGCATATCGCCTCGGTTGCCGCCGGCAATTCGGTGCGCGCCACGCTTGGCGGAGAGTTCGTCGACAGGATCAGCGGCATGGCGCCGCGTGCGCACATCGCCGTGTACAAGGCCTGCTGGCTGGAGCCGGGTGAACTGCGCGGCACCTGCAGCACCGCAGACCTGACCCAGGCCATCGAAGATGCCGTTGCCGACGGGGTGGACATCATCAACTACTCGGTGGGCAGCGATGACGACATCGTCGATGCGGATGATCTGGCACTGCTGGCGGCCAGCAATGCCGGCGTGCTGGTGGTCGGTGCGGCCGGGAACGAGGGGCCTTCGCCCGGGTCGGTTGTTTCGCCGGCGGCCGCGCCATGGGTGATGGCGGTGGGCGCATCGAGCCGGCGCGGCGAGCGCTTTCATGATGCGATCCGCGTCAACAGTCCGGCCAGCGTGAAGAATGACTATGTGGCAGTCGAGGCAAACTTCACGCCGCTGCTCAGGGACGAGGGGCCGCTGACGCTCGATCTCGTGCTGGCCGACGACGGGGTGTTCGGGTTCTTCGATACCACGATCGGCACCACTGCCGATGCCTGCGAAGCCCTGCGCAACGCCAGCGCCGTCAACGGCAAGATCGCGCTGGTACAGCGCGGTGGCTGCACCTTCGATGTGAAGGTGCGCAATGTCCAGAATGCCGGCGCGAAAGCCGCACTGGTCTTCAGCGACCAGGGCGAAGCGCTGATCATGACCGGTTCGGGCAGCGGCATCACGATCCCCGCGCTGATGATCGGCCACGATGATGGTGAACTGCTGCGCGCGCGACTGGTGGCCGGTGACACGGTCGGGGTGACCCTGCAGAAAGGCCTGTTCCTGCGCGTGGCCGATCCCGGCAATCGGATGGAGGCATTCTCGGCGCGGGGACCGAACCTGTGGCAGGCGGATGTCCTCAAGCCGGATATCACCGCGCCGGGTGTGGAGATCCTCGCTGCGCAAAGTCCCGATGGTGCCAACAACCTGCGTGGTGACAGTTTCCAGTACCTGTCCGGTACCTCCATGGCCGTGCCGCATGTGGCCGGTATCGCCGCCCTGCTGAAAGAGGCGCATCCGGACTGGAGTCCGGCCGCCCTGCGCTCGGCGCTGCTGACCACCGCGCGCCAGGATCTGCTGAACCAGGACGGTGAGACGGCAGCGGATCCCTTCGATTTTGGCGCTGGCCATGTCGTGCCGAATGCGGCTTTTGCGCCCGGACTCGTCTATGACGCGGGCGCTGACGACTACGATGCCTTCCTCTGTGGCCGTGGGCAGCCGCGGGACAGTTCGGTCGATTGCGCCGCACTGGCCGCAGATGGCCATGCGACCGATGGCAGCAACCTCAACCTGCCGACCATCGCCACCGATGACCTGGTGAGCGAGCAGATCATCCGGCGGCGGGTCACCAATGTCGGCGAAGCCGCGCAGTTCATCGCCAGTATCGAGATGCCGAGCACGATCACGGCGGAGGTCGCGCCCTCGCTCTTGTCGCTTGGCACTGGCGAGAGTGCGGACTTCGAGATCCGGCTGTCCACCCAGGCCACGACCTTCGATGCCTGGCAGTTCGGTGCGCTGACCTGGACTGCCGGGGCGACCACCGTACGTTCGCCAGTGGCGATCAAAGCGCTGCGTTTCGAGGCGCCCGTCTTCGTCACCGGCAGCGGTGCCACGGGCAGTCTCGATGTCGAGGTGCGCAGCGGCTACACGGGAATCTACACGGCCACACTGAGCGGCCTGGAAGCAGCCAACCAGGGCCAGCCCGATGAGTTGCGCGGTGGGCTCACCGATGCCACCGTCGCGGAGGATTTCAGCGACAGCTACAGCTTCATCCAGCCTGGCAGCGGTTCACTGCCGGCCAGCGTGCGCCGCATCCCGATCATCGTGCCGGCAGGTACGCGTTACCTGCGCGTTGCGCTGTTCGACGAGGTGCGCAATGGCGCTGCCGACCTGGATCTCTACCTGTATGCCTGTCCCGGCTTTGGCACCTGTACCGATGAGGCCACGCCGAGCCAGAACGCCGGTTCGGAGGAGGCCATCAACCTGATCCCGGCCGAAGGTGCGGACTACATCGCCCCTGGCGAGTATTACGTCGACGTGCATGGCTTTGACACCGACGGCGGCAGCGCCACCTTCAACCTGCTGGTCTGGACGGTCGGCGCTGACCGGGCCAATGCGACGCTCAGCGCGCCGGGCAGCCTGGTTAGCGGCAGCCCGGCCAGCCTCAGCCTCAGCTGGCAGGACCTGCCACCGGGACTGCATCTCGGCATAGTCAGCCACAGCGATGGCGAGACCGGCTTCGGTCAGACGGTTGTCGAAATCACGCCCTGAGCAGGGTTGCCGGAGCTTGTTCGTGCGCAGTGCAATACAATTGCGCTAAAAGCAGGAGATAGGTATTAAATAGCATATAAAAACCAATAATTTGCATAAATCACGCAGTTCTCTTGCGCTGCACAACAACTTGGTCTAGAATGCCTCCCGTCCCTGCCGAACAAACCGCTTTCAAGGAGTGCTTCCATGACCAACCTGAACCAGTTCCCGAACGTCTTTGCTTTCCAGAAAGAGGCTCTGGAGCCCCTGCGCGCCTTCAATGGCGTTGCCGTTGAAGCCTTCGAGCGCCTTTCCCAGCAGAACTACGCTGTCCTCGGTGATTACATCAATTTCGCCGTCGACCAGGCCCGCCTGCCGACCAACGTTGCCAACTACGGTGAGTTCCTGGCCCGCCAGATCGAGTCCACCCGTGCATTCGGCGAGCAGCTCGCCCGCCGCACGCAGGAGTACGTGGAAATCGCCGGCAGCGTGCAGGCCAAGGCCCAGGCCACGGTTGCTGCCAGCCAGAACAAGGCCGCCTGAAGCCGCTACTGCCCTTCTGAAGGGGTGCTTGCCGCCGAGGTGGCAAGCACCCTTTTCTTTTCTGGCGATCCCGATCCCGTTGCCGCCACTGCCGTGTCGCACTGCACATCCCGGCCCCGGATTCCCGGGTTAGAATCGGGGGCAGGAGAGACAGGCAGAACTGCTGATCAGGTGACCGGGCTCATGCCAAGGACAGTAAAGAAGTACGCCAATCGCCGCCTCTACGACACCGAGGCCAGCCGGCACGTCACGCTGGATGGCATCAGGCAGCTGGTTGCCAGCGGCGAAGATGTGGTGGTGATCGATGACACCACCGGCGAGGACATCACACGCAGCATCCTGCTGCAGGTGATCGCCGAGCAGGAGCAGGGTGGCCGGCCGATACTCTCGGCGGAGATGCTCCGGCACATCATCCGCTTCTATGGGAATCCCCTGCAGGAGCTGATGGGCGGTTATCTCGAACGCAGCCTCGACGTGTTCATGAAGCAGCAAAAGGGCCTGCATGAGCAGATCCAGAAGTCGATGGGCGCCCTGCCGCTCGGCATGGTTCCGCCGACCATGACGCCGCTGGGATCCATGCAGGACATGGCTGCGAAAAACATCGAGGCCTGGACACAGATGCAGAAGACCTTTCTCGACATGATGATGCCGCGTCCCGCGCCGGACAGGAGCAAGGACAAGCCCACCGATCACAAGGAGTAGACGCGCTGCCGCCGGGTTGAATGCCGGGCGGCAATCCGCCCTCAGCATGGCCACAGAACCCGGATTCCCCGCCTACGATCCCGCCGAATTTTCCCGCCAGCTTGCCGCATACACCCAGGCGGCACAGGCCATGTTTGCCGAGGCCATGAAGGCACCCACCACCGGTGCCGGTCGCGGCCTCGATCCGCTCAACGTCGCCCCGGCCATGCACGAGGCAGCCAGCCAGCTGTCGATGAGCCCGGCGCGGCTGCTGCAGGCCAACCTGCAACTCTGGCAACAGCACATGCAGCTCTGGCAGCAGATGGCCGCCTCGATGGCCGCCCGTGCGCAGGGCAGCGGCCAGCCGGCAGCGCCGGCCTTGCCGCCGGTTGCGGAACCGGAGCCGGGCGATCGCCGTTTCCGGCATCCGGACTGGCAGGAGAACGCGCTGTTCGACTACATCAAGCAGTCCTACCTGATCACCTCGCGCTGGCTTGTGGACACGATGTCGGGCCTCGAAGGCCTGGATGCGCAGACCGCGAAGAAGGTGAACTTCTACACGCGGCAGTTTGCCGATGCCTTTGCGCCGAGCAACTTCGTGTGGACCAATCCCGAGGTGCTGCGCGCGACCTGGGAGAGCCAGGGCAGGAACCTCGCCCAGGGCATAGAGAACTTCAAGCGCGACATGGAACGTGGCAAGGGCGAGCTGCGCATCACCATGAGCGATCCGGACGCCTTCGAGCTCGGTGTGAACCTGGCCACGACGCCCGGCAAGGTGGTCTTCCAGAACGACCTGCTCCAGCTGATCCAGTTCGAGCCGGTCACGGAGCAGGTGCACCGCACGCCGATCCTGATGATCCCGGCCTGGATCAACAAGTACTACATCCTCGATCTCAACGAGAAAAAGTCATTCATCCGCTGGGCGCTGGGCCAGGGTTACACGGTTTTCGCCGTGTCCTGGGTCAATCCCGACGAGACCCTCGCGCAGAAGACCTTTGACGACTATCTGGTCGAGGGCGTCATCGCGGCGCTCGACGCGGTCGAGGCCGCCACCGGCGAGCATGAGGTCAGCGCGGTCGGCTACTGCATCGGCGGCACCATGCTCGCGGTTGCGCTCGGCTATCTGGCCGGCATCGGCGACCAGCGCATCAAGGCGGCGACCATGCTCACCGCCCAGGTCGACTTCTCCGAACCCGGCGATCTCTCGGTATTCATCGACGAGAAGCAGCTCGACAACCTCGACCAGATGATGGGCGACAAGGGTTATCTAGAAGGCCAGGCCATGTTCACCACCTTCAACATGTTGCGTGCCAACGACCTGATCTGGTCCTTCTTCGTCAACAACTACCTGCTCGGCAAGGAAGCCCAGCCCTTCGACCTGCTGCACTGGAATGCCGATGCCACGCGCATGCCGCGCAAGATGCACCTGTTCTACCTGCGGCAGATGTACCTCCACAACAATCTGGTCAAGCCGGGCGTTGTCGAGCTGGCCGGCGTGCCCATAGACCTGACGAAAGTGACGGTGCCCGTCTACCTGGAGGCCTGCCGCGAAGACCACATCGCGCCCTTCCGCTCGGTGTTCAAGGCCCGGCACAACTTCTCCGGGCCGGTGCGTTTCCTGCTGGCCGGTTCGGGGCATATCGCCGGCGTCATCAATCCGCCGGATGCGAAGAAGTACCAGTACTGGCGCAACGATGACGAACCCTGGGAGATCGATGCCTGGCTCAGGGGTGCTGCGGAGCACCCGGGTTCGTGGTGGCCGGACTGGCAGGACTGGCTGGCGGCGCACTCCGGCGAGATGGTGCCGGCGCGCAAGCCGGGCGATGGCAAGCTGGCCGTGATCGAGGCTGCACCGGGTTCTTTCGTGAAGGTACGGTCGGCCTAAAAGGTATCGGATTTATTTTTCGCTGGCCCAAGCTGGCGACGCACCAAGCGCTGCTGTAGCGAGCAGAGCTGACCACCATTATGACAATAATGGCGGCATAGTCATGGGCGGCGGCAGGACCATCACCTGGACCGCTGCAGGTGGCCAGATAATCGCGATCCACACCGAGTACAGCACGGGTACTGGTGCCAGGACACTCACAGAGCGGCTGAGTTATGACCCTTGGGGCAAGCGCCACAATGCCACGACGAACGCCTGGCTGAGCCTGAGTCCGGGCAGCAACCTGCTGTCGGCGACGCTGGCCGCGGGGTGGCCGGGCGGACTAAGATAGCCAGGATCGATGACCGGAGAACGACATGAGTGCAGTCAGTGACGAGGTGGCCACGGTCCTGAAGCACCTGCCCAAGGACAGCACACTGGAGGACGTGCAATACGGACTCTACGTGCTGGACAAGATCAAGCATGGTCTTGCCGATGTCGAGGCCGGGCGTACCCTGACCCAGACTGAGGTCGAGCAGCGGCTCGCCAAGTGGCTCGGCGCCTGATCTGGTCGGTTGCTGCTGCGGACGATTTGCAGAGCATCGCTGAATACATCGAGCGAGACTCGCCGCACTACGCAGCGGCAGTGGTCAGCAAGATCGTCACCCTGGCCCGCAGCCTCCCGCGTCATCCACGGCTTGGCCGGGTGGTGCCGGAGTTCGGGCGGGATGATGTGCGCGAGCGCTTTGTTTACAGCTACCGCGTCATCTACCAGGTTCGCGACGAAGTCCTGGTGGTCGTCAACGTGATCCATGGCCGCCGGCTCTATGAGCCTGATGGAGCCGCTTTGCCGGGCGCATCCGGCGACCAGTAATCGACCAACGCTGGCGCTGCTGCCCCGTGGCTATACCAGTCACGAGCACATGGACAAGCTCGGCCTGATTCACAACTTCATATGTCAGGAATTGAGCTGGATTCCGTAATGCATCTTATCGCTGATGCCGGCCGAATCCCATTTGTGAGCAACAATAGTCGACAAGCCATGAACCGTATCAATCCGCACAAGCTTCAGCACAGCAAGTGGACTGCGGTGCACCCCCGCAACCGGGAGAAGCACTTTCTGGTAACCGCGCTGAATAGTGATATGGAGGGGCATGTGCAAAGCTGCATCCTTGAGGCGGTCCACAGCCGGCGCGAAACCGAGATGGACTGGCGCGAACTGAAGAACGATGAACGATGGCTGATGGGCTGGCGCTGAGTGCAGCTGCCGGCGTGCCGGCCATGACGCGGGGATCCGGCTTGCGGACAACGCCCGGCCTGGCGGTGCTGTTGCTGGCCGCACTGATCAGCGGTTGCAGTCCACTGGGCGTCATCAATTCCGTCAGCGGAATCGGCCCGGGCCACGACTACCGGAACATTCCCTTTGGCACACACGAGCTGTCGCTCGATGTGTATGCACCCGATGCCGATGCCGGCAACGGGTCCCGCAATCCGGTGATCGTGTTTCTTTACGGCGGCAGCTGGCAGAGCGGCGCCAGGGAACAGTACAGGTTCGTCGCCTCCACGCTGGTGCGGCGGGGTTATGTGGTCGTGATCCCCGACTACCGGCTGTACCCGGCGGTAACGTTTCCGGAGTTCGTCAACGATGCCGCCGATGCGCTGCGCTGGACCTTTGACAATATTTCGCAATACGGTGGCGATGCCGGCAATGTGTTCGTCATGGGCCATTCGGCCGGCGCACAGATTGCCGCGCTTGTGCATTACGACGACAGCTACCTGCAGGCGGCGGGCGCACCGCAGAAGACCTGCGGCTTCATCGGTCTTTCCGGCCCCTATGACTTCCTGCCACTGGTTGGCGGACCGCTGGAAGAGATCTTTCCGGCGGCCACGCGTGCGGCCAGCCAGCCGGTCAATTTCGTGAATGGTCATGAAGGACCGGCGCTGCTCATTCACGGCTATCTCGACAACACCGTGAAGCCGCGCAACTCCGCCAGGCTTGCCGAGCTGGTCACGGCGGCCAGCGGCCAGGCGCAGCTGGTGATCGTGCCGGATCGGGAGCATGCGGATATCGTGCTGGCACTGGCCCGCCCGCTGAGCTGGCTCGCGCCCGTCGCCGACGATGTCGACCTTTTCATCAGGCAACACAACTGCCAGTAGAGAATCCGGGAGTTCCTGCCGGCATGCACAGCGATACGGTTGACTGCGTCGTCGTCGGCGCGGGTGTCATCGGCCTTGCAGTCGGCCGTGCGCTGGCCTTGCGCGGTCTGGAAGTGATCGTCGTGGAGGCAGCCAGCGCCACCGGTACCGGGACCAGCAGCCGCAACTCGGAAGTCGTGCACGCCGGGATCTACTATCCGCCCGGTACGCTCAAGGCGCAGCTGTGCGTGGCTGGCCGCCAGCAGCTCTACCGCTACTGTGCAGGGAAGGGCATTCCCCATGCCCGCACCGGCAAGCTGATCGTCGCGACCCGGGATGCGGAAATCCCCGTGCTCGACAGCTACCTCGAGCAGGCCCGCGCCAACGGTGTCAGCGACCTGGCAAGGCTGGGTCCTGCCGATGTCGCTGATCTCGAACCTGCCGTGCATTGCGTGCAGGCGCTGCATTCACCATCGACCGGGATCATCGACAGCCGGGCCTATATGCTGGCCCTGCAGGGCGACCTGGAGGCACATCGGGGTATCGTCGCGCTCAACACGCGGGTGGATCGCGTGGTGCGCCGAAAGCAGCGCTTCGAGATCCAGGCCGGTGGCGCGACGGTGATTCGCTGCGCAATGCTGGTCAATGCCGCCGGCCTGCATGCACAGGAACTCGCCGGAACCATCGAGGCACTTCCGCCGGCAACGATCCCGTCCCTGCATCTGGCACGCGGCCACTATTACCGGCTGGCTGGCAAAGCACCTTTCCGTCACCTCGTGTACCCGCTTGCCGGCCCGGCGGACCTGGGCATCCACGTCACGCTGGACCTCGGTGGTGCGGTGCGCTTTGGCCCCGACCTGCAGTGGATCGCGTCGGTCGACTACAGCTTCGACCCGCACAGGCGCGAGGACTTTGTCACGGCGATCCGCCGCTACTATCCCGGTCTCGATGCAGCCCGGCTGCAGCCCGGCCATACCGGCATCCGTCCGAAACTGTCCGGACCCGGGGAGCCTGCGGCCGACTTCATGGTCCAGGGCGAGGGAGCCCACGGTGTGCCCGGGCTGGTCAATCTCTATGGCATCGATTCGCCGGGGCTCACCGCTTCGCTGGCGATGGCGGATCATGTTGCCGGACTGCTCGATCGCGGCTGAAGCCGGGCCTACCTGTCTACATCGTGGCCGCTGATGACGTCGCGCAGTGCCGGCGGCGCATGCCCGGGACCGATCTGCCCGGAATCCAGCCGGGCCATGTAGTCGTGATAGGCGCGCATCGCACGATGAGCCATGAACCACATGACCGGGATGTTCACGAACAGCATCAGCCCGGTGCCAAACCCGCTCAGGTTGTCGAGTTCGGCGTCGGACTTCAGGAAGCCGAGCGTCGCGATGATCGCAAGGCTGCAGTAGACGTACTTGAAAGGCGCAACCCAGCGCTCACCGGCCAGGTACACGATGCCCTGCTCGGCGTAGTAGCTGTAGGAAATCATCGTCGAAATCGCGAACAGCCAGACAGTCAGGGTCACGACCCAGCGCCCCAGGCCGGGCAACACCGAATCAAATGCGACGGCAGTCAGCGCGGCGCCGACGTAGCTGACGTAGATGCCGCGGTCATGGAGTTCCGGCGCTTCGGTGCCCTGCAGGGTGCTCCAGCGGATGACCGCGCTGCCTGGCTCCGCAAGCGTCACGGTGCCGGCCAGCCGGTGCAGGTTGTTACCGCTCTGCCTGTTTGCCGTGCCCCGCACGATCACGTAGACGTGTTCGCCACCGGACCAGGTGCTGCCGGTGCGGGCCGGCGCCTGTGTCTCCGGCAGGCTCCATTCACCCGCTGCGGTGGCCACGATGCGAACTTCGTCGGGCAGGACCGCCTCGGCAGGACGGTTCCAGGTCCCGGTCACGATGATGACCAGCGCCGTCAGCGTGCAGACCACGATCGTGTCGATGAAGGGTTCGAGGCCGGCAACCACCGACTCGCGCACCGGTTCGCTGGTCTTTGCGGCTGAATGGGCGATCGGCGAAGTACCCTGGCCAGCTTCGTTGGAGAAAATCGCACGCTTCATCCCGTACAGGAAGGCATAGCCCATGGTGCCGCCGATGAAGGCGCCGCTGGCTTCGGTCGCCGAGAAGGCCGAGCGCAGGATCAGTCCGAACATGGCGGGGATCTCGCTGGCATGCAGCGCCAGGACATAGATCGCTGCCACGAAATACGTGGTGACCATGAACGGCACCAGCGCCCCGGCCACCCGGCCGATCCGGTGTATGCCGCCAAGGATCACCAGGCCGACGATGACCGCCAGCACGATGCCGGTCACGATATCGGGCACGCCAAAGTACAGGTTGGTGATATTGCCCACGTTCCAGGCCTGGAACATGTTGCCGCCGGTAACCGCCATGATCATCAGCGTGATGCAGAACAGGCCGCCGATCAGCTTGCCGAGTTTCTGCCGCCAGGCCGGGCCGTCCGCGAGCGCCTTGCTGATGACCCACATCGTGCCGCCGTGCGGATTGTCGGGGTCGCTGGTATTCCGGTAGAGCATCGCCAGGGTGACTTCGGTGGTCTTCAGCGCCATGCCGAAGAAGCCGACCACCCACATCCAGAACACCGCGCCGGGTCCGCCGAGGGTGATCGCGAGTGCCACGCCGCCGATGTTGCCGAGGCCGACCGTCGCCGACAGTGCGGCCGACAGCGCCTGGAAATGATTGATGGCGCCCGGGTCTGCGGGGTTGTCGTAGCGGCCGCGCAGTACGTGCAGGCCGTGCGTCAGCGAGCGGAACTGGCTGAAGCGCGTCCACAGCGTGAAGACGATCCCCGTGCCGAGCACGAGAAGCAGCACGGCGTTGTGCCAGAGGATCGCGTTGGCAGCCCCGAGAAAGCTGTTCAAATCAGCGCTCCACGATCGCGGTGACGCCCATGCCACCGGCCGTGCAGATGGAGATCAGGCCGCGGCCACGGCCGCGCAGTTCGAGTTCGCGCGCCAGCGTGCCGAGGATGCGCGCGCCGGTTGCGGCGAAGGGATGACCGATGGCGATGCTGCCACCCCGGGTGTTCAGCCGGGTACGATCGATGGCGCCCAGTGGCTGGCTGCGGCCCAGCCGGTCGCGGCAGAACTCCGGTGATTCCCAGGCCTTGAGCGTGGCCAGCGTCTGTGCGGCAAAGGCTTCGTGGATCTCGTAGAGGTCGAAGTCACCGAGACCGAGGTCCGCGTCGGCCAGCATCGCCGACACCGCGTAGGCCGGTGCCAGCAGCAGTCCTTCCTTCTTGACGAAGTCGACGGCAGCCACCTTACCGTAGCGGAGCCAGGCCTGGACGGGAAGGTCATGTGCGTTGGCCCACTCCTCCGAGGCCAGCAACACGGCGGCTGCGCCATCGGTAAGCGGCGTGCTGTTGCCGGCGGTCATCGTGCCGCCCGGGCCCCGATCAAATGCCGGCTTGAGTTTGCCGAGTCGCTCCAGCGAGGAATCGCGGCGGACGTTGTTGTCTTCGCTCACACCCTGCCAGCCGGTGACCAGGGACTTGTAAAAGCCCTCATCCCAGGCGCGCGCGGCCTTCTGGTGGCTTTCGAGTGCCAGCTGGTCCTGGTCGCCGCGCGAGATATTCCACTGCTTCGCCGTGAGTTCGGTGCTCTGGCCCATGCTGAGCCGGGTGCGTGGCTCGACCACGCCGGGCGTCTCCGGCTTGAACATGCGGGGCCTGAGTCCCAGCCATGGCCGCAGGCGTTCGCCCGTCGACCGGCCGCGCGCGCTGGCGAGCAGGATCCCCCGGTACTCGTCCGGGTAGACGACCGGGATATCGCTGATGGAGTCGGTGCCCGCCGCGATGCCGCTGTCGATCTGGCCGAGTGCGATCTTGTTGCCGAGCTGGATCGCCGCCTCGAGGCTGGTGCCACAGGCGCGCGTCAGGTCATAGGCTGGCGTCTCGGGCGCGAGCGTGGTGCCGAGCACGCATTCGCGTGCGAGGTTCCAGTCCCGCGAATGTTTCATGACGGCACCGAGCGCGACGTCGCCGAGGCGCTGGCCACCGAGTCCGCAGGCATCGACCAGGCTCTGCAGGGCCGCGGTCATCATGTCCTGGTTGGACTGATGCGTGTATGCCGTGTTTGCCCGGCAGAACGGAATCCGCCGGCTGTTGATGATGGCGACTCGTCGCGGTGCCTGATAAAACATGTTTCAGGTCTCCTGTTACTGGCCGAAGCTCGTCCCGGCAGATTCAAGATATGCGGCTTCGTCCGGCGTGTCCGGCCGGCCGAGGATCCGGTTGCGATGCGGGAACCGGCCGTGTGCCGCGATGATGTCGTGGTGCAGTTCGGCGAACTGCGCGAAGGTGGCAAAGGTGGCCTTGAGGGTTTCCGACACGCTGGCGAGCAGGCCTTCGTAGATCTTCAGGGAGCGCTGCTGGATCCGGAGCGACTCGGCGTGCTGCAGCGGCATGAAGTAGAAAGCCTGCTGCAGGGGCGTCAGGCCCTTGTAGGCGCCGGTTGCGGCACCCTCGACGCAGAGTTTCACGGCCTGGGCGTCGCGCGAAAAGGCCTTCGGCGTGCCGCGGTGGATGTTGCGGCGAAACTGGTCGAGCAGCAGGATCAGCGCGAGCCGCCCCTCGGGCTGTTCGGCCCAGCTGTTCAGCGCGCCTCTGGAGGCCTCGGCCACCAGTGGCCCGAATTCCTGCCGGATCAGCACATCAAAAGCGGGATTCGCCGTGAACCAGCGGTCCATGCGACTGTCGATGGTCGGCTGGTCCATCGCGCCATCGCTGAACCAGAACTCGAGTACGCGGCGGATTTCGGGGTCGCTCATCGTCCGCAGTATAGACCGGCTGATGTGCGGCTACTGCAGGGCGAGTTTCTGTTCGACGGGATCCTTGCCGATCGTGAAGGCTGCGTCCTTGTACTTCGGCGGCCCGAATTTGGGCCGCGCATTGTTGGACAGGGCGGCCGGCTCCTTGGGTATGCCCATGAAGTTGCTCTTCAGCTTCGTGTCGTCGTCGAGGTCCTGGAAAACCGACAGCGCGTACTCGCCCGGTGGCAGCAGCAGTTCGACAACCACGCTGTCCCCTGCCCGGTTGCCAGCCACCTTCACGCTCTTGACGGTGCGGTAGCGGTCACTCAGCCAGTCGTCCTTCTTGTCGTATACCCAGACGACGATCTGGCCCTTGTCGCTCTGGACGTTGGTGGCGATCACGCGCAGGTTGGCGTTATCCGCAGCCGATACCGTCGCGCTGAAGAGCAGTCCGGCAAGCAGTATTGATTTCATCGATGCACCAGTCCGTGTTGCTGAGACATGCGGGGATATTAGGCCAGTCCGGTGTCGCTGTCGTCCCAGTTGCCGATGAACCGGCGTGCCCGCATCGCTGTCGCGAGCGTTTCCGGCAGGTCCTTGCCCACCACCGTGAAGTGGCCCATCTTGCGCCCCGGCCTGGCCTCGCTCTTGCCGTACAGGTGCAGCCGCAGCCCGGGTATCGCCTGCAATCCCGGCCAGTCGGGTTCGCGCAGCCTGCCGGCATCGAACCACAATTCGCCGAGCAGGTTGACCATCACTGCCGCGCTGCCTGCCGCAGGATCAGCCAGCGGCAGCCCGCACAGTGCGCGCAACTGCTGGGCGTACTGGCTGGTCTCGCAGGCATCGAGCGTGTAGTGGCCGCTGTTGTGCGGGCGGGGCGCCATCTCGTTGACGAAAAGCCTGCCGCGGCTGACGAAGAACTCCACGGCGAGGGTGCCCACGTAGCCCATGGCTTCGGCGATCTGCAGCGCACACTGCCGGGCACTGCCGGCCAGGGCTTCCGGAATGCGCGCAGGCACGATCGAGACGTCGAGGATGCCGTGGCGGTGGCTGTTTTCGGCCACCGGGAAGCATGCAGTCTCGCCGGATTCGCCGCGCGCGAGGACCACCGACACTTCGGTGTCGAGTGGCAGCAATGCTTCCAGCACGCAGGCCTTGTCGCCGCTGGCGTGAAAGGCCGCGAGGGCCTCGTTGCGGTTGCTCACCCGCGACTGGCCCTTGCCGTCATAGCCGAAGCGCGCGACCTTGAGAATGCCGGGAAACAGGGCGCTGTCGGCCGCCGCCACGTCGTCGGCCGAGCGGATCACGGCATACGGCCCGTGGGGCAGTCCGTGCTGGCGCAGGAAAGCCTTCTCGGCAATCCGGTCCTGGCAGATCGCAACCGCTGCGGCTGCGGGTGCAACGCGGACAGTACGCGCCAGGTATTCGAGGCTGGGTGCCGGGACGTTCTCGAACTCGGTGGTTATCGCTGCGCAGTGCGCAGCCAGGGTGTCGAGCGCTGCGCGGTCATCGTAGGCCATCGCGAGGTGCCGGTCGGCGATGCGGCCGGCCGGACTGTCCGGATCGGGGTCGAGCACCCAGACCTGGTAGCCGAGCTTTTGCGCGGCCTGCACGAAGTAGCGGCCGAGCTGGCCGCCGCCCAGAATCCCGAGCCTGGCAGGCGGAGATATGGCCGTCATTCAGTCTTGCAGCTTCATGGCCATCACGGTCTTGACCTGTCGCTGGCGGAAGGCGGCGAGCTTCTTGGCGAGCACCGGGTTGTCGCCCGCCAGCACGGCGACAGCGAACAGCGCGGCATTGGCCGCGCCTGGCTCACCGATGGCAAAGGTCGCGACGGGTATGCCCTTGGGCATCTGCACGATGGAGAGCAGGGAATCCTGGCCGGAGAGCGCCTTCGACATCACCGGGACGCCGAGGACCGGCAGGGTGGTCTTGGCGGCCAGCATGCCGGGCAGGTGGGCGGCACCGCCCGCGCCGGCGATGATCAGCTTCAGGCCACGGCCGCGCGCCGCCGCGGCGTACTCGAACATGAGATCCGGGGTGCGATGCGCCGACACCACGCGTTTCTCGCAGGGCACGCCGAACTTCTGCAGGATCTCCACTGCTACCCTGAGTGTCGGCCAGTCGGAGTCCGAGCCCATCACGACGCCTACAAGTGGCCGCCGGGGCTTGCCGGTTTTACGCATCGATTTACTTGCCATCATTGCCCTGCCAGTGGTCCGGGGGCTGTTGATTCTACTGTTCATACGGGGTTAATGTCGCGGCAGCGAGTCTTGCACGCCATCGGCTGTCATCGCCGGCCCGCCACCGGTACCGGATTTTCAGGAGTTTCAGAGCTTATGCATACGCAGGGAACAATCAAACTGACGGCGCTGTTGCTGGGCGCCAGTCTCGCAATCACGGGGTGCCAGACCATCGATCCCTATACCGGCGAGCAGAAAACCAGCAATACCGCCAAGGGTGCCGCCATCGGTGCCGGCGTTGGTGCAGCCGTCGGCCTGATTACCGGCGACAGCTCCTCTGAACGCAAGAAGCGGGCGCTGATCCTCGCCGGAGCCGGCGGCCTCGCCGGCGGTGCGGTCGGCAATTACATGGATCGCCAGGAAGCGAAGCTGCGCACCCAGTTGCAGGGCACCGGCGTGAGCGTTACACGTAACGGGGACAACATCATCCTGAACATGCCCGGCAACGTGACCTTCATGACCAACAGTGCCGATATCAATGCCGGCTTCTACCAGGTACTGAACTCGGTGGCCCTGGTACTCAAGGAGTTCGACAAGACCGTGGTGGATATTGCGGGTCATGCCGACAGCACCGGCCCGGATGACAAGAACCTCGAGTTGTCACAGCGGCGTGCCAGCAGTGTCAGCAGCTATCTCGGTGCCCAGGGCATCAACCCGCAGCGGCTGATCGCAACGGGCTACGGTGAAACCCGGCCGATTGCCAGCAATGACACGCCGGAAGGCCGTTCGCAGAACCGCCGCGTGGAGATCACGCTGCTGCCGGTAACCCAGTAGCTTGCCGGTATCGGTCAGACGGCGGCACGCAGGGTGCGGATCGCCGTCTGCTCGATCTGCCGGACACGTTCGGCAGAGATCCCGTAACGGGCGGCCAGCGCCTGCAGCGTGGTCTTTTTCTCGCTGAGCCAGCGTGCCTCGAGGATTTCCCGGCTGCGGGCGTCCAGGTCGTCGAGCGCGTCGCGCAGGCGGTCGGCGCCCTGTTCACGGAAGTCGTCGCTTTCCAGCGACTGGGCCGGATCACCCGATTCGCTCGCAAGATAGAGTGCCGGCGCATACGGAGTCTCGTCGTCGGCCTCGGGTGCCGGGTCGAAGCTCACATCCTGGCCGGCCAGACGCTCTTCCATTTCGCCCACTTCGCGGGTCGTGACGCCCAGGTCCCTGGCGATCACTTCGCGCTCGGAAGCCGACAGCCAGCCCAGGTGGTTCTTCGCCCGGCGCAGGTTGAAGAACAGCTTGCGCTGGGCCTTGGTGGTTGCGATCTTCACCAGGCGCCAGTTGCGCAGCACGTATTCGTGGATTTCGGCGCGGATCCAGTGCACGGCGAAAGACACCAGCCGCACGCCCATGTCCGGGTCGAAGCGCTTGACGGCCTTCATGAGGCCGACGTTGCCTTCCTGGATCAGGTCACCGAGCGGCAGGCCGTACCCGGTGTAGCCGCGGGCGATGTGCACGACAAAGCGGAGCTGTGACAGCACCAGCTGGCGGGCGGCATCCAGGTCGTTGTCGTCGCGGAACCTGCAGGCGAGTTCCAGCTCCTCGGCCTGGCTCAGGACCGGGACCTGTACAACCTTGCTGATGTAGGCATCCAGGCTGCCGAGCGGGCCGGCAAAAACCAGATCCTTGGGTCCACTGACCAGCATCGTCGAAGCAGTCATGCGCGCACCTCCCTGAAGACGATCTTAGCACTCGCCAGCTTGGAGTGCTAAAACGCCCTTCAGTTCCTTGATGCAGCGCACAAGTCAGTTTCTGAAACAAGGACTTGCAATAGATCTTCAGTCCCTCGGGCGCAGCCCGGACAGGTGTCGGCTTACCGCCAGCCAGGCGCCGCTCCAGCCGGCCAGCAGCCCTCCGCCGAGGACCGCCGCCAGGGTTTCCAGCCCGACGCCGGCCATCTCGAGGTCGCTCCCGTACAGCGTTGCCAGCCGGGCAACCGGAGCGCCGAGCAGCCACAGGCTGATGGCCAGGATCAGCGTCGCCAGCAGGCTTCCGAACAGACCGTACCAGAGTCCCAGGTACAGGAAGGGTCGGCGCACGAAGCTGTCCGTCGCGCCGAGCAGCTTGGCGACCTCGATTTCCTCGGTCCGGGTCTGGATGTCGAGGCGGATCGTGTTGCCGACGATGATGAGTACGGCACCGCCCAGCAGCACGGCTGCAATCCAGCCGAGGCGGGCCAGGAAATCCAGGATGGCATTGAGGCGCTGCACCCACTGCAGGTCGAGTTTTACCAGGTCGACGTCGGGCGTCGCCTGCAGCTCCGCACTGAGCTTACCGAGTTGTTCGCCGTCCATGCCCGCTGCCGGCCGCACCACCAGCGTGTGCGGCAGGGGATTGCCTTCCAGGGCTGCCAGCGCATTGGCAAAGACCGGATCCTTGCCCATCTCCGCGACTGCAGCCTCGGCAGTGATCAGCTGTACCGAGTCGATGCCGTCCCGCTTGCGAAGTTCGCGCGCCAGCGTTTCCGCCCGTGGCAGCGGTGTTGCCGGCGCCATGTACACGGAGAAGTCCCGCATATCGTCCCAGTTGCCGGCTGCAGACTTGCCGGTCTGCACCAGCACGTGCAGGGCGGCCGGCAGCGCCAGGGCGATGCCGATCACCGATACGGTCAGGAAGGTGCCGACCGGATTGCGGGTCAGTGCGCCCAGCGCGCCGAGCAGGTTCTGTGCATGCCGGGCCAGCAATATCCCGGCACTCATTTGCCGGCGCCTGTGGTTTGAGCGGTGCTTTCGCTGCCGCTGACCTGCCCGCCGCTCAGCACGATGCGCCGGCTGCCGAACCTCTCCACCAGCGGCAGGTCGTGGCTGGCGATGAGCATCGTCACACCGACCTCGTTCAGCCGCCGGAACAGGTTCATGATCTCCAGCGACAGGTCGGGGTCGAGGTTGCCGGTCGGCTCATCGGCGATCAGCACCTTGGGGTGGCTCACGATTGCCCGCGCGATGCTGAGCCGCTGCTGTTCGCCGGCCGACAGTGCCCGTGGCGGATATTTTTCCCGGTCCAGCAATCCGACCTGGTCGAGCGCGGCACGGGTGCGCCGGCCGATTTCGCGTTCGCCGGTGCCGCTGATGATCAGCGGCAGCGCCACGTTCTCGTAGGCGCTGCGGTCATTCAGCAGCCGGTTGTCCTGGAACACCATGCCGATCTGCTGGCGATATGCCGGCACGTCGCGATAGCCGAGCCTGGCGAGCGGGCGGCCGCCGACGATGACCTGCCCGCGCGTCGGGCGCTCGATCAGCGCCACCAGCTTCAGCACGGTGCTCTTGCCGGCACCCGAACGGCCGGTCAGGAAGGCCAGTTCGCCGGCTGCCACCTCGATGGAGACATTCGACAGCGCCTCGCGCGCGCCGTCGTAGCGCTTGCTGACGTTCTCGAAACGGATCATCGGCGTTCCGGCGGCTGGCCCGCCGATCCGAGCAGCGCGGCGGCAAACTCGCCCGCGTCGAAAACATCCATGTCGGCGGCCTGTTCCCCGATGCCGATGAAGCGGACCGGCACATCCAGCTGTTCGGCCAGCGCCACGAGTACGCCGCCCTTGCCGCCCGCATCCAGCTTGGTCATGGTGATGCCGGTCAGGCCAATCGCGGCATGAAACTGCAGGGCCTGGGCGACGGCGTTCTGGCCCAGGCTGGCATCGAGCACGATCATCACTTCGTGTGGTGCGGTCGGATCGAGCCGCCTGGCGATGCGCACCACTTTCTGCAACTCCTGCATGAGGTGGGCCTTGTTCTGCAGCCGGCCGGCAGTATCCGCCAGCAGGACATCGATGCCGCGCGCACGTGCGGCCTCGAAGGCATCGTAGATCACTGCCGCCGGGTCGGCGCCGGCCTGCTGCGCGATGACCGGCACGTCGTTGCGCTCGCCCCAGACCTGCAGTTGCTCGATGGCTGCCGCGCGATAGGTGTCGCCGGCTGCCAGCATCACTTTCAGTCCCTGGTCGCGCAGCCGCCGCGCGAGCTTGCCGATGGTGGTGGTCTTGCCGGAACCGTTCACGCCGACCATCAGGATCAGGAAGGGGCGCGGGGTATCCGGAATCACCAGCGGCCGGGCACGGGGTTCAAGGATCTCGCAGATCGATTCGCGCAGGATCGCACGTGCATCCTCCACCGAGGCGACGCTGCGGTTGGCAGCTTTCTTGCGGATACGCCGGATGATGTCCTCGGCGGCATCCAGCCCGACATCGGCGGCGAGCAGGCTGGTCTCGAGTTCTTCGAGCATGGCATCGTCGAGCTTGCGTCCGACCAGCCAGTCCAGTGCGCCGCCAAGCTTGCTGGCAGCACTTTTGGCAGAATCCTTGCCGACGCCGAGGCGATCCTTGAGGCGGGCAAAGAAGCCCGGACGGGACGTGGTCCCGGAAGTGCTGTCAGATGGCATCCCGGCATGTTAATGATTCCCGGTGAGCAGTAAAACCGGAGCAGCGGCCTCGGACGGCGCGGCAGGCAAATCCGGCACAGTTGGCAGTCCCTCAACGAAGGAACAGGCGCATATGCAGAAGCGGCGAACACGGCAGGTCGGCAAGCCACCCGGCAGCGTGCGGATCATCGCCGGCGAATGGCGCGGCCGGCGGATCGAGGTGGCGCCCGGTACCGCGATCCGGCCGACGCCGGATCGTGTGCGCGAAACACTCTTCAACTGGCTGGCGCCGGTCCTGCCCGGCATGCATTGCCTGGATCTCTATGCCGGTACCGGCGTGCTGGGCCTGGAGGCGCTGTCGCGCGGGGCCGCCGGGAGCTGGTTTGTCGAGCAGGATACAGAGGCTGCCAGGGCACTGGAGGCCGTGCTGGATCGCCTCACGGGTGCCGGCTCGGAGCCGGGCCGCGCCAGGGGGCGCGTGCTGCGTGCCGATGCCCGCAGCTGGCTCGCCGGCCCACCGCCCCGCAGTTTCGACCTGGTGTTTCTCGATCCGCCCTATCAGGCGGACGAACTGGGCAACTTGTGTACACTCCTCGCGCGTGGCTGGCTCGCCCCGCAGGCGTGGGTTTATCTTGAGACGAGCCGCAGCATGGCGCTGCCGGCATTGCCGGAAGGCTGGCAGTTGCACCGGGAACGCGAGGCCGGTGACGTGCGTTTTGCGCTGGCCCGGACAGCCGGGTAGCCCGACCCGTTTCGCGGACCAGAGGAGTACAGGACGATGTCAGTCGGCGCAATGTATCCCGGAACCTTTGATCCGGTTACCAACGGTCATCTCAACCTGGTGCGACGGGCGGCAAGGCTCTTCGATCGCGTGGTCGTTGCCGTTGCGGCGAGCCCGAACAAGACGCCGATGTTCACGCTCGAGGAGCGCATCCACATGGTACGGGTGGCGCTTGCCGATGCGCCCAACATCACGGTCGACGGCTACACCGGCCTGACGGTCGACTACGTGCGGCAGCACGGCCTGCGGGTGATCATCCGTGGCCTGCGTGCCGTGTCGGATTTCGAATTCGAGTTCCAGCTGGCGACCATGAACCGGCACCTGCAGCCCGAGATCGAGAGCGTGTTCCTGACTCCGGCCGAGCAGTACACCTTCGTCTCATCCACCTTCGTGCGCGAGATCGGTGTGCTCGGCGGCGATATCGCGCCCTTCGTGCCCGAGGTCGTGGCTGCGGCGCTGGCGCGCAAGCGGGCCGAACTGGCAAAACAGTGAACAGCTCCCGGGACGGGACTGCACGGCGGTCCACACGCTGCAACAGCATCGCGCTGCTGGTCTGCATCTGGCTCTGGGTGCTGCCGGCCGGCGCGCAGCCGGCGCAATCCGGCATCGCGACCGCCCATCCGCTGGCGACCCGCGCCGGTGAAGAGATCCTTGCGGCGGGCGGCAACGCCTTCGATGCCGCGGTGGCGATCAGCGCGGCACTCGCCGTGGTCGAGCCCTATGCCTCGGGCCTCGGTGGTGGCGGGTTCTGGCTGCTGCACGAGGCAGGGAGCGGGCGCCAGGTGCTCATCGATGGCCGCGAGGTGGCGCCGGCGGCCGCCACCCGCGACATGTACCTCGATGCGCAGGGCCAGCCCCAGGCAACTCTCAGCACCAGCGGCCCGCTGGCGGCGGCTATTCCGGGTGAACCGGCGGCGCTAGCGCACATCGCGAAGCACTACGGGCGCCTGCCGCTGGCCACCAGCCTCGCCCCGGCCATCCGCTATGCCGAGCAGGGCATCGAGGCTTCGCGCGGTATCGGCATGGGTCTCACGTTCCGCGCCGAGGCCGCGCGGAATTCACCGGCGTTTTCCGCGATCTACCTGCCGGGTGGCAAGCCGGTGCAGGCCGGCACGACGCTGCGATTCCGCGATCTCGCGCGTACGCTGCGCAAGCTTGCCGCGGAGGGCCACGACGGCTTCTATCGCGGCAGCGTGGCGCGACAACTGGTGGCCGGCGTGCAGGCGGCTGGCGGGATCTGGACCCGCGATGATCTCGCCGCCTACAAGGTGGTCGAGCGCGAGCCGATCCGCGTGCAGTATCGCGATGCGACGCTGGTCATGGCGCCGCCGCCATCCTCGGGTGGCGTGGTGATCGGCGATGCCCTGAACATCCTGCGTGCCTGGGATCTGGGCCGGCTGCAGTCCGTCGAGCGCAAGCACCTGACGGTCGAGGCCCTGCGCCGCGCCTACCGTGATCGCGCCATGTATCTCGGCGACCCGGCCTTCGTCCCGATGCCGATCGAGCGCCTGCTGAATCCCTGGTATGCCGACGGTCAGCGCACCTCGATCCGGCTCGACCGCGCGACGCCGAGCGACGCCCTGCCGGGCATCGAACCGGCCGTCAGCGGCGGCACCAACACCACGCATTTCTCGGTGCTCGACAAGGCGGGCAATCGCGTGGCCGGCACGCTCAGCATCAATACCTGGTTCGGTGCGGTGTTCATCCCGCCCGGTACCGGCGTGATCCTGAACAACGAGATGGATGATTTCTCGATCAAGTCCGGAACGCCGAACAGCTTCGAACTGCTCGGCGCCGAAGCCAATGCCATCGCCCCGGGCAAGCGCATGCTGTCGAGCATGTCGCCGACATTCATCGAGTCGCCGCGCGGCGTGGCGATCCTCGGCACGCCGGGTGGCAGCCGCATCATCAGCATGGTGCTGCTCTCGGCGCTGGCCTGGATGGACGGCGGCGATGCGCAGGAGATGGTCAGCCTGAAGCGCTTTCACCACCAGTACTACCCGGACGTGGTGGTCTATGAGGAGGGCGCGCTGACGGCCGGGGAAAAGGCCGGCCTCGAGGCGCGGGGCCACAAGCTGGAACCGAGTCCGCGCAGCTTCGGCAACATGCAGGTGATCACCTGGGATCGCGCGACCGGCAAGGTCGATGCGGCTTCCGACCCGCGCGGCGGTGGGGAAGTCACCGTCTACTGAGTTGCGCCTCAGCGCTGGCAGCGCGGGCAGTAGTAACTCGAGCGCTGCCCCAGCACCTGCTGCTTCACGGGCGTGGCGCAAACCACGCAGGGCTTGCCGGCGCGTTCGTAAACGCGCAGGTCCTGCATGAAATAGCCCGGCTGGCCGTCGCCCTGGGAGTAATCGCGCAAGGTCGTGCCGCCGGCGCGGATCGCGTCCGACAACACCTCGCGGATCGAGTTGACGAGTCCCGCGAGGCGCTGTTCACCGAGGCGGCCGGCCGCGCGGGCCGGACGGATCCCGGCGCGGAACAGGGCCTCGCTGGCGTAGATGTTGCCCACGCCCACCACGATATGCGCATTCATGATGTGCGGCTTGATGGCGACCTTGCGCCCCCGGCAGTGCGCCCACAGCCAGGCGGTATCGAAGCCGCTGTCGAGCGGTTCCGGACCGAGCGAGGCGAGCAGCGGGTGCGTTGCCGGATCGGCCTCGGTCCAGAGCAGCGCGCCGAAGCGGCGCGGATCATTGAAGCGGATCACGACGCCGGCTGCGGTCACGAGGTCGAAGTGATCATGCTTGCCGGGTGGCCGCGGTTGATGCAGCACGCGCAGGCTGCCGGACATGCCGAGATGCACGAGTGCGGTGCCGCGGTCGGTGCGCAGGAGCAGGTACTTGGCGCGGCGCGCCACGGCCAGCACTTCGGCGCCGGCAAGGCGTCCGGGCAGCCCGGCCGGAATCGGCCAGCGCAATGCGGGGACCCGGGTGATGAGGCGCGCGACGCGCTGGCCTTCAAGCCAGGGCGCGATGCCGCGTCGGGTGGTTTCTACCTCAGGCAATTCGGGCATGGGCCTGCCCGCGAGGTAGCGACTTCAGGCCTTACTTGATCTTGGCTTCTTTGTAGGCCACGTGCTTGCGAACAACCGGGTCGTACTTGTTGACCTGCATCTTTTCCGGATGCGTGCGCTTGTTCTTGGTGGTGGTGTAGTAGTGGCCGGTATCGGCGCTCGACACCAGCTTGATCTTGTCGCGAATTGACTTGGCCATGGCTGCTTATCCTCAGACCTGCTCGCCCTTGGCGCGCATCTGCTCCAGAACTGTTTCGATACCGAGCTTGTCGATCGTGCGCAGGGCGTTATTCGAAACCCGCAGGCTGACGAAACGCTTTTCACTCTCGAGCCAGAAACGATGAGTGTGCAGGTTGGGCAGGAACCGGCGTCGCTTCTTGTTGTTGGCGTGGGACACGGTATTCCCGTAAACCGGGCGTTTTCCGGTTACCTGACAGACGCGGGACATGGCAAACCTCTGTTAAGTCAATGGCTTGGTAGAGCCGCCGTATGGCGGAAGGGGTGGCTTTATACCAGCGCGGACGGTCCCGTGGCAAGGGCAGGGCGCATCTAGAGCATGCCCCGGCTGGCCAGGGACACGCAGCTGCCGTCGCCGATGACGAGGTGATCGAGGAGGCGCACATCGATCAGTTCCAGCGCATCGCGTACCCGGCGGGTGATCAGCCGGTCGGCATCGCTGGGCTCGGGGATGCCGGAGGGATGGTTGTGGGCGAGGATCACGGCGGCTGCGTTGCGGTGCAGGGCCTGCCGGACCACCTCGCGCGGGTAGACCGTGGTGTTGTCGATCGTGCCGCGGAACAGCTCCTCGAAGGCCAGCACCCGGTGGCGGTTATCCAGGAAGATGCAGCAGAACACCTCGTAGCTGCGGTCGCGCAGGCGGGCCAGCAGGAAGTCCTGGCTGTCGGTGGGCGCCGCGATGGCCCGGCCCGGCACCAGCTTCTCGCCCATGTAGCGGCAGCAGCACTCGCGTGCGGCGGTGAGCAGCGCCGCCTTGCCGGGCCCGACACCGCGCAGGGTTTCGAGCTCGCTGGGCCGCGCATTCAGTACCCCGCGCATGCCGCCAAACTGCGAGAGCAGCTGGCGGGCAAGGTCCAGGGCCGACACGCCGGCCGTCCCCCGGCCCAGCATGATGGCCAGCAACTCGGCATCGGAAAGGTGCGCCGGGCCCGCGTGGGCCAGGCGTTCGCGGGGGCGTTCCAGCACCGGCCAGTCTTTGATCGAGTGATGCATGAGCGTCGCATTTTCGATCGCGTGGTGCGCGGGGACCAGTGCCGAAACTGCTGGCCTTGTGGACAAAGCGCCGCGAGCGCTTTCGCTTTGCGCTAATCTTTGCGCCTGTCCCCGCGCGCAAGGCGGCCTCCTTGGGTCAGTTGAAAAAAAGACGGGTTTTGCTGGGCGTCACCGGCGGCATCGCTGCCTACAAGAGCCCCGACGTGGTCCGGCGCCTGCAGGATGCCGGCGCCGACGTGCAGGTGGTGATGACCGCCAGCGCGGCGCGCCTGATCACGCCGACCGTGTTCCAGGCGGTCTCCGGCCATCCGGTCCGGGTCGATCTCTGGGATGCCGAGGCCGAGGCGGCGATGGGACATATAGAACTCGCACGCTGGGCCGATTACGTGCTGGTTGCGCCCGCGACCGCACACTTCATGTCGCAACTCGCGGCCGGTGCGGCCGGCAACCTGCTCAGCACCCTGTGCCTTGCCACCGAGGCGCCGGTCCTGCTTGCGCCGGCCATGAACCAGGTCATGTGGCGGCATCCGGCCACCCAGGCGAACCGGGCGACGCTCGAGTCGCGTGGCGTGCGCTGCATCGGTCCTGCCGTCGGCAGCCAGGCCTGTGGTGATATCGGGCCCGGCCGGATGGTGGAGCCGGCCGAACTGGTCGAGGCATGGCTGGCGGCCGCCGCGCAGCACGAGGGGCGCGCTGCCGTCAGTGGACTGCTGGCCGGCGTGAAGGTGCTGGTCACGGCGGGTCCGACACGCGAGCCGATCGACCCGGTGCGCTTCATCAGCAATCGCAGCTCCGGAAAGATGGGCTTTGCGGTTGCGCAGGCCGCCGTGGAGGCGGGCGCCGAAGTCACGCTGGTCGCCGGTCCGGTCAACCTGCCGACGCCGCGTGGCGCGCGGCGCACGGATGTGGAGACGGCCGGGCAGATGTGTGCTGCCGCGCTCGGTTGTGTGGCCGATGCAGACATCTACATCGGTGCGGCAGCGATTTCCGACTACCGGCCCGAAGCCGCCCCGCAGAAGATCAAGAAACGCAGTGAGCGTCTGGTGCTGGAAATGAGCAAGTCGCAGGACCTGCTCGCGACGATTGCAGCCCTGCCCGAAGCGCCGTTCACCGTCGGCTTCGCCGCCGAGACCGAGCGCCTCGAGGAATACGCCCGGCAGAAACTCGAGGGCAAGCGCCTCGACATGATCGTCGCCAACCAGGTCGGTGCACGGCTTGGCTTCGACGAGGACGACAACAGTGCCATGGTCCTGTGGCAAGACGGCGGCGAAGAACTGTCGCGCATGTCCAAGACCGAGTTGGCGCGGCAGATCATCCGCATCGTCGCGGCCCGCTACACGGCATCGCGGGCCGGTAACGTGACACCCTTGCGCTGCCCCGCCGGCAACTGAGAATTTCCATGCAAATCCGACTGCGCATACTCGACCCGCGGCTGGGCCGCGAATTCCCCCTGCCGGAGTACGCAACGGAGGGTTCGGCCGGGGTGGACCTGCGCGCCTGCGTGGATGCACCGCTGCATGTGCAGCCCGGCCAGACGGTGCTGGTGCCCACCGGCATGGCGATACACATCGCCGATCCGAAGCTGGCCGCGGTGATCCTGCCGCGCTCCGGACTCGGCCACAAGCACGGCATCGTGCTCGGCAACCTGGTCGGCCTGATCGACTCCGACTACCAGGGGCAGATCATGGTTTCGTGCTGGAACCGCAGCAGCGAGGCCTTCGAAATCGAACCGGGTACCCGGCTGGCGCAGATGGTTTTCGTGCCCGTCGTGCAGGCGGAGTTCGCGGTGGTGGAGGAGTTCAGCGAATCGTCGCGCGGTGCCGGTGGCTTCGGCCACACGGGCCGGAACTAGGCGGTCCGGAAACCGGCGCCCACCTGCGCGGCTTCAGGGGCCCTTCAGTTCCTTGAAGCGGGCGATGGCGGCCTCGAACTCGCCGGCCAGGCGCTGCTGCCGGATGCGTGTATCCAGCAGGGTCTTTTCATAGAGCGAAATCGAGTCGAGCGTGTCGGAGAGTTCCTGGGCAAGCGCCGCATCGATCGGCTCGGCCTCGGGGTCCTGGTTGTAGGGCTTGAAGGCGCTCGCTTCCTTCTGCAGTTTTTCCCGCTTCTCGTTGAGGCTCAGCAGGTAGTTCTCGGTCAGCGAGATCTGTCCCTGCATGAGCTCCATGCGCCGGTTCCGTAGCGCCTCGATTTCGTCGACCGAGAGGTAGGTGCTCAGCAATACGGCATCGCGCTCGGCCGCTGTGCGGGCCGCTTCGCGTTCGGCAGCCGCGCGTTTTTCCGCATCGAGTTCCGCCTGTGACATGGCGCCCTGCTCGGAGCGGATCGGGACGCCATACTGGTTGAGGACCTGCCGGTCGGCTGGTGCCTGGTCCACCGGAATCTGGTCGCTGTAGTGAACCACGCCCTTGGCGTCGACCCAGCGGTAGACCTTGGCGGAACTGGTGTTGTTCGTCGAGGCCTTCTTCTTTGCGGCCTCGGCTGGCATGGCCACGGCCGAGAGCAGCACGAGCAGGCCGGCGAGCAGCAACGGTGCAGCCGGCACGGGGCGGGCGCTGCGCGAGTGCGCAACTGCCTGGCCGGCGAAACCGTAGCCCGGTGACTGCATGCCTGACCCCACTGCCCGGACTCCATGATGGAGTCACTTCCAGGGGCGATTATCCGTTTGGAACGTGACCAAAAACAGTGACCGGCTGCTCAGCTTGCATGCCGATGCGGAACCCAGGTCTCAGCTTACGCCGTAGCGCTGGCGGTAATCCCGGATCAGCGGCAGGAACTGGCTGTGCTCGCTGCTGCCCTCCAGGTGTTCAACCAGGTCATCGAGGCGGATGATGCTGGTCACCGGGATGCCGTAGTTTTTTTCGACTTCCTGGGTTGCCGAGAGTTCGCCGGTACCGCGTTCCTGCCGGTCCAGCGCCAGCACCACGCCGGCAGGTATGCCGCCGGCCTGCTGCAGCAGCGTGATGGTTTCGCGGATGGCGGTCCCCGCGGTGATCACGTCGTCGAGGATCAGGACCCGGCCATGCACCGGGGCGCCGACGATCGCGCCGCCCTCGCCGTGATCCTTGATCTCCTTGCGGTTGAAGCAGAAGGGCGAGTCCACGCCGTAGTGTTCCGCCAGGGCGGCAGCGGCCAGCGAGACCAGCGGGATGCCCTTGTAGGCCGGGCCGAACAGCATGTCGTAACCGATGCCGGCTGCATCGACTGCCGCTGCATAGCTGCGGCCGAGCTTGGCCGCCGAGTAGCCGGTGTTGAACAGTCCCGAGTTGAAGAAGTACGGGCTGATGCGCCCGGACTTGAGCTTGAACTGGCCGAACTTCAGTACCCCGACCTCTACCGCGAGTTCGATGAACTCCTGCTGATAAGCGCGCATATTTCTACCGTTGGGCATTTCCCGTTTGCGGTATCGTACACCGCGAATGCGCATCCTTACCCTCAACGTCAACGGCATACGGTCGGCTGCACGCAAGGGCCTGTTCGACTGGCTTCCGCAGCAGGCTGCCGACGTGGTCTGCCTGCAGGAAGTCCGCGCGCAGCCCGAACAGATCGTCGAGAAGCTCTACCATCCTGCCGGCTATCACAGCTACTACGAGTGCGCGCAACGCAAGGGTTACAGTGGCGTGGCGCTCTACACCAGGCGTGAGCCGGACGACCTGCAGCGTGGCTTCGGCTCAGCCGAGTTCGATGCCGAGGGACGTTACCTGGAGGCCCGCTTTGGCAAGCTCAGCGTCATCTCGGTCTACCTGCCTTCGGGCTCGGCAAGTCCGGAACGACAGCAGGCGAAGTTCCGCTTCCTGGATGAGTTCAGCGTGCACCTCGACCGCATCCGGCAGGACGGCCGCAACTACCTGCTGTGCGGTGACTGGAACATCGCGCACCGGGAGATAGACCTGCGCAACTGGCGCGCCAACCAGAAGAACTCGGGCTTCCTGCCCGAAGAACGCGCCTGGCTCGACGAGCTGTTTGGTCCGCGCGGCTTCGTCGATTGCTTCCGGCAGGTCAATGCCGAACCGGACCAGTACACCTGGTGGTCCAACCGTGGCCAGGCCTGGGCGAAGAACGTCGGTTGGCGCATCGACTACCAGATCGGCAGCGCCGGACTGGATGGTGCGGCGCGCAGCGCCGGGATCTACAAGGACGAGCGCTTCTCCGACCACGCGCCGCTGTCGATGGACTATGAGCTCGACTGAGGACATGCCCCGTTCGACGCTGGGCATCTACGCGCAGCCGCGCGTGCTCGCCATGCTCGTGCTGGGTTTTTCCTCGGGGCTGCCCTTTCCGCTGGTGTTTGCCACGCTCACGGCCTGGCTCACCACCGCCGGCGTGAGCAAGAGCGAGATCGGCATGTTTGCCTGGGCCGGCATCGCCTATTCGGTGAAGTTTGCCTGGGCCCCGCTGGTCGACCGGCTGGGTATCCCCGGCCTCACGGCCTGGCTGGGGCGGCGGCGCAGCTGGATGCTGCTGAGCCAGTGCGGCGTCATCGCCGTATTGCTGCTGATGTCGGTGACCGATCCGGCCGCCCGGCTGGCGCAGGTCGCGATGCTCACGGTCGTGCTGGCCGTCTGCTCGGCGACCCAGGACATCGTCGTCGATGCCTGGCGCATCGAGGCGGTGACGGCCCGCCTGCAGGGTGCGATGGCGGCTGCCTACCAGGTCGGTTATCGCACCGCCGTGCTGGTGGCCGGCGCCGGTGCGCTGTATATCGCCGACCTCGGCTCATGGAGCCTCGCCTATCAGGCGATGGCCGTGCTGATGCTGCCGGGCGTGCTGACCGCCATGCTGGTTGCCGAGCCGGTCGTCGCTGCCGCGTCAATCACAGCCGGCTCGCTCGCCGACTGGTTCAGGGCGGCGGTGGCGGGGCCTTTCACGGAGTTCTTCCAGCGTGTCGGCGGTTTCGGATTCGTGCTGCTGCTCTTCATCGGCAGCTACCGGATCAGCGACATGGTACTCGGCGTGATGGCCAATCCCTTCTACATCGATACCGGCTTCAGCCTGTCCGAGATCGCCACGGTCACCAAGGTGTTCGGCTTTGCCATCACGCTGGCCGGTGCCGCGCTCGGCGGCGTGGCGGTGGCGCGCTACGGCGCGGCGCGCCCGCTGGTGGCCGGGGCGGTGCTGCTGGCTGCCTCGAACCTGGTATTCATCGGTCTCGCGCAGGCCGGCCCAAGCCTCGGCTGGCTGATCGCGGCGATCTCGGCCGACAACCTGGCTGCCGGTTTCGTCGGCACCATCTTCATCGCCTACCTGTCGAGCCTGACCAATGTGGCCTATACCGCCACCCAGTACGCGCTGTTCACCTCGCTGATGTCGCTGCCGGGGCGACTGCTCAGCGGCTTCTCCGGGCAGGTCGTGGAAGTGTCGGGCTGGGTGAACTTCTTCATTTACACGACTGCAGCGGGTATCCCGGCGATACTGCTGGCCATGGTGGTCGTGCGCCGCCGGCAGGGATCGGAGTGAGGGTGTCATGAGCGGGTATCAGGTGGTACGGGTCTGCAGTCTCGCCGAGCTGGGCGATCCGGGTGCCCGTGAATTCCTTTCCGGCAAGGGCGACTGGCCGTATAGCGGCTTCGTCGTGCAGGTGCGTGGCCAGCTGCGCGCCTATACCAATGTCTGCCCGCACAAGCGTCATCCGCTGAACATCGATGACGACGATTTCCTGGTGCCCAGGCTGCGGCTGCTGCGCTGTTCCTCGCACGGCGCCCTGTTCGAGCCGGAGACCGGCCTGTGCATACATGGCCCCTGTGCCGGACATTCCCTCGGCAGCCTCGAGTGCTGGGTGGACGATGGCGATGTGCTGGTGCGCGCGCCCGTTTCAGCCTGATCGTATGGAGAAGCCGTGATGAACCGATTGCTGACTTCCATGCTCGCCACCGCAGCGGTGGTGCATCTCGCCGGCTGCACGCTGGGCGATACGCCCGCGAAGGATGCCGGCACGAATCTCCTCGCGGCGGGTCCGGCGGAGTTCTGCGCCGAGGCGCAACACCTGATCAGCCGCACCGACAAGTCCGGCGAGTTCGTGGTGCATCCGGATTTCGACGGCTTCGTGCAATCCAAGACCAGCATCGATCCGCTGACCCTGCATGTCTATGCATGGCCAGCGCCGGATGATCCGGGCCGGCCGCTGGCGATCTCCTGCAAGCTGAAGAGTGCCGACCACCTGAATGCAGCCTTCGGTCCCGGTACCGCCGGACCCGATGGTCTTTGCCAGGACATGAACCGGGAAACGCTGCGCCAGGTGCGCGCTGCCTTGCCGGCTGCTGCTGCCCGGCAAGTGGTGCTCGACCCCGGCGAGAATGTATTCAATGAAAAGCTGCCGGCCGCAACCGGGCGGGACTGGCTGGCTCCGTTCTTGCTGACGACCGAAGACGATGCCGGAACGCTGACGATTCACAGCAAGGGCTTTCGCGTGGACTGGCTGGATCCGCGCTTCGCGGGCATGGATGCGCGCGTGCGCGGCGTGCACTACTGTCACCTGATCGCGCCCGGCTACCTGCGCGACTTGCTGGCCGGACGTGCGGCGGCTGGCCTGAAGATCGGTGGCGTGTATACGCCGCCTGCAGGGCCGCGCTAATTGCCGTCGTAGTCGTCGACGAAATCCAGCGGATCGCTGAACTCGCGACGCGGCTCTTCGCCGGGCGGCAGGTCGGCCTCATCGATATCCATCGAGCCTGACCAGTCTTCAGGTGGATCTATTGCTTCGGCGGCGAGCTCCAGCCAGGCATCGAGATCCATTTCCTCCAGCGTGCCGTCGAAATGCTGGAGCTCGATGGTGCCATCACCCTCATCGACGGCAACCACCTCAAAGGTGCTGCCGTCGATGCGCCTGAACCAGTCGCCTGCATTCGGGAATCCGATACCGGTGATCATCGTTCTGGTATCCGTTGGTTGGCTGACAAAATGACCCCACCCCGGGTTTATATAGCGCAATTGCGCCGTCTTGGGTACACCCGCGTTCAGGCCGTCCGGCGCGGGTAGATGCGCTCCCAGATCGGGTGGCCAAGGCGTTGGCCGCGCGCCTCGAAGCGGGTGAGCGGCCGTCCGCTGCCGCTGGCCGGGTCGATGCCCGTACCAAAATGGCCGCTGGCCTCCAGCACTGCCGCGATGTGTTCGGCGTAGGGCGGCCAGTCGGTTGCCACGTGGAAGTAGCCATCTGCAGCCAGCTTGCGGGCCATCAGTTCCACGAAGGGCGGCTGCACCAGGCGCCGCTTGTGGTGCCGCTTCTTGTGCCAGGGGTCGGGAAAGAACAGATGCAGCCCGGCGAGGCTGCGGTCCTGCAGGCGCTCGCGCAGCACGCCGACGGCATCCTCCATGAACAGGCGGACGTTGCCGAGGCCGAGCCGCTCGATCTCCAGCAGGCAGTGACCAATGCCCGGGGCATGCACCTCGGCACCCAGCCAGTCGCGGTCCGGGTCAGCTGCCGCCATGCTGAGCAGCGCAGCACCATTGCCGATGCCGATCTCGAGGATGCGTGGTGCCTTGCGGCCGAACAGGGCATCGAGGTCCGGCATCGCCTTGCCGGGCGTCGCCGCAGGAATGCCAAAGCGCGGCCAGAGTTCGCCGAGCGCGCGTTCCTGGGCGCGCGTCAGCCGTCCGGCGCGCAACACGTAACTGCGGATTTCCCGCTGCCTGGAACCTGCATCTGCAGGCGACTCGTTGCTGTCCATGCTTGCCGGGCCGGAAAAACCGGCTATGCGGCCGGCTTCTTCCCGTAGGTTTCCGTCAGGTACTGCCTGAGCGTGATCGTGCCATAGCCCGGGGCGCGCATGTCGTTCACCAGGTAGTAATGGACCACGTTCAACCATGCCGAAAAGACCGCGACACGACGCGTGAAAAGTCCGATGAACCAGGTGATGCGGACCAATGCCGTGTACGCCCAGTCGGGGATGCTGATGATCCGCGGTTCCTTGCCGACGACATCGAAGATCATCTCCAGCGATTCCCGGTGGCTGAGGATGTTTTCCGGCACTTCGGGGCCACCGAGGATGAAGATGCGGTTCCTGTGCTCGCTGTTGCCGATGCCGCTCACCATGAATTCGGCCAGGTCTTCCCTGGCGATGGGGTTGTGGCGCGCCTGGTCCCCGCTGCCGACCACGAAGCCCGGCTTGCCCGCGGCGATCCGCCGGGTCTGCGCGTCGAACACCCAGAAATAGGCGGTGGGCCGGACGATGGTGTAGTCGATGCCCGAGCGCATCAGTTCGTCCTCCATCTTCAGCTTGGCAAGCTGCAGCGGCAGTTCCGGCTTCCGCACGCAGATTGCCGACAGGAGAATGAATTTCTTCGTGCCAGCCGCCAGGGCGGCGTTGAGGACATTCAGCGTGGCCTTGTAATCGATATCGTCGAAGTCCTTCGGCAGCCCCGAACGGCATGCCAGGCAGGAAATGACGACATCGATCTTCCGGTCGAAGACTTTCGCCATGGAGGCCGGGTCGCTGACATCGGCCAGCACCAGCTCTGCACCGGCAAACTGGCTGTCGCCCTTTTTTGACCTGGCCACGGCGATGACGTTGTAACCCTGCCGTACTGCTTCGGCGACGACTGCCTGGCCGATGTAGCCGGTCGCACCGACGATCAGGACTGTTGTCGTTCTGTTGACATTATTCATAAAAATCAATGCTGTCCGGAGTAAGTAGGGGCGACACTATAGTGCGATCCGGCAGCGTGCCATGTGAATTTTTGCCGGGATCCATTCCTCGGCCATGCGGCTTTGTTGGGTTCGGTGAGTGCCGCAGGTAAACTGGCGCTATGGGTCGGCGGGTGTAGTTCAATGGTAGAACTGCAGCTTCCCAAGCTGCTAACGTGGGTTCGATTCCCATCACCCGCTCCATCTTTCCGCTCAGTTCTGCAGTTCCGGCAGCAGCGAGAGGAACTCCTCGAATTTTCCGCCCGCGCCACGGCTGATTTCACTTACCGGCACCACCATGACCTTGTATGGATGGCCAAGCGTCTTGATGGTGGCCTGTACGATATCGAGCTGTTCCTGTTCCCGGAGGGGCCGCGACAGGACTGCGCGTATCTCGATGGTGTCGATGGCGGTTTGCACATACTGCGCCTGTTTGATCGGTGACGAACTGGCGATCTTGTTCAGACTGCTCGGCCAGTACCGTCGTCCATCCGGTGACAGCGCGGCGTTGCGGGTGCGTCCAAGGATCTGGCTGATGACCGGCAGTCCCCGGCCACAAGGGCAGGGCTCACCTGCGGTTGCGTAGTCGCCTATGTCATAGCGCAACAGCGGCGAAGCGAGATTGTGCAGGGCCGTCAGCACTACCCGTCCGGATTCTCCCGGTGCGCAGGGTAGTCCTTCCGCATTGATTATCTCGACAAGCATCGATTCGGACTGCACGTGCAGTGCGCCGTGCTCAAGACAGCGAAAGGCGATGTACCCCACTTCCCGTGCCGAGTAGATATCGGTGCTGCGGATCTGCCATTCCCGGGCCAGACGCGTTTCCAGGTCCTTGTCCAGCGGCTCGGAGATGAAGCGGATCTCCCGCAGTGACTGCGGGCGGTCACCGGCAGCGGCCATGTGATCCATGAGCCAGGGGACGATGGTCGGATAGGTCAGCAGGTAATGCGGATCGAAGTCCTTCAGCCAGGCAGCCACCTCATCCACGGGCCGGCTGATGCGCATGGCTGATGAGGGGCCGCTGGGGAACAGGGGCGCCACCGGCGCTCCCCAGTTGGGCTGTACCTTGCCGTCGGTCTCCCGCGATCCCTTGCGCGACCGGAGGACCCCCAGCCGCTTGCTGAAGTCGCGCTGTGACCACAGGTGTTCGCGGAGGGTAAGTGCCTCCCAGAGCCGGCGCGTGAGCGCCGTGGTACGCAGTTCAACCGCAATCCCGGTCGAGCCGGAGGTGCGTATCGGGACGATGGGCATTTGCGCGGAAGGTATGGACCGCGCGTAGAGCCGGGGGCCGAGCGTGCGCAGCGCCGGCTTGCTGAGTGTCGGTATCTCCCGCCAGATGTCCCAGAACTGCTGTGGATTCTGCGCCAGGCGAGCAGCTACCCGGGCTGGCCACTTCTCCCGCTGATAGTACGGAACCTTGTTCGCCGCCCACTCTGCCAGCCAGGTCAGCTGCGCCTGCTGTGCCGCGCGTAGTTCCGCTTCCGGCCACCACTGCGAGACCTTGAGCCCGGCCAGCAGCGCGCGCAGGTTCGTCTTGTCGCCCGCCGGAAACGACGGCCAGCCCGGCGCTGTATCGATCTTTGCCATCGTCTAGACTGTCTTCACCATGAAAGGCACCAACTGATGCTCCGGCAGTGATGATGACAGTAGCGGAAATCGGCGTCGATCTGCTGGCCGGGTTGTTCGCAGACACCGGACTCACGGTTGTGCTGGTGGGAGCAGGGGAGGCGATCCCCGGCAGCTACTGGGGCGAGTCGGAGGCCGGCCTGATCCGGCACCGGCTCTTCGTGCGGCTGGATACCCCGCTGCATTCCGCCCTGCACGAGGCAGCGCACTACCTGTGCATGGATCCGGCCCGCCGCGAAGTGCTGGACCGCGATGCCGGCGGCGACTATGCCGAGGAAGATGCCGTCTGCTACCTGCAGGTGCTGCTCATCGACCGCATCGCAGCGCTCGCCGATCCCGGCCGTTTCAACCGCCAGCAGCTGTTCGCCGACATGGATGCCTGGGGCTACACCTTCCGGCTCGGCTCGGCGCAGCGCTGGTTTGAAAGCGACGCCGAGGATGCGCGCCTGTGGCTGGAGCGCTACGGCATGCTGGGGCCCGACAGCGCTGCACCGCTGCGGGTTGCGTCCTGAGTCGGCCTTGGTGAAAATCGCCGGCAACAGGCAGGGAGAGAAGTCATGAACAACCAATTCCAGTCGGCACGCGCCAGCAAGGCCGGTATTCTTGCCGGGGCCCTGGCCCTGGCATTGCTCGGCACCGCGCCGGTCCTTGCCCAGGAGACGAGCGCCGAGACCGCCCAGCGTGCCGTGTTCGATGCGGAAATCTGCAAGGTTGACGGCCTCGATGCCCGGCAGTGCCAGTGTGTCTGGGATTACCTGCAGGACAAGCTGAAACCGGCTGACTTCAGGCTGGGGCTGTTGCTGATCGCCTCCAACTCGGACGACAGCGCCACCGTGAAGAAAGCCGACGAGCAGCTCGACAAGAGCAACGCATCCGACAAGCGTCGTGACGAGATTTCCTCGGAGATGAGCGCGCTCATCATCGACGCCGAAGACGCCTGCCCGTAGCCCCGGCCGGTTCCTGTCAGAGCATCCCGCGGCTGTCGGCGTTGACCACGGCCCTGCGGGCGGATGCGCCCGTCGCCATGTGGCTGTGCGTGTCGTGCGGCAGTTCCATCACCCGCCAGTAGTTGTCGATCAGTTCAACGGCCTTGATGAAGCTCTGGCCGATGTCCGATTTCAGCATGTAGCCGGCGACATTCAGGTTGAAGGCCTCGATCTTGTCCTCCTCGTCGTTCGAGGTGGTGAGCATGAACACGATCGAGTCGTGCAGTTCCGCATCCTCGCGGATGCGTACCAGCAGTTCGAGGCCGTTCATGCGCGGCATGTTGATGTCGAGGATCAGCAGGTTGGGCCGCGGCAGCCGCGGTCTGCCATTGCTGCCCTTGAGGATCTCCCAGGCCTCCAGGCCATCCCTGGCGATGGTGATCGGGTTGCCGATGCGCAGCTTGCCGAAGGCGCGCAGGAAGGCCTTCTGGTCGATCTGGTCGTCCTCAGCCAGCAAGATATGTACGGTCTTTTCCGGGGTGATCATCCGTCTGCTCCTCGCTGCATGTGCCGGCCAGTGCGCCGGGTAGCTTTTTCCATGTGAACTTGAACACGGTGCCGCAGCCACCCGGTCCACCGTGGAACCAGATGCGCCCGCCCTGCCCCTCGACGATGCGCTTCACGATCGCGAGTCCCATGCCGCTGCCTTCCATATCGTCACGCGGCTGCAATGTCTGAAACATCTGGAACACTTTTTCGGCATATTCCTGCGGAATGCCCGCGCCATCGTCCTCGACGGCAAACAGCAGTTCCTCGCCCATGTCCTGCGCGTAGACCCGGACCCGGCCGTCTTTGGTCGGATGGTGCTTGATCGCGTTGTTGATGAGGTTCCGCAGCACCTGCTCCAGCGGGGCCTGGTGGGCACGGAGTACCGGCAGCGAGGTGCTCGCCTCCATCCGCATGGAAGCCGGTGGCGCGAGCAGCGTGAACAGGTCGGCGGCCAGCAGCCGGGTGTCCACCTCCACGGCATCGCCGGGCTTTTTTCCTGCACGCGAGTACGCCATCAGGTCGTCGAGCAGCCGGTGCAGGCGTGTCGTGCGCTGCCTGAGCAGATCGAGGTTCTGCCGGACTTCGCCGCCTTCGAAGTCGTGCAGGTCTTCCCGCAGCCAGTCCACCAGGATATCGATGGCGCGCAGCGGTGCCTTGAGGTCGTGTGAGGCGACATAGGCAAACTGCTCGAGATCGCGGTTGGATCGCTCGAGTTCCTCGGACTTGCCTTCGAGCGCGCGCTGGAAGGCACGACGCTCCGTGATATCCATCGCCAGCGACAGGATGCCCACCACCTTGCCCGTCGCGTCCCGGTCGGGCCGGTAGGTAACGGCATAGAAGCGTTGCTCGCCGCTGGCCATGGTGCGGGCCTCTTCGTAGCGGATTACCTCCCCGGCCAGGCAGCGGTCGTACAACGGCTGGCGCTTTTTCCAGCTCTCGGGGTCAATCACTTCGGTGATGGGTGCGTTGAGGTGGCGGCTGCGCGAGTAGCCATACCAGCGGTCATACTCGCTGCTCATGAAGCGGACGACGTAGTTTCCATCCAGATAGGCAAACAGCCCCGGTACCCCGTCGGCCAGGTGCTGCATGCGTGCCTGCGTGGCCTGGAGTTCAGCCTCCAGCGCGTGTCGCGTGGTCACGTCGATGCAGGCACCGAGGATTCGCCGGCTCTGCTGTCCGTCTGCGTCATGCACATTGCCGCGGCCGCTGATGAAGTGCACCGAGCCATCGCGATAGATCACGCGATAGTCGCAGTTGAAAGTGCCGGTCCGCGTGCTGTCGGCTGCCGCCGACCAGTAGCGCGGCAGGTCGTCCGGATGAATCCGCGACAGCATCTCCTGCGGTGACAGGCTGGTATCCGGCTCCAGGTCAAACAGCTTCCGGCAGGTGTCGTCGACTTCAAAGACCCCCGTGTCCGGGTCGAAAGAGTAGAGGCCGATGCCGCTTGCAGACAGCGTCGCCTGCAGGGCCGGGCTGATTTTCTCAGCGGTGGTGGTCAGGGAGAGTCTGTTGCTCATGGCGGGTGCGGGTCTCAGCGGTGGTTGGCCGCAGCCAGTGCGCGGCGGGTTGCGGTCGAGTCGACACCGGCATTGCTGAGTTCGGCCAGCAGCGGCTCGACCAGCGGCTGCTCCATCGGGACGCCGAACAGGTAGCCCTGCACGATGTGGCAGCCGCGTTCCAGCAGGAAGTCGAGCTGCCCGTTTGTTTCCACGCCTTCGGCGACTGTTTCGAGGCGCAGGCTGCGCGCCAGCGAGATGATTGCGTCGATGATGCTCTCGCCATCCTGGCTGACGCCGATTTCCATGACGAAGGAGCGGTCGATCTTCAGCACGTCGATCGGGAAGCGTCGCAGGTAGCTCAGGCAGGAATAGCCGGTGCCGAAGTCGTCGATGGAGATACGCAGGCCGATCCGCTTGAGGCGCAACAGCTCCATCTGGGCCGCCTCGCTGTCCTCCATCACCAGGCCTTCGGTCAGCTCGATCTCGATCAGCGAGGGATCCACGGCATGTGCGGCAAGTATCTGTGCGACGCGTTTGTGGAAGTCTGGTTGCTGGAACTGGCGCGCCGAAACGTTCACCGATACCGGTACGCACGGCAGGCCTTTCTCCTCCCATGCCTTGAGCGTCTGGCAGACCTGGTCGAGGACCCAGTAACCGAGCGGAATGATGTGCCCGCTCTCCTCGGCCACGGGAATGAATGTGCCGGGGCTCACCTTGCCGCGCGTCGGGCTGGTCCAGCGCAGCAGCGCCTCCAGGCCCTGCAGGCGGCGGTTGTGCGCGTTGACCTTCGGCTGGTAGACGACGTGGAACTCGTCGAGGCGCAAGGCCTCGCGGATGTCCCGCTCGAGGTCGTGGTATTCCATCAGCTCGGCGTGCATCCGCTCGGTGAAGAAGGTCACGTTGTTGCGGCCGTTCTCCTTTGCCTGGTACATGGCGATGTCCGCGTTCTTCAGCAGCATCTGCGTGTCCGAGCTGTCGTTCGGATACATCGTGATGCCGATGCTGGTCGTGATGTCGAGCTGGCGGTCGGCGATGTGATACGGCTGCGAGATGAGCGCAAGCAGGCTGTTGGCCATGGTCTCGACTTCCAGCGGGCCGCTCAGGCCTTCCAGCAGCACGGCGAATTCGTCCCCGCCGAGCCGGGCGATGACGTCGCCGGTCCGTACGGAGCGCTGGATGCGGCTTGCCACTTCTTTCAGCAGGCGGTCGCCGGCATCGTGGCCGAGCGTGTCGTTGACCACCTTGAAGCCGTCCAGGTCGAGGAACAGCAGGGTCACCTTGCGGCCGTCACGGCGCGCCCTTGCAGTTGCCCGCGTGAGCTGGTCGTTGAAGTACTGGCGGTTCGGGATGCCGGTCAGCGCATCGAACTGCGCCATGTAGTTGAGCCGCAGTTCGGAGCGCTTGCGCTCGATCGCGTAGCGCACCGAGCGCAGGATGGTGCGTCCCTGGCCCTCCCACTTGACGAGATAGTCCTGGGCGCCCTTGTTGAGGATGCTGACGGCAAACTCCTCGTCGTCCTGGCCGCTCAGCACGACGATGGGGATTTCCTGGTCGATGGCCTGGATCGCGTCGATGCACTCGAGGCCCGAGGCGTCCGGCAGGTGCAGGTCGAGGAGCACGATGTCGAACTTCTCGCTGCCGAGGCGCTCGGTGGCGTTCGCCAGTGACTGCACGTTGACCATTTCCACATCGCTGGCGCGCTGACGGCGCAGCGAGGCGGCGAGAAAGTCGACGTCGGCCTGATTGTCTTCAACCAGCAGAAGCTTCATTGCCACGCGATCGGCCCGCATGCGCCGGGCATGCCCGGCCGGCCAGTTCGTCCCCACGAAGATACGGGGACTAGCCTAAGGCCCGACTATGACAAATCGATGAGATGTGCTTCACATCCGCAGGCCGCGCGGGCTGCACGGGCGCACAGTTCTGCCTCTGTCAGGTGCCGGGTCGAAGTTTTCGAAGTTTTGCGGTTGCAGCTCACATCCACGCGATGTGCCGGCGGGCAGTTCCGGCCGGGCGGCGGGAACGGCCCGTCTCAGATCTCGATCACGGTGCTGACGATGACCACACGACGAAGCGGCATGCCGAAGAATTCCGCTGCACCGGTTGAGCGACGTTGCAGCCAGGCAAAGAAGCCGCGCTTCCAGTACCCGGGACGTTGCGGACCGGTTGGCACCACGACGTGCTGGCCGAGAAACAGCGTGTAATCGCGCGGGGTGATCTGCAGACCCTGCCGGCGGCATTGCTGGATGATGGCGCCGACGTCCGGGGTCTCCATGAAGCCGAAACGCGCCCGCACCATATGGAAGGACTCGCGCAGCGGCTGGATCGTCAACTGGGTTGCGGCATCCGCCTTGGGTATGCGCAGGAATTCGATGTGCAGGAAGATCACGTTCTCGTGTACGACATGGTTGTGCCCGATGTTGCGCAGGAATGCGCCGGGTACGGAATCCGGACGGCTGACCAGGAATATGGCGGTGCCCTTCACCCGGCTGGTGCCAGCCAGCAGCTGCTCGAGCCCGTCCATGCCCACCGCCATGGCATCGAGCTTCCTGCCCAGCATGTCACGCCCGTCGTGCCAGACCACGAACACCAGAAACAGCAGCGCCGCCATCAGGATGGGCACCCAGGCGCCGTCGCCGATCTTGGTCAGATTGCTGAACACGAAGGTGGTGTCGACGGCAAAAAAACTGCCGAACACCACACCGACTGCCAGCCACGACCAACGCCACTGCATCCGTGCCACGACCGCGGCGAGCACCGTGGTGATCCACATCGTGCCGGCAACGGCCGCGCCATAGGCTGCGGACAAGGCACCGGAGCTGCCAAAGCCCAGCGTCACGCCAAGTACCAGCAACAGCATCACCCAGTTGGTGACCGGTACATAAATCTGTCCGCGTTCGCTGGCCGAGGTCTGGACGATGTTCACGCGCGGCATGAGGTCGAGCTGCACGGCCTGCCGGGTGATGGAGAAGGCGCCGGTAATCGTTGCCTGCGAGGCGATGATGGTGGCAGCCGTGGCCAGAACGATCAGCGCAGCCAGCAGTGGTTCCGGCGCCAGGCGAAAGAACGGATTGTCGAGTGAGGTACCGTTGCGCAGCGCCAGCGCGCCCTGGCCAAAATAATTCAGTACCAGTGCCGGCCAGACGCAGCCGAACCAGGTAACCCGGACCGCCGAGCGGCCGAAATGGCCCATGTCGGCATACAGGGCTTCACCGCCGGTAACGGTGAGGAATACCGCGCCGATGATGGCAAGGCCAATGCCTGGCTCGCTCGACAGCATGGCCAGGGCAAAGGCCGGGTTCAGTGCCTGCAGGATCTGCGGCGTGCGGGCGATCGAGATCACGCCCAGGCCGGCCAGCGTACCGAACCACAGCAGCATGACCGGGCCGAAGTAGCGGCTGATTTTCTCGGTGCCGCTGCGCTGGAGCAGGAACAGGCCGAGCAGGATGCCGCAGGCCAGTGGCAGGATGATGCCGGAAAAGCCCGGGTCCAGCAGTTCCAGTCCTTCAACCGCGCTGAGCACCGAGATGGCCGGCGTGATGACAGCATCGCAATAGAAGAGTGCGGCGCCGAGCGCGCCGGCCAGCAGCAGCTTGCGCGACCAGTCGGCCCAGTGGAAGAAGTACTGTTCGAGTCCGGCGAGCAGCGCGAGGATGCCGCCTTCGCCCTCGTTGTCGGCCCGCACCATGAGCACCAGGTACTTGAGGCTGACGACCAGCAACAGGCTCCAGAAAATCAGCGACAGCGAGCCGAATATCGCCAGTCCGGGCGTAACCGACCGGGCGGCCTTGATGGCAGCACCGAAGGCATAGAGCGGACTGGTGCCGATGTCGCCGTAAACAACCCCGATGGCGCCGATGAGGGCTGGGGCTTTGAGGCGGGATCGCAGCATGTGGCGAGGTGATCGTGGCCCCCCCGGGGCGCGGCGGCGCAGAGTCTGCGCCACCTCGCGGCCATGAACAAGACTGCCCGGTGCGGCCCCGCACACTTCCAGCCGGCAACTTGATAGGCTCCCGCCACATCATGCCGGCTGGTTTCAGCACACAACTCGCCCCCCTGCTCCTCGCCTGGTGGGACCAGCACGGCCGCCATGACCTGCCCTGGCAGAAAAACCCGACGCCCTACCGCGTCTGGGTGTCCGAGATCATGCTCCAGCAGACGCAGGTGGCGACGGTCGCGCGCTACTACGACACATTCATGCAGACCTTCCCCGAGGTGCAGGCGCTGGCCGCGGCCTCGCCCGACGAAGTGCTGCACCGCTGGTCGGGCCTCGGCTACTACGCCCGCGCCCGCAACCTGCATCGCGCCGCGCAACGGGTGCGCGACCAGCATGGCGGTGTGCTGCCGACCGACTTCGAGGCGCTGTCAGCCCTGCCCGGCATCGGCCGCTCGACGGCGGGTGCGATCCTCGCGCTCGCCAGCGGGCAGCGTCACCCGATACTCGATGGCAACGTCAAGCGCGTGCTCGCCCGCGTGTTCGGCATCGCCGGGGTGCCCACGGAGTCGGCCGTGCAACGCGAACTCTGGACGCTGGCCGAGCGCTGTACGCCCGCGCAGCGGGTCGCCCACTACACGCAGGCGATCATGGATCTCGGTGCCTCGGTCTGCACGCGGGGGAAGCCGGCCTGCGCGTCCTGCCCGCTGCGCGACAACTGCGTGGCGCTCGCCGCAGGACTCACCGCGCAACTGCCGGCCCGCAAGCCGGCCAGGGCGCGCCCGCTGCGCCACTGCGTGCTGTTGCTCTGCACGCGGGCCGATGGTGCCGTGCTGCTCGAGCGCCGCGCGGATACCGGCATCTGGGGTGGCCTGTGGGGTTTGCCGGAAGTTGCGTCGGTGGAAGCGGTGGGCGAGTGGTGCAGCGCGCAGTTTGGCAGCGCGCCCGGGGCCCAGAGCGTGCGTCCCGTGTTCCGCCACGGCTTCACCCACTTCGACCTCGACATCACGCCGGTCGAATGCCGCCTGGCGCACGTGCCGCTGCGCGCGATGGAGGGCGACCGGTGGCTCTGGTATAACAGGGCCGCGCCGGCCCGGGTTGGCCTGGCCGCACCGGTCACCCGGTTGCTCGAGTCCCTCCGGGATCGCGGCTGAAGCCGCTCCCACAACAACAGAAAGGTTTTTCATGGCTCGCCAGGTCAACTGCGTCCTGCTTCGCATCGAGGCAGATGGTCTCGACTACGTTCCCTATCCCGGCGAGCTGGGCAAGCGCATCTACGAGAACGTCTCCAAGCAGGCCTGGCAGCAGTGGCTGGCCCGGCAGACCATGCTCATCAATGAATACCGCCTGACCCCCATCGAGCCCAAGGCGCGCAAGCTGCTCGAAACGGAAATGGAGAAATTCTTCTTCACCGGCGACTCCGCGCCACCCCCGGACTTCAAGCCCAAATAGGCTTTTTTGCCCCCGGCGTGCGGATTCCTTGACGGCAAGCCCGGCCGACCGCGTAAAATGGCCCGGCTTGGGCGCCGCTCGTAGGAGCGCCTTCAGGCGCGATTCCACTCCCCGTCCGGTTTCCCGGTAATGGCCAGGTAGCTCAGTTGGTAGAGCAGCGGACTGAAAATCCGCGTGTCGATGGTTCGATTCCGTCCCTGGCCACCACTATTCAGCGCCCAACCGTTCTCGGTTGGGCGTTTTCGTTTGCGGCTTCCGCACGCCACGCGGGCTTCCGCGTCGTTCTGCGTGTGCCAGCCGTTCCGGGCAGAGGCGGCGTGACCCGTCCAGTTCGCCCCTGTTCCGCCCTATCTTCTCTCGAAACTGCGCCAACTTCTTCGCCGTGGCACACGCAGACGGTGTTGTTCGTCAACCACTTGTGCGTGCGCCGATGAGAATAGTTGGCTCGCGGGTTTGCACGAGCAAAGTAGAAGCAAACCCGCGAGGCCAAGCCCAGCATCACCCCTTGGGCGGGAACGGATCGTCACCGTAGCTGTTGCGCTCGCGGATCTGGCCGTCACGACCTTGGATGAACATCTCGCTCTGCTGGTTGATGGCGATGTCCCGCGCACGGTCAATCGCCTGCTGCTGCGTGTCGTGGACAGAGGTGAGGCGGTCGTTGCCTTCACCGCGCACACCCCACTGATCACCGCCGTTGATGGGAACGACCCATTGGTTTTTTCCGCTCATTTCAAATGCTCCAAAAATTGAAAAGGACAGGCTCTTGAAGTCGGCGCGAGCCAAGGCGCTCAAGCATTGAGTTCATGTCATGAAGGTCTCCTCCTTTCCCGATGTCTGGCGTAGGGATGCCACCGCCGCGCAGGGCATCACGTACAGCCCCGCGCGTTGCTGCGTGACCACGAGCGCGCCGTAGGCCGCGTGCTGTGCAGCAGGCTCCGGCTTGCCCTTGTCCTTCGTCTTAATCTTGAACAGGTCGCTCGGCTTGGCGCTGTCCAAACCCGCGCGCTGCATGACCCGTTCCGCCGTCACGGCTTCGCCCTTGAACGCCCACAGCGCACCGAACACCTTCGACTGGCCATCGGTGAACTGGATCGGCGTGGCCTGCACGTCCGGCAACGTCGCCCATCTGAAATCCGCCGAGAACGGCCCGTTCACCGGCGTGGCCGAATCGGCGACCACTGGTGTCGCGGACGGCGACGTGGCAATGAACGTGATTCCGCCGCCGTAGAACGTGAAGCGTTCTTCCAGCCTCAGCCACTGGACGCCCGTGCCGAACGGCGATCCACGCGTCGTGCTCGACCTCGGCGTGATCACCTGGATGTCTCCGCCTGCCACACGCACCCGATCCAGCAACGCGGGTTCGTGCAGCACCCGCGACAGGTCGCGGGCCAACAGGACGGGCGACCGTCGTGCTTCGCCCAGCCGCCACACGCCGCCGCCCAGATCATCGATGCCGTCGCGGCTTTCGATGCCGAGCGCGAGGCGCATCTTCTGGCGCAGCCAATCCTCGTCCAGGGCCAACGCCGCGCCGTCGTTCGTTTCGACGGTCACTGGCCCGCAGTCCGGGCAACGGCACATGCGCCCGCCACGGCCATCGCCCCACACCTGTGCCCGGTGCTGCTGGCAGTGCGGGCAGAGCACGAAGGATTGATCCACCACCGTCGGCTTGACCGCCTTGCCGAAAACGGACAGCACCGATGCCTCGCGCGACGACAGCGTGGCGCGCAGCACGGGCGTGCCGCCCGCAAACAGGCGGCAGACCAAAGCCCAAGCGTCATGCGCCGCCATCGGATCAGTCCTCGATCACCGGCGTCGAACTGACTGCGTCCGCTTCCGGCGGCATCTCGTGCGCATTCAGGGTCTGGCCCTTCTGCAAGATGCCCACCGCAACCAGATAGCCTTCCAGTTGCGCCTGCATCTTGGCGTCGAACTTGTGCAGGTTGAGCCGCCCCTTGCTGGTCACTTCGATGGTGACCACCTTCGGGCGCGTGCGGCCCGGCTCCGGCGGGTAGTAGAGATTGACCTGCGCCGCCGTCACCGCCCAGTTGCCTTCCAGCGGGCCGTGCAGTTTTTCCTTCAGCAGTTCATGCACGGAGCGTTGCTGGCTGGACTGCATCGCGGTGCATTCGAGTTTCAATGCGCCGTCCGGGCTGAGGAAGGTCAGCGCCTTCAACTGCACCATCGAGAACCCGTCCTCGAACGCCTCCGGCACGTCGAAGCCGGTGCGCAGCATCGACAAGTCCAGCCTCGGCGACTTGATGCGGCTCGCACTCGCCTTGACGCCCAGCACATGCTCGGCGAAGGCTTCGACCAGCATCTGCTGGTACTTCTGGCCGCCGCGCACCAGTGTGCGCACCACGCCGGTGGGCTTGGCGTACTCCAGAACCATGTGGATGTTGGGATTGCCGACGCGGCGCTTGAGGGTCGGTCCCTCGAACTCCAGCCGCAGCATGGCCATGTCCTTGACGTGGACGGTCAGCAGGAACACACCGGGGCTGCGCTCGACCAGATGCGCCACGCTGCTGTCGCCGCACTGCATCTCGCGCTTGTAGAAGGCCGAGATCGCGTTGCGCAGCCCAGCCAAGTTCGTATCCGAGCCGTTCGGCTGGCGCTTCAGGCCCAGATCGTATTGCTGGGTCTGCGGCCCGTGGTGCTCCCAAAAGCTGAAGTCGTAGGCGCGCTCGAACAGCGTCGGGTGGGTGACGTAGAGCCAGAACGAGCGGTGGACGTCACTGCGGCACAGCGTCAGGCCCGCCAGCGCGGCAGCATCCGAGACCACCGCCTCGAACATCGCCTGCTTGCCCGCCGGATCGCCCAACTGGACGCTGGCCATGAGGTTGGCGGTCATCTGGTCGCGGGCGGCGGTGTCCGGCCAGACCTTGACTGCCTCCACCAAGAACTGGCTGGTCTCCGGCGTGTCGTCCCACGCGAACCCGCCCGGCACGGGCAGGCCATGTGAGGTCAGGAAGTCGCGCAGCGTGGCATCCACCGGCAGCTCGAGCATCACGTCGACA
>JAHDYM010000100.1 GCA_023383705.1 Gammaproteobacteria bacterium | reverse complement strand
TCATGTTCTTGTGGATGATGCCGATGCCGCCTTCCTGGGCCAGCGCGATGGCCAGCCGGGACTCGGTGACGGTATCCATGGCCGCGGAAACCAGCGGGATGTTCAGGGTGATTTCGCGCGTGATCCGCGTCCCCAGGCTGACTTCCCGCGGGATCACCTCGGAATAGGCCGGCTGCAGCAGCACATCGTCGAAGGTCAGGGCGTCGTGGATGATCCGCATGGCGTCGGGGCCGCAAGCTGAAGGATGGAGGATGGTACGCGGCCCGGCTGGGCGCGTAAACTGGCCGACTGCCGCATTACCCGCCCGAGGAAGCAAGCCCGATGATGGCCACCAGCTCCGGAGAGCAGGTTTACAGCGTCTCCGAACTCAACCGGCTGGCCCGCCAGCTGCTCGAGCAGGACCTGCCGCGCATGTGGGTGTCCGGGGAGATCTCCAACCTGGCGCGGCCGGCGTCGGGACACCTGTATTTTTCGCTCAAGGACGAACGGGCGCAGATCCGCTGCGCGCTGTTCAAGGGCGCCAGCCGTGGCATCAACTTCGTGCCGGCCAACGGCATGCAGGTGCTGGTCCGCGGACGGGTCAGCCTGTATGAGCCGCGCGGTGACTACCAGCTGATCGCCGATCACCTCGAAGCGGCCGGCGAAGGCCTGCTGCGCCGCCGCCTCGAAGAACTCAAGCAGAAGCTTGCCGCAGCCGGGCTCTTCGACGCCGACCGCAAGCAAGCGCTGCCGGCACTGCCGAAGTCCATCGGCGTGATCACCTCGCCGAGCGGTGCGGCAGTGCGCGACATCCTGCACATCCTCAAGCGCCGCTTCCCGGCCATTCCGGTCATCATCTATCCGGTACAGGTGCAGGGCGAGCAGGCGAAGTTCGATATCGTCAGGGCCTTCGAGACGGCCACCGGGCGGGCCGAGTGCGAGGTGCTGATCCTGGCGCGCGGCGGCGGTTCGCTGGAAGACCTGTGGGCCTTCAATGAGGAGATCGTCGCCCAGGCCATCGCGGCCTGCCCGATCCCGGTGGTCAGCGGTGTCGGGCACGAGATCGACTTCACCATCGCCGACCTGGTCGCCGATGTGCGCGCACCGACACCATCCGGGGCCGCCGAACTGGTGGTCCCGGACAGCCGCGACTGGCTGCGGCACCTGCAGGCCCTCGAACGGCGCGCGGCACTGGCGTCGGCACGGACGCTCGCCACCACACGTACGCGACAGCAGCAACTCGCCGCACGCCTCGCCCGCTGTCATCCCGGTTACCAGCTACGGCAGAACGCGCAGCGACTCGATGAACTGCGTCACCAGTTGTCGGCTGCACTCGGGAATCGCCTCGTGCTCGATGCCCTGCGCATCGACCACGCACTGCAACGACTGCAGCGCGTCTCGCCGCTCATGCAACTCAGGCTGACGGCCGAACGCATCACGGCCATCCGGCAGCGTCTCGTCGCCGCCATCCGGGCCAGCCTTGCCGCTGACGGCAGCCGGCTCGCCGTGCTCAGCGGCCGGCTGCAGACCGTCAGCCCGCTCTCGACCCTGGAGCGCGGTTATGCGCTGGTGCTGGATGCCGGCGGCAAGGTGGTGCGCAGCGTGTCCGGGCTGCAGCCCGGCGACGTGATCACGGCGCGGGTGGCGGACGGGACGGTCGAGGCCACGGTAAACCGGCTGGAACGGGGCTGAGGCGGCAACCACCACCAGACGCCCGCCCCGACTCTCAGTCATCCGTCGATTCGGGCGCTCGTCCGGGACGCACGGCGTTTCGTGCCCGATCACGATACCGTGCGGCGCGCATCAGCAACATCGACGTCACCGGTGAACTCACCACGATGAACAGCGTGATGAGCGGCTCGTGAATGGCCAGCCGGCCAGTCACGGCCGATGCCGTCAGCATGGATGCGATCAGCACGCACCCGCAGCCGATGGTATTGCCCATCGACGGGCCGTGCATGCGCGAAAAGAAATCCGGCAGCCGCAGCAAACCCAACGCCCCCGTCAACGCAAACAGCCCACCGGCGACCAGCAGGACGGTGGCTGGCAGCGTCGCCCACAGAGGCAGGTCACTCATGGCTCGATCACCTCACCACGCAACAGGAACTTCGCCAGCGCCATGGTGCCCACGAAGCCGAACAGTGCGATCAGCAAGGCCATGTCGAAGTATGCGGTGGATCCCGAGCGGATACCCAGCATCAGCAGCGTCAGCATCCCGCTGATGTAGAGCGAGTCGAACGCCAGCACGCGGTCCTGTGCGGAGGGCCCGGTGATCAGGCGGATCGTCGCGCAAACCATCGCCAGCGCAAAACACATCTGCGCAAAATCCACGGCAAAATGGAATATCGTGGTCATTCGAAGATCCTCCTCAACGGCGATTCGTAACGGTACTTGATGATGCGAATCCACTCAGCCTCATCCTTGAGGTCCAGCACATGCAAGGTGAGCGTGGCGCCATCTGCCGACAGATCCGCCCACGCAGTACCCGGCGTCGAGGTGATGATCGCAGCCAGTATCGCCAGGCCATGCGGATCACGCAGATCAAGCGGCACATCGAGAAACCCGGATCGCACCTGATCCCTGCTGACCATACCGAGCACGATGCGTGCCACACCGATATTGGAGCGCACGACGTCGACAACCACATGGAAGAACAACGGCACGACCAGGTAAAGCCGACGGAGGCGCGGACGTACCGGACGAAACTGCGACGCCGCAAGCATCAGCAGGACCGCCAGGATCACGCCCAGCAGGATGCTGCCAGGAGATGCCGTGCCGTTGAGCAGCAGCCAGATGATGATGAGCGTGAGTGTCAGCACCACTGGAACGCGCTTCATGGAGCCGCCTCTTGTGCCTGGCCGTCATCGCCGCGGGTCTGTGCAGACATGACGACCCGGATATAAGTCTCCGGTGAATGCAGGGAACGTGCGGCCGAATCGAGATACGTCATGATCGGCCTGCCGCCAACCGTCAAACCGATGCACAGCGCCAGCAGAAACGCTACCGGACCGGCCTCGATGAGTCGCAGCCGAGGTGTGGTGCGCCCGGTGACGGTCCAGAAAAGACGCATGCCGATACGGGAAAGCGCGATGACCCCGGCCAATCCCATGACAAGCACCGCGATGATGAGCGCCCACACATTCCACGACATCCCGCCGTCGCCGCCTGTATTGACCAGCACATGGAGAATCGCGAACTTGCCGATGAAGCCGGACAGCGGTGGCAACCCCGCCACCAGCAGCACGCAACAGACGAATGCAAGCCCCAGAAACGCCATCGCCGCAGGCACCGCTATGCCGATCTCGTCCTCGACCGAGTGCGGATCCGGCGACTCCCGGACGCCGAAACCCTGATAGGTCACGTCCGGAAGCGGCGCGATATCGGCCGGTGTCGAAACGGACAACATGCGGGCGCGATCGGTCATCCCGTTGAGCAGGAAGAACGCACCGGTGGCCAGCACGGAACTCAGCAGGTAATACAGCGCCGGTGCAGTCAACGCCTCGATCCCCAGGCCAAGCGTCATGAACAGCATGCCCGAGGAGCCGATTACGGAATAGGCAATCAGTCGGCCAAGCTGTTGTGCCGAGAGCATTCCGATGGTGGCGTAGGCGATGGTGGCAATGCCGCCGTAGAAGAGGCCAATGTCGATGAACGAACTGCGGACGTCTCCCGAGGCCAGCAAGGTGCCGACACGCAGAACCGCATACACACCGACTTTCGTCATCAACGAGAAGGCTGCAGCAACCGGGGCACTGCTCGCCGCATAGGCGGTCGGCAGCCAGAAGTTCAGCGGCCAGATGCCGGCCTTGATCAGGAATGCGACACCCAGGATGGCCGCACCCGACTGGAATATCGCCCGGTCATCCGGATCGAGCCGGGCAACCAGTTGCGGCAGCTGCGCCATGCTCAGGGTGCCCGTCATCCCGTAAATCATCGACACACCGATCAGGAACAGCAGCGAGGCCGTCAGGTTCACCACGATGTAATGGACGCCTGATTTCACCCGGACGGATCCCGAGCCGTGCAGCAGCAATCCGTATGACGACGCCAGCAGCACCTCGAAAAACACGAAAAAGTTGAACAGATCACCGGTGAGGAAGGCACCGTTGATTCCCATGAGCAGGAACTGGAACAGCGAATGGAAGCCGGGTGCGACGCGATCCCAGTGCGCCAGCGAATACACCAGCGCTGCCGATCCGACGAGTGAAGTCAGCAACAGCATGATGGCGGACAAGCGGTCGACCACCAGCACGATGCCAAACGGCGCCGGCCAGTCGCCGATCGAGTAGGTACCAACGCCTTCGGTCCATATCGCAGGCATGGCGTCGGTGGTCAGGTAGAGCAAGGTCGCCGCCGCGCAAATTTGCACCATCAGCGACAACAGCGCCAGGACGATGCGGGCGCGGCTTCGATCGAGAATCAACAGGCACAGGGCACCGGCCAGCAGTGGCGCAACAATGGGTACGACTGGCAGGTGCTGCAACCAGGGACTCACTGCCCGGGCTCCTTGCCATCCACATGATCCGTGCCGGTGAGACCGCGCGCGGCCAGCAACGCGACGAGAAACAGCGCCGTGGTTGCGAAGCTGATGACGATGGCCGTGAGGACCAGCGCCTGGGGGACGGGGTCCGCATACAGCGCCGGGTCGATAGCATCGCCCTTGATGATCGGCGGCCGATCCATGACCAGGCGGCCCATGCCGAAGATAAAGAGATTGACCGCATAGGAAAGCAGCGCAAGGCCCATGATCACCTGGAAGGTGCGCGGGCGCAGCAGCAGCCACACCCCGGAGGCGGTGAGTACGCCGATCGCGGCCGCGACTATTGCTTCCACTGGAACGGAGCCTCCACTGCTTCACGCTCACCGGCCTGCAGCGGCTTGCGCGCCCGGCGCAGCGACTGGTGGGCGATCGCCACCAGCATCAGCACCGTGCCACCGACCACGACCATGTACACACCCAGATCGAACACCAGCACGCTGGAGAGGTGGATCTCGCCCAATACCGGCAGCTGCGGATACCATTCGAAACTGGTGAGGAAAGGCTTCGCAACCAGCCAGGCAGTCATGCCGGAGGCGGCAGCGATCAGCAATCCGAGTGCAATCCACGACTGCGGATGAATCCGCAACCGGGATTCCACCCACAGTACGCCGCTGGACATGTACTGGACGATGATGATGGTCGCCATCACCAGGCCGCCCACGAAGCCGCCGCCCGGGGCGTTGTGCCCGCGCAGCAGGAAGTAGATGGATACCAGGCCAGCCATGGGCAGGAGTAGCCGCGTGATGGTTGCCGGGAGACGCAGGTAACCGGCGGGCAGGCCATCGCCGGCATGCAGGGCATCGCGTGCCGCATCTTCATTCTGCGCGCGCGGGATGGCACGACTCTCCTCGGTGGGACGGAAGCGGCGCAGCAGCGCATAGACGGCAATGGCCACGATGCCGATGACCGTGATCTCACCCAGGGTATCGAAGCTGCGGAAATCCACCAGAATGACGTTGACGACATTGCGGCCACCGGCCTCTGAGACGGCCCGCTCGACGTAAAACGGCCCCAGCATCCCCACCGATGGCCGGGTCATGACAGCGTAGGCCAGAGCGGCAACGCCGGCGCCAACGACGACGGCAATCGTGAAGTCGCGCAGGCGCCGGACACTTGCGCCGAAGGTACGCGGATAGCGGTCCAGACCGACCACACGTCTTGGCATCCAGCGCAGGCCCAGCAGCAGCAGCACGGTGGTCACCACGTCCACGGCTATCTGTGTCAGCGCCAGATCCGGTGCCGAAAACCACGCAAAGGTGAGGGAGGTTGCCAGGCCCGCGGCACCCACCATGATGAGCGCTGCCAGCCGGTGAAACTTCGCCTTGCTGGCCGCGCCGATCGCACATGCCCCGCCCACCAGCCACAACACCGCAAATGCCGGATCTGGCGGGGTCAAGCGCATGCTTCCACGCTGCCATCCCGCACCGAGCAACGGCGCAAGCGCCAATGCGAAGGTCACCAGGACGATCAGCGCCAGTTGCACCTGCAGCCGGCGTGACGAAATGACATGCACCAGCCGGTCACAGACACGCACGATGGCAACCATGGCGATATCGAAGGCCCGCTTGCCGTCGACGGGCGCACGCAGCGGTGCGCGACCGATCCCGCGTTCACTGCGTTTGTACAGCGTGAGATAAATGGCCGTTCCGCCAGCCAGCGCGAGCAGGCTCATCATCAGCGGCACCGTGAATCCGTGCCAGACCGCCAGACTGTATTCAGGCCTGTCCGCACCCAGGATGGACAGCGTCGCGGTCTCCAGAAAAGGTCCCAGCGTACGCGCGGGAAATATGCCGACCAGCAGGCAGGCAAGCACCAGGAGCAGCCCGGGCAACAGCATGCCGCGCGCCGGTTTGTGCGGCTTGCGCGGCGTATCGGTCGTCATGGGTCCGAAAAACACCTGGTGTATGAGCCGCAGCGAATAGGCCACGCTGAACATGCCGGCGAGGGTCGCCAGGGCCGGCAATCCGAAGCGGATCAGCGGATCGCGACCGGCGAAGATCGTTTCCGCGAAGAACATTTCCTTGGACAGGAACCCATTGAGCAACGGCACACCGGCCATCGCCGCCGCCGCCACCCCGGCCACGGTTGCAGTCAGGGGCATCGCCTGGCGTAAACCGCTGAGACGCGTGAGGTCACGCGTGCCGGTCTCGTGGTCGATGATACCGGCCGCCATGAACAACGACGCCTTGAATGTCGCATGGTTCATCATGTGGAAGACCGCTGCAACCAGTGCGAGACGGCTGTTCATGCCGAGCAGCAAGGTGATCAAACCCAGATGGCTGATGGTGGAATACGCCAGCACGCCTTTCATGTCACGATGAAAGACCGCGGCAAATGCACCGAGCAGCAGTGACACCAGGCCTGCGCCGGATACCAGCAGGAACCACTGCTCCGTGCCATGCAATACCGGCCAGAGGCGCGCCAGCAGGAACACGCCCGCCTTGACCATGGTGGCCGAATGCAGGTATGCCGACACGGGCGTCGGTGCAGCCATGGCGTGCGGCAACCAGAAGTGGAAGGGAAACTGGGCGCTTTTGGTCAGGGCACCGAGCACGATGCACGACACGACGATCGGATACCGGGGGTCGGCGCGAATTGCATCGCCGGCGGCCAGCACGCGATCGAGGTCGTAACTGCCGACGATGTTTCCCAGCAGAATGACGCCCACCAGCAGCGCCAGCCCGCCCGCAACCGTCACCGTCATCGCCATCCGGGCGCCGCGTCGTGCATCGGCGCGGTGATACCAGTAGGCAATCAGCATGAACGAGGTGAGGCTGGTGAGCTCCCAGAACACCACCATCTGCACCAGGTTTCCGGACAGCACGGTACCCAGCATGGCGCCCATGAAAGCCAGCAAAAACGCGAAAAATCTCGGTACCGGATCTGCCGCCGACATGTAGTACCGGGCGTACAGGACGACCAGCGCGCCCATGAACGAAACCAGAAACGCAAACAGCCACGCATAGCCGTCCATGCGCAGATAAAACTCGAAGCCGAGCTGGGGAATCCAGGGCAGCGTGGCACGCACCACACCGCCATCAGTCACCTGTGGATAAAGACTGCCGACCAGGACGGTGCAACTGACACTGACGATGCCGCCCAGCCAGGCCTCCGCATTGCGCGCATTGGAGGGCAGGAATGCGGCACAGAGCGCGCCGAAAAACGGGATGAGCAGAATGAGCGTTAAAATCATTTGATACGATGCGTCTGCGCGGGGATCCCTTCCGGTTACAGCCACGGCCAGATATCCGGCGACCCGCCGGATATCGGCTACAGCTTAACGGATTTCCGGATGTCGGCGCATCGCCGTCGCCGGTGGGCCCCGAGCCGGGAATTTCGCGATATCCGGCGCCGGAAAATCGCTACCGCGCAAAGAACACTTCAAGCACCGGCCGGAAACGGTCCATGTCGACGAGGAAGGAGTCGTGCCCCTGGATCGAGGGCAGTTCGACGAGGTGCACTTCGCGGTTGAGCGCATCGAGGCCGCTGGCGAGTTCGCGCTGCTGCGCGATCGGAAACAGCAGATCGGTTTCCACGCCCACCACCAGCACGCGCGCGGCGCGCACCTTGGCGAGTCCTGCCGTCACCGACCCGCCGTGCTCGGCCACGTCGAACAGGTCGCTGGCACGCGACAGGTAGAGATAGCTGTTGGCATCGAACTGCCCGGTGAATTTCCGCGCATGGGCTTCGAGATAGCCTTCGACCTCGAAATCCGGCGCAAAGGCATCGCCGGTCTGGTGCTCTTCACCGATCCGTTCCCGGCCGAAGCGTTGCTCCCACTCCCTTGCCGAGCGGTAGGTGACCATGCCGAGCTTGCGCGCCATGCGCATGCCGGTGATCGGCCCGGCAGCCGGCGCGTAGTTGCCATTGTCCCAGGCCGGATCGCGGCGGATCATCTCCCGTTGCAGCGAGCGCATGGCGATCGAGAAAGGCAGCGCGCGTGCGCCGGTCGAGATCAGCACCAGGTTGCGCGCCGTGCCCGGGTGGGCGATCGCGAAGGCCAGCGTGGTCATGCCGCCCATCGACGGACCGACAACCGAATGCAGGCGGCTGATGCCGAGGCCCTGCACCACCAGCATGCCGGCGTTGGCGACGTCCTCGAGGCTGAGCACCGGGAAACCGAGCCGATAGGGCTGCCCGGTGAGGGGATCCACCGAAGCCGGACCGGTCGAGCCGAAGCAGCTGCCGAGCGAGTTGATGCAGATGACGAAATAGCGCCGCGTGTCGATGGGCCGCGACGGGCCGACGATCTCCTCCCACCAGCCCGGCGAAGGATCTTCGGGCGAGGAACTGGCATGGGCCGAGGGCGACATGCCGGTGAAGATCAGCACGGCGTTGTCGCGTTCGGCATTCAGGTGGCCCCAGGTCTCATAGGCGATGACCGGACGTTCGAGCGCGCCACCGCGGTGCATCTCGAAAGTGCCGGGAACCTGGAAGAATTTGCGTGCCGTGCTCACTGCCCCTGGGCGTCCATCGCGCGGTGGAAGGCAGCGATTATGCGTGGCGCAGGACGGCCCTGACCCGACCGTTTGGTTATATGGATATGGCCCGCTACCGGAAGCGCAGGCGGTTGCGATGCTTGAGCTGGCGCGGGGTCAGGCGGTTTCGCTTGCCGGCAAAGGGATTCTTGCCCGCCCGCAGTTCGATGCGGATCGGCGTTCCGCGCAAACGAAATACCTTGCGGAAATATCCCATCAGGTAGCGCCGGTAGTTCTCCGGCAACGCAGCGGTCTGGTTGCCGTGAATGATGATCAGCGGCGGCCGGCGGCCGCCCTGGTGGGCATAGCTGAGCTTGATGCGGCTGCGACCGGCGATCGGCGTCGGATAGGCCTGCACGGCATCCTTGAGCGCCCGGTTCAGGTCCGGTGTCGGCAATTCACGGACGGCCGCGAGCGCTGCCCGCCGGCCGCTCTCCAGCAGGTCGAAAACCGCCGTGCCGTGCAACGCCGATATGAAGTGGATATCGGCGAAATCCAGGAAAGGCAGGCGCCGGTCGATATCCGCCCGCACGCGCTCGCGCTGATCGGTGGGCAGGTGATCCCATTTGTTGACGCCGATGGCCAGCGCCCGCCCCCGCTCCAGCACGAGACCGATCAGCGACACATCCTGTTCGGTCAGGCTGTCGCGCGCATCGATCAGCACCAGCACCGCGTCGGCCTCTTCGAGCGCCTGCAGCGACTTGACGATGCTGAAGCGCTCGATGACCTC
>JAHDYM010000099.1 GCA_023383705.1 Gammaproteobacteria bacterium | reverse complement strand
ACCCGTTCACCATCTATACGCACCGCCCCCTGCTCGATCATGCGGTTCGCCTCGGAATTGCTGCTTACCAGCTGCGCGTCCCTCAAGACGCCTGCAATACCGTAACCGGCAGCCGGCACATTGATCACGACCAGCTCGAGATCAGCCGGAATTTCATGGTCCCGGAAGCGCTTGACGAAGTTCTCCAGCGCCGCCTCGGCTGCCGCCGCATCGTGGAAGCGGGCCACGAGTTCTTTTGCGAGCTGGAATTTGACGTCCCGCGGATTCATGCCGGCGGCCACCTGCTGGCGCAGCCCGGCAATCTCGCCCTGCGACCGGAAACTGAGCAGATCGAAGTACCGCCACATCAGGTCATCGGACACAGACATCAACTTGCCGAACATGTCGTCGGCAGGCTCGGTGATTCCTATGTAGTTGCCCAGCGATTTGGACATCTTGTTGACGCCATCCAGGCCCTCCAGCAGTGGCATGGTGATCACCACCTGTGGCGGTTGCCCATAGTCCTGCTGCAGCTGGCGACCTACCAGCAGATTGAAGCGCTGGTCGGTTCCGCCCAGTTCGACATCAGCCTTGAGCATGACCGAGTCATAACCCTGGACCAGGGGATACAGGAACTCATGGATGGCGATGGGGCGCCCGTCGGCATGCCGCTGACGGAAGTCATCACGCTCCAGCATCCGCGCCACCGTATGCCGGGCTGCCAGCTGGATGAGGCCCACGGCATCCATGGCGCCCATCCACCGGGAATTAAAGTCGATGCGGGTACGGTCAGAGTCCAGGATCTTGTAAATCTGCCGCTGGTAGGTGGCAGCATTGGCAGCGACCTCCTCACGACTGAGCGGTGGCCGGGTGGCATTGCGGCCAGTCGGATCGCCAATCAGGCCAGTGAAATCACCGATCAGGAACACCACCTGGTGGCCGAAATCCTGGAAACGGCGCATCTTATTGATAAGCACCGTGTGCCCGAGGTGCAGGTCCGGGGCGGTTGGATCAAATCCCGCCTTCACGACCAGCGGCCGCCCGGATTCCAGCCGGGTCTTCAGTTCACTTTCAACCAGAATATCGACGGTGCCACGCCGTATTTCTGCCAGTTGTTCTTCTGCTGTGCTCATAACCAGGGGGTCAGACGGCGCGCGGGGACGGAAAGATAAACGATTCAGGGACAAGGGTCACGAATCAGCCCCAACAGCCGCAAATCCGCCCGACCCGGACAGCCTGCCCCGCCCGTGATCCAGCGCACTTCTGTGAACCCATTGATGTTTCGGGAAATATCGGGTTGACCGGGGTCCCCTGGGCTGGTAATAATCCCCGCGCTGCCAGCTCGGGGGTCGGGGGATCCTCCACGCCTGCGCGTCGCTGGTCGGCAAGAACCCGTCATTTTTCCTGGCAAAGGCGTGAGTGGACAATTCGATGCAATCGCCGGACCCCGGAAATAAACCCTTGCTTCACCGACTCGCGCCGGCCCGATTTTCCGGGTTGCTGCGCGGTACGGTTGCTGCCGGCATCGCCTTGCTGGCGGGCTACCAGCTGGCCAGCCAGATCGCTGATTTGAGCAGTGCCCGGCCTGGCGCCGCTGCCCAGGCCGACGCCCGCCCGGTTGCCGAGGCGGCGAGCAGTCCGGCCCCGCAAGTGGCAGATCCCTTTGAGACCCTGGTCCTGGACGTACAGTCCGGCGATACCCTGGACAGCCTGTTTCGCGACAGCGGGCTGAGCCTCGTGGATATGGCCGAGATCCTGCAGCTCGATACGGCCCGCCAGAACCTGCGCATCCTCCGGCCCGGAGATACGCTGACGGTTCGCCACGACGGGGGCGCGGTACTGGAAATCGAACGCGACATGGGCATTGAGCAAACCTTCGTCATCAAGCGCAATGACGCAGCGTCTGGAGCCGGCGGCGCGACAGCCCCGGTGTTCAGTACCGAACTGGTCAGCCTGCCGCTTGAGCGGCGCATGGTTACCGTTGCCGGCCGCATTTCCACCTCGCTTTTCGAGTCCGCAGCAGAGGCCGGACTCTCCGAAAAGGCAGTCATGAAGCTGGCGGAGATCTTTGCCTGGGATATCGATTTTGTACGCGATATCAACAGGGGCGACGAGTTTACGCTCGTCCTCGAGGAACTCTGGCGCAACGGCAAGAAGCTTGGCGACGGCGAGATCCTCGCAGCCGAGTTCACCAACCGCGGTGGTCGCTTTACGGCGGTCCGCTTTGAGGAGGCCGATGGGCGTGCGGCCTACTTCTCCACCGATGGCCACCCGATGCGCAAGGCTTTCGTGCGCGCACCGGTGTCCTTTGCACGGATCAGTTCCAGGTTCAACCCGAACCGGCGCCACCCGATCCTGAATACCATCCGCGCCCATCAGGGCGTCGATTACGCGGCACCCACCGGTACGCCCGTGAAAGCCTCCGGTGATGGCAAGGTCATTTTCCGTGGCTGGAAGAGCGGCTATGGCAACACGCTGATCCTGCAGCACGGTGGAAATATCACCACCCTTTATGCACATCTGTCCCGGTTTGCAAAAACCAGCGGCTACGGCTCCAGGGTGCGTCAGGGCGAGGTTATCGGTTATGTCGGTGCAACCGGACTCGCAACCGCAGCACACCTGCATTACGAGTACCGCAAGAACGGCGTACACCTGAACCCGCAGACGGTGATCCTGCCGCCCGCCGAGCCGCTGCGCGGTGAGGAACTGATGGCATTCCAGGCGACAGCGCAGCCTCTTCTCGCCCGCATCGCGAGCCGCCAGACGGCACTCGCCGCAAACCGCCCGACAGCCCGCTGAGCACAACCACGCCCTGGCGCAGAAATGCGCCTGCCGCTGCACAGCTTATGACAAGTGTGCGCTGTGCAAGGCCCGTGTTTTTCCGCCCTGCTATAGTTTTGGCCGGTTCCGCGGATTGCCTGTCTTGGACACACCCAACCTCAAACTACCCGAGTATTTCATCAATCGGGAACTGAGTGCGCTCGAGTTCAACCAGCGCGTCCTGCATCAGGCCAAGGATCCGGCGATTCCGCTGCTGGAGCGACTGAAGTTTCTCTGCATCGTCTCGACAAACCTGGACGAGTTCTTCGAGATTCGTGTCAGCGGCCTGCGCCAGCGCAAAGAGCTTGGCCTCCCGCCGCAGGGCCCGGACATGCTCGGCGCCAGCCAGGTGTTGAGCGACATCAGCCAGCGCGCACACCTGCTCGTGGACGAGCAGTACCGCTTGCTGAACCAGGAACTGATCCCCGCGCTCGAAAAGGCGGGGATCCGCTTTGTTCGCCGGACGCGGTGGCGCCCGGAACATCGCGAGTGGCTGCGCAGCTACTTTCATCGCGAGATCGAGCCCGTACTCAGCCCGACGGCGCTCGACCCGGCGCGGCCATTTCCCAGGATCCTGAACAAGAGCCTTAATTTTTTCGTCGGACTCAAGGGTATCCATGCATTTGGCCGCCCCTGCCAGCGTGCCATCGTGCAGGCACCGCGGTCGCTGCCGCGCCTGATACGCCTCGATCCTTCGTTGCCGGATACCGGCGCCAACGACTTCGTGTTTCTGTCCTCGGTGATACACGCGTTTGTCGACGAACTGTTCGCCGGCATGGAAGTGCAGGGTTGTTACCAGTTCCGCGTGACCCGCAACAGCGACCTGTATGTCGAGAGCGAGGAAGTCGAGGACCTCATGCAGGCAGTCGAGGGTCAGCTGATTGCCAGCCGGTACGGTGAAGCGGTCCGGCTGGAAGTGGCACACAGCTGCCCCAAGGAGCACGTGGACTTCCTGCTCGAGATGTTTGAACTCGATGAGCAGGACCTCTATCGCGTGGACGGGCCCGTCAACCTGAACCGGCTGATTGCCGTGTATGCGATGACGGGACGCGAGGACCTAAAGCACCCACCGCTCGTTCCAGGCCAGCAGAAGGCGATACTGGCCATGGATGACATCTTCGCCGCGATCAGCGCCGGCGACATCCTGTTGCATCACCCCTACGAGTCCTTCGCCCCGGTCATCGAATTTTTTGCCCGGGCTTCCGAAGACCCCGATGTACACGCAATCAAGCTGACGCTTTACCGGACCGGCGCCGAGTCACCGATCGTCGATGCATTGGTGAAAGCGGCCCAGGCCGGCAAGGAAGTCACGGTGAGCATCGAGCTGCGGGCCCGCTTTGACGAGGCGGCAAACATACAGCTCGCCAACCGGCTGCAGGAAGCCGGCGCGCACGTCGTCTATGGCGTTGTGGGTTACAAGACACACTGCAAGCTTGCACTGGTCGTACGTCGCGAGAACGGGCGACTCAAGCGCTACGTGCACCTGGGGACCGGCAACTACCACACCGCCACCGCACGCCTGTACACCGACTACAGCCTGCTTTCAGCGGATGAGTCACTGGCGCAGGACGTACATCACGTCTTTCTGCAGCTCACGAGCCTGACGAAGACACCACCGCTGCAGCGCCTGTACCAGGCACCGTTCAACCTGCACGAACGGATACTCCAGCACATCGACAGGGAGATCCGAAACGTGGAAGCCGGCGGTGCCGGCCACATCATCGCCAAACTGAATGCCCTCGTTGAGCCGGAAGTGATACGGGCGCTGTACCGGGCTTCATCCGCCGGCGTGATGATCGACCTGATCGTGCGTGGCATCTGTTGCCTGCGGCCCGGTATTCCGGGGATTTCCGACAACATCAGGGTCCGGTCCATCGTCGGGCGGTTCCTGGAGCATTCACGTGTCTACTACTTCCACGCCAATGGCGACGAGAATCTATTCTGCGCCAGCGCCGACTGGATGGACCGGAATTTTTTCAGGCGCGTCGAAGTGTGCTTCCCCGTTACCGACCCGCGACTGAAAGCGCGCATCCTCGCCGACATGGACGCCAACCTGTCCGACAACTGCCAGGCATGGGAACTGTGTGCCGACGGCAGTTACCAGCGGGTCAGGCAGGCCCCCGATGCCGAGCCGGTATCGGTCCAGAACCAGCTGCTGGCGAGGCTTGCCGAAAGAAGCTGAGATCAGCCGCGACGCCGGATGGTGAGTTTGCAGCCTGCCGCGGCAAGAAAGCCCCGTTCACGATCAAGATCCGCCAGTGTGAGCGGATTGCTGGCCAGCCACCCTGAAGGCAACTGGAGGTCCATTGACCGCCCGTGTACCCGCAGGCGCAGTTCGGGCAGCGCCGTATCGATCCGGCTGCGGTGAAACAGGACAGCCAGCCGCAGCAGCAGGGTCAGGCGCAGCGCCGGACGCTGCCATGCAGGCGGAAGATCCTCGAAGCTCTCACGCTCCAGCCCGCGCCGGTGTCCGAGCACGAGGCGCGCCAGAACCCGCTGCTCTTCGCGCGGGAAACCGGGCATATCGGCGTTCTCGAGCACATAGGCACCATGCTGGTGGTAATGCGCATGGGCGATATCCAGTCCCAGTTCATGCAACTGCGCGGCCCAGCCCAGCAGCTGTTCATGCCCGGCGTCGAGATCCCAGTCATCGCAGACCTGCCAGAACAGCAACGAGGCGGTTGCGGCAACGCGCGCAGCCTGCAGCGGATCGGCGTGGTAGCGCCCCGCCATCGCCCGTACTGTGCGCACGCGCGAATCCTCATCCGTGAGCCGCCCGACCAGATCGTAGAGGATCCCCTCACGAAGGGCGCCGTCGGCCACGCGCAGGCAGGGCAGCGCCATGGCGCGCATCACCTCAACGAGGATCGCAACTCCGGCCGGAAACACCTCCGCCCGTTCGGCCGACAGCTCGGGCAAACGGATTTTTGCCACCTGCCCGAAACCGGTCATCTCGTCGACCAGATACTCGAGCCCGTCGACCGTTATGCCCTGCGGGGCACGGCCAAGGGCTGCCAGTACGGAATAGGCAGCGCGAATGCTGCCCGAGGTGCCGGCAAACCGCACCGGGTCGAAACGACGAAAGGTGTGCCGTACCGGCTCCAGCTCCAGACGGACCTGCAGCCGGGCCCTGGCAAAGGCCTTTGCGGACAGGCGCCCGTCCGGAAACGCGCTCTGACCCAGGCTGACACAGCCGATGGCGAGACTCTCCATGGCCACCGGCTCAGGGCCGCGGCCGACGATCAGCTCGGTACTGCCGCCGCCGATATCAACCACGAACTGCGGACCATCGACCCTTGGCAGGTTATGGCTGACACCGAGATAGATGAGTCGCGCCTCCTCGATGCCGGAAATGATCTCCACCGGATGGCCGAGCGCCCTGGCTGCCTGCTGCAGGAACCGGCCCTTGCTCTGGGCACGTCGCAGCGCACTGGTGGCGACGACCCGTACCTTGTCCGCCTTTACCGCTCGCAGCCGTTCGCCGAAACGCCGGAGGCACGCCAGCGCGACCTTCTGGCTGGAGACACTCAGGCGCTGGCGCGCATCGAGTCCACCACCGAGACGGACCATTTCGCGCAAGCGGTCGATGATGGTGATCTGCCCGTGATCAAAGCGGGCAACCAGCATGTGAAAGCTGTTGGAACCGAGATCGACCGCGGCCAGTACCTCGGACCCGCCGGGATCAACCATTGCCGCGGTCGTCCCACCGGGACTGCCACCAGTCCGGCCGCGGCGGCAAGCCGGCCGGGAACAGCAGGGGACCAAGTTCCTGCAATGCCCGGGTATAGACCTGTCGCTTGAAGAAAATGACCTCGCGCACCGGTTCCCAGAAGCCCGCCCATCGCCAGCGGTCGAATTCCGGCGTGGTGGTGGTATCGAAACGCAGCCCGGTCTCCGTCCCTGTCAGGCGCAGCAGGTACCAGCGCTGCTTCTGGCCGATACACAGGGGATGGACATTGTTGCGGATGTACTGCTCGGGCAACCGGTAGCGCAGCCAGTCGCGTGTGCAGCCGAGCACATCGACGTCTTGCGGGGTCAGGCCGATTTCTTCATGCAGCTCGCGAAACATCGCCTGCTCGGCGGACTCACCCGACTGGATGCCACCCTGCGGAAACTGCCAGGCGTTCTGGCCGATGCGGCCGCCCATCAGCAACAGTCCACGCATATCGCAGACGATGATGCCAACGTTCGCCCGGAAGCCTTCTCCGTCAATCAGATCCACGGGCACCATCCACACCTGTGGCAGGATTCTTCCATATCAGCCATGACAGTGTCACGGCAGGAACATCTGTTCAAGTACACTCAGGCCGCGGCGAAACCCCCGAAAACCAGCCCCGGATCTGCATGCTGAAATCACCAAGTCTGCTATTGCCCATCCTGGGCGGGCTCAGCATCGGAGCGCTGTTGCTTGCGCTGCTCGTCGGCAGCAGCGCAGCCGGGGCCGGCACCATCATGGCCTGGTGGTCCGGAACCGCCGGACCGGAAGCACTGGAGGTAGTACTCCGCCTGCGGCTGCCGCGCGCACTTGCCGCCTTCGGCACCGGCGCGGCCCTCGCCGTGGCCGGCGCACTCATGCAGGTGCTGCTGCGCAACCCGTTGGCAGACCCCTATGTACTGGGCACATCCAGCGGCGCCGCGGTCACCGCGCTGACCGCCATGCTGCTGGGGGCGTCCGGGCTGGCGGTGGATGCAGCGGCCTTTGCCGGTGCACTCGGCAGCACCCTGCTGGTGTTCGGCCTGGCGCGGGGTGCCGGCACCTGGAGCACTGACCGGCTGCTCCTGACCGGCATCGTGGTTGCGGCCGGCTGGAGTGCGGTGGTCAGCCTGATGCTGGCAATCAGCCCCGACAACAAACTGCGCGGCATCATCTTCTGGCTGATGGGCGATTTCTCGTTCGTCGAACAGCCTGGCTCGATGCTGCTGGTGGCAGCCATTGGCGTAGCCGGCGGCATGTTGCTGGCCCGGACCCTCGACTTGCTCGGCACCGGCGACAAGCAGGCCGCGCTGCTCGGGCTCGAGGTCAGACGCACACGGGCAATGGTCTATGCGCTGGGCTCCCTGTTGACGGCGGTGGCGGTCACGACTGCGGGCGTGGTGGGCTTTGTCGGCTTGATCGTGCCGCATTTCATACGCCTGGCGGGCGGGAACTCCCATCGCATCGTGATCCCCGCCTCTGCACTGGCCGGCGGCACACTGCTGGTCATTGCCGACACCCTGGCGCGCACGGTTCTAGCCCCCCAGCAGCTTCCAGTCGGTGCAATTACCGCTGCTGTCGGCGTACCGGCATTCCTGATCCTGCTCAGGCGCAGTGTCGCGGGTCGCGGCTGAAGCCGCTCCCAGGGCCGCTAGCGGCGGCTGGCGAGATAGCTTCGCCCCTGCTCCATCAGTTTCACAAAGGCCGCTTCATCGCCGTCGCGGATGATCGCCGCGATCCGGCCGACCGCAGCCTGCAGCTCCTCGACAACCGCCAGCCCCCAGGGATTCCGGGACTGGATCGAGAAATACAGCTGCGGGCTTTCGCCTGCGACGCGCCGGGCAACTTCAAGCTGGGAATCAAAGGTCGTACTGGAAATATGCGCGAGTTTCGGCACGGTCTCACCGCTGTCGGCCAGTGCGGTGAAGAAGGCGATGTTGAGCGCATGGGACAAACCGAGCACATAGGCCATCAAACGGTCATGCTCATCGATGTCCATGCGGATCTGCGCCGCCATCGTCGAAGCAAACAACTGGGCGGCTTCGGTGGTGGCATCGGGACAGCCCGTATCGAGAAACAGCACATGACGACCGGACAACAGCTCGGTATCCGGGCCGAACATCGGGTGAATGGAGGTCACCCGGCTGCCATGTGCGGCAAGCGCCTTCAGCCTGTCGATGAACGGCGACTTCAGTGAACCGATGTCGAAAATCAGCCCGCTGCGTTTGCGGGTCGCCAGTTCCTCGAGGATGCCGGCCATCGCATCGATCGGCGCCGAGACCACGGTGATCGCGAAATGGTCCGGCGTGTCACGCCAGTCGGCAACATGCCGGAACCCGGCACTCGGCCCAGCCGGGTCTGCAACCGTGACATCAAAGCCCTGGGAGTGCAGGAACTCGGCAAACCAGCGGCCCATCTTGCCGCTGCCACCGATCACCAGCACCGGCTTCCCGGACCCCTGGCCCTCGGCACGCACACGCGCCTGTTCCTGGTTGGCGAGCGAGGACTGGATCAGCAGGCTGAACAGCGCTTCCGCAAGGCCGGTGGGGATCCCGAGCCCGGCGGCCAGCGATCTGGCCTTGTCCAGGACCTTCTTTTCCCGGGCAAAATCCCGTGTCGGGCGACCTGATGCGCGCTTCCATGCCCCGATTTCGCCGGAAAGCCGCTGTCGTTCAGCCACCAGCTCGAGGATTTTCCGATCGATCGCCGAGAGCTGGTCGCGCAGTTGTTCGAGTTCCATCGCCTGAAATCCGGGCTCTTGTGCAGGCGCAGAGCCTAACGGGTTCAATGGCGGGATAACAGGCGGGCGCCGCAGCAGGCGTTGGAATCCTTTACACATCCGGCCACCGATCCCGGGCCAAAATTGGCCTTTAAGCCACCTTTGGGCAGAAAGCCCCGGAAGGCGCAAAATCCCGGCCAGTACCGCAACGGCAAGAGTCCTGAACCTACAGAAACTTGCAGGAAGGTCCGCATCTAAACCCCGCAACAGGGGCGTCGAATTATTTTACATGCTCGCGGTCCATCGCCTGAGACGAGGCGATGACTTTTTCTTATCCAACTGAATAACTTGTCTTTTTTACTCAGCGGCACGGGTCTTGCTCCGTACGTTCTGGCATGGTTTCGGTGATGTACGCGGGGCTCCTGATCTTTAACGGACATGAGAGCCAGAAGACGCAAACAAGAAGAAGTACAAAAAACAATTAGAAGTAAATGCGGCAAAACCATAACAAGAAAACAGCCACAACAGACTGACGTGCACATCGAGACCTGACTCGCGACAACAACAAAAACCCGTACAAGCCCCGCTTCACGCGGGGTTTTTTTTTGCGTCATAGTCGC
>JAHDYM010000098.1 GCA_023383705.1 Gammaproteobacteria bacterium | reverse complement strand
TGCCTTGCGGCAGGTAGCGCTTGATGAACTCGGACGGCTGGTAGCCGCCCTCGCCAAAGCCGAACTCCATGTTGGCCATCGCACGCTCCATACGCGTGGCTTGACGGTCGGAAAACACCAGCTCGCCGTTGCCGTCCATGAGGTTGATGAACTCATGGATGTTGTCGCCGAGCATCGAGGCCAGGAAGCCGTCGCCGAACTTCTGCATCAGCTTCTGCGCGGTGACTTCCCCGATGGTGGGGATACGCTTCAAGGCTTTGAGGACAGCCGAGGACTGGTCGCTACCGGCCATGCTTCGCGGACGCATCAGCGTCCACAGGGGCGCGGCGCAATGGCTGCACTTCCTGCGGTACTCCTCGGCTTCGAGCGCGACCGGGTTGACCGGCTCGCCGTCGAGGTCGGTGATGACCGTGCCGCAGTCCGGGCAGGCCGCCACATCGCCGTGACGAGTGCGCCGCTGGGTGAAGACAGGCTTCCAGTGGAACCCCATCCGCATCCTGACGCGCCCCAGGACAAAGAACTCCTGGCCTGTGGGCTGCACACCCAACTGCTCGCGCAGCTTGATGAGCTTGACCAAGGTGTCAGGGCCGTTGAGCACCCACACCTTGGCGCCAGCCACCGTCTCCTGGATCTCCCGCCGCCACTTGTAAACAAGGTGCGGTGGCGAAAGAACCAGGGTGCGGCGATAGCCTTCGGCGTTGAGCACGGCGGCCGTGGCAATGCCGACGGTCGTCTTGCCGCAACCCATTTCGCCGTTGACGATCGCGGCGCGTTCGCCACGGTCGATCAGCAGCTCGGCGGCGGCATGGACGACTTCGGCCTGGGCCGGGAACAGCTTGCGCTTGAGGCTGGCGACGACGAGTTGCCGATGCGCCTGCGGCTGGCCGGTATAGACCGGCGGGTTGGCGCTGTTGAGGGCGTCGAGCAGTTCGTCGCCGAACTCACTGACGAAATCCTGAAGGCTCAGGGTTAGAGGGGAAGATTCCGCGTCGAGCAGTTCGCCCTGTACGGACGTGGCTTCGGCGGTGGTGGTTTCGAGATCGAGGGACATGGTGATGCTCCAAAGAAAATGGGGCATGCACCACCCGCCAACGGGGCGATGGCATGCCCCGTGGTGGGAAAAAGGACGGCGAACCGTCAGCGGTGAAGAGCGATCAGCGGATGGTCAACACCTCGCCCCGCGTGGCGGAGCTAGGCGTCATGTCCCACGCGCGGATGACAGGCACGAACTTGTCGGTGAGGATGCGGGTCTCGGCGATGGAGCCGTCTTCGCGTTCGGTGAATTCCCGCTGGAGCGTCTTGTCCTTGTGGGTGTCACCTTTGACAACGAGCACGCGCCCGGTCTTGGAGCGCACAACCCCCGAGATCGCGCCCGCGGCCAGAGCCAGGGCGAGATGCCAGTGGGACAAGGCCCGCGCCGGTGGACGCAGCGACTGCTGCGCGGCCCCCAGGTGCGTGTCCAGCGACGGCCAGAGGCCTTGCAGCCTGCCAACCTCGTCGGCGAACTGCTCGGGCTCCATCGTCACGCGGAAGAAATGCTCCGGCTCGGCCGGACTGGCGGGGACGATGTACGGCAGGAACGGCCAATCGCTCGGCAGCTCCTCGGCTTCGACTTCGCCAAGCCCAACCTGCAGCAGCAGATTGCGCACGGCCTTGACGCCATCGGGAGCCTGTTCACGCTGTCGCACCCTTCGGCCGAAGATCACCACCTGCTTGAATTGCGTTTCCACCGCTCGGTAGATGCGCAGGTCCGTGTAGTGGCGTGTCAGCCAACCGACCAACTCCGCGTCGAGCACGTAGCCGGGGACGATGAAGACCAGCACGCCGCCGTACTGCAACAGCGACAGCGAACGCTGATAGAACAGTTTTTCGAGGCGGGCACGGCCCTGGCCCTGGTATCCGATGTTGCCGTTGACGTCCTTGGACAGGTCGCCATACGGCGGGTTGAGCCAGAGCAACCCGAAGGACTGCTTGGAGACCATCGTGTCCATCAGGTCCGCGTGCAGGCAGTGATCGACCAGGCCGCGGGCATGACGTGCCCGCTCCGGGTCGAACTCGACGGCGAACGCCTTGGCCTGCTCGCGCCCGAGGGCATGGGCGGCTTCGGCGATCGCCACGCCTTCGCCGGCGCAGGGATCGAGGATGCACATCGGCCCGTCGCTGGGCATCAGTGCGTTGAGGGCTCTTTCGAGCGTGGGTTCGTCGGTCGGGTAGTAACCGTTCTTGGCGAAATTGCGGGCGAGCCGCGGGAACATGAGGGCCATGGAAGTCTCCTGGTTGGCGGGGATGAAACACGGAAGCGCGCCAAGGCGTGCCTCCGTGGGTGGGTCAGGCCGCTACCACTTCCGGCGTCCAGATCTTGGCCGGGTATGGATAGGCGGTGAGTACGTCACTGCGGATCAGGGAACCCAGCGCCAAGGTCAGCGCCGGCACGTCGATGGCGAGCCGATGGCCTTCCAGCGGCCCGAGGGCGAACGGAAGGTGGACAAGCATCTCGCGGCTTTGCAGCAGTTCCAGCACGGTCTCGCGCCAGTGGTCGAGCAGCGGCAACGGGCAGGTGTCCCGCACCAGCATCCACAGGCGGTCAAGCCGGTGGGCGCTGTCGCGTGGCAGCAATGCCAGTGCGCTGGCGTTGGCCTTGTCGGGCTTGACGCAGCGCCGGTCGAACAGCCACACGTTGGACAGCGAACCGAACAGCGTTCGCCGATAAGCGCGGGTCATGCGCTTTTCCAGGCGATCGACGTTGCCGACGAACACCGGGACGCTGCCGCCCTGGCCGGTGATGATGTGGAACTGGTCCAGTCCCTGCTCGTCGCGCCCGAGGGTCAGGCGAGCAAGGAACTGCTGGACGGCGGTGTCGCGCGCCCAGATTGACAGGAAGATCAGGTTGCCCTGGTCATCGCCGACGCAAGCGTCGGCCATCACGTCCGGGCATTCGTCGATGCGGTACAGCGTGGTGGAAGAAGTGTTTGCGGGCATGGTGGTGTCCTCGGATTAACGGGAACAGCACCGCCCGCTGGGGCAAGTACTGCCCCAGGGGGTGGAAGAAAACGCTCAGTCCGGCTCGAACTGCCGGGTGCGCGGGTTGAAGTGAAGCGGCTCGCCCGCCGAAGTGATCGGCGTGAAGCCTTCCAGGTAGATGTTGTTGAGGTACTGGTCGCGGTAGGTCAGTGCCTGCCGTGCCTGGTCCTCGGTGAGGCCGTTGTCGATGAAGTACGCCAGCATTTCCTCGTCGGAGGACACTTCGTCGTTGGACAAACTGCCTTCAACGAGTGCCAGCAGCGAGGGCGGAAGCGCAGCCAGGATCGGGTCCATGTCGGTTCCTCCTGACTCAGACCATCAGCGGCGCGGCGGGTGCCGTGACAGCCGTGGGTGTACGCCGCCGTGCGTGGTAAGCGCGAACGCCGGTACGCCAGTTGGCGGACTGCTCTGGTGCCATGTCGAGATAGCTCAACGGGCACGAGTAGTAGTACGGGGACATGCACTCTTCCAGCGGCTTGTAGCCCCACTGGTTGCCGCTGCGTTCCAGCAGATCGCAGCGGATGTAGCGCAGGGACTGGCCCGGCGCAAGATCACGATGCACACCTTCGACCTTGGCGGTCAGTTCGACCACGGACCACAGCACGTTGCCGCGCAATGCGTGAGCGATGACCTTCGCGCTGACGCGCTCGGTCTGCTGCGGTGCGATCAATTCCGCGATCAGTTCAGACCGCGATTGGGGAGAGAAATACCAGCCCATGAGATGCCTCCTGAAGAAGTAGAGCCGGAGGCCTCCCCGCTGGGAGGAACCCCCAGCGGGTGATGGAATACCGCATCTGCGGCGAAGGAACCTATGCGTTGCCCTCAATCCCAGTCGTCATCGTCTCGATCACAACCGGCCGGGCAGCAGCCGAACTCGATCCCGTGCGAGCAATAGCCATGCTCCGCATTCCAGTCCTGGGTTTCCTGCCGTTCGGCAGGTGTTGCGTAGTCCCATTCTTGGGCCGCGATTTCCAGAGCATGAGCGCACTGGCTTTCCGGCAGACGACTGACTTGCACGTCGATCTCCGAGCTGAAAAGCGTGACCCAGTGATCCCAGGACAGGCCGCAACCACGCTGGGCGTGCTCGGCGGCGGCCTTGCAAACAGCCCGCCACGCGGATTCGTCCAGCGCGGAACGGGGGGTATCGCAAGCGATGGTGGACATGATGGAGACCTCCAGAAAATGGCCAGGGCCTCCCCCGCATGGGGAAGGAACCCCGGCGGGTGGATGAAGAACACCGCGCATGCGGCGTCTGCGATCACGCAGGTTGCAGTTCGGCCTGGCGGCTCCACTCCTGCGTCTTGAAGTCCAGCGCGTAGCCCAGCTCGCCCAGGCGGGCGATCTGCGCGCGCAGGGCGCGGCGGTCGATGGTCGAATCCAGCTTCACGGACTCGCCCAGCGGCCACAACAGGCCGAACAGCGCGGCGTCGCCATCCTCGGTACTGCCGGGGGCAGTCGCCGCAGCAGGCGTCGGCGCATCCACGCCGAAAGGCGTGGTATCGACCAGCGGGTCCGCGGACGCCTGCATGGGTGCAGGTTTGGCGGGCTTGGACGGTCTGGCGGGCTTGGCCGGCGTTGCCGCAGGCTGCGCCCCTTGCTCTTCATCGAGCGGATCGACGTCCTGGGTGGCGAAGCTGCGGGCTTCGTCGCGGCTCAGTTTGTCGATGCCGTTGAGCGTCATGCCGTCGAGGCTGGCACGGATCTCGAACCGCATGCCGCCGCCGACCGGGTAGGACTTCGGGAAGATGTACCTGATGATGAATTCCCCGTCGTACTTGCCTTCGGGGTACTGCTCCAGCTCCGGGTCTTTGACCTCGAACGTACCGAGGTGCGTGGCGAGGCGGCCGACCGTGAACGGGCCGTTCTTGCCGCGGATGGTGCGCAGCGTGAGCTGGCCGGGGACGACGATGGGCGCGACCGATTTCTCGGGTGCCGATGTGACTGCCATGATGGTTCTCCTTGAAGAATAGGAAAAGGCAAGGCCCCGTGAGGGGCCATGCCGGATCAGAACGAAGCAGCCAATGCCGGCTCATGCTCTTCGACCTCACCTGCGGGCTCGCGCTCGGCGGGCTCGACAGGCTGGTCAGCAGCGGTGCCGGCGGCGTCCTCGGCTTCGGGCGCGGGTGCGTCCTCGGCCTGCGGCGCCTCGGCTTGCGCCTGGCCCGTCGGATAGACCTGGGTGCCGTCGATCTTGATCAGACCGATGTGGATCAGCGTCGATTCCAGGCTCGCTCCCGGCTCCCCGGCGCGCTCACCCTTGGTGCGGATGTACGGATCGATCTTCATGTCGTTCAACTTGAAGGCGATCAGCACCTTGCGGTCCCCTTCGATGGCCTGCACGCACCGGCGAACCAGGTGCTCGGCTTCAGGGGTGGCGACGATGGTGTCGAAGTACCGATAGTCCGGTTCACCGACAGGCCCGGCCAGAGCCGCGACGCAGCACGACAGGAACGGATCGCCATCCTTGGGGGTAACGTCCTTCGGACGGCTGAGGTAGCCGATGCCGCGGGTGAGCAGCTCGTGCTGCTTGATGGAAGCCAGTTCGGCCCGGTCAAGCGGCTCGGCCTTGAGCAGTCGCGCCTTGAGGGACGCGGCGGCTTCACCCTTGCGCTCGCCCTTGTCGCGGATGTACGCATCGCCCCACAGGTCGCCGAGGCGGAAGCGCACCAGCGGGCGCTGCTTGGGATCGTCAACGCCGATGTAGCGCTGGACGAGGTTCTTGGCCTCGGCACCCGAGACCTTGACGTCGAAGTAGCGGTAGCTGGGGTCCCTGGCGGGGCCGACCAGCGCGGCAACGGTGCATGCCAGGAAAGGCTGCGCACGGCGGCCGCCCCGGACAGGCACTTCACGGACACGCTGGATGTAGCCGATGCCCGAGGTGTGGAGGTCGAAATACGATTTCTCGTTGGACGTGGTGTTCATGGTGAATCTCCATAGGGAAGAAGCGGAGACACACCAGCCCCACGCATGCGGGGAAAGGTGCGTAACCCCGCGGTGGGTTGATAAGGCGAAAGCATCCGCCACCAGAGACTGGTGGCCGCTCGCGGATGGATGCGGTGCGAGCTGGGTCGGTCACGCAGCGGGAACTGCGCCGCAACCTCGAAGACCGATGGTTGCCTGGCATGTCGCTGACAACGTCAGCAGGCATGGGGCCAGCATGGCCGGGCCTCGCGCGCGCGGCAGCAATCAATCGGCATCCGGGCGTTTCCCTTTGTCCGCGCCGCCGGGCGCGCGCCACAGGCACTTGGGGCCGCGCAGGTGGTCGGGGGTGTCGGCGCGCGGACGGCTGGGGCGGCTCCAGGTGCCGCCGCCGCGCGTACCGACCAGCCGCCAGCCGGCAGCGCGCAGGCTGGCACCGCCTTCCTCGGGCAAGGTGTAGGTGATCAGCCGCGTGTAGCCCAGTGCCTTGGTCGCCTTCCAGGCGGCTCCGTAGAGCTTGCTGCAGGCGTTCGGTGCGCCATCGGTGCAGAGCCTGGTGACTTCGAGGGTCCAGCCGTCGTCCAGGTGACGCGCGACCGGGCGACCGACGATGGCCACGCCACAGATGCCGTCGCTGCCGGACAGCGTGACCGCCAGGGCGAACTTCGCCCCTTGAACCGGACGGTGGTGCCGATGGTGCTCCTGCACGAAGGCATTGGCGGTGCGCAGCGACACGGGCACCAGTTGCAGCCGTGGCGAGGCCAATGCCGTGCGCACAGCATCAATCGCCGCAGAAGCAGGCGAGCGGTTCCTCGGCGGCATCGAACAGGTCGCCCTGGTCGGCAGCGAAGCGCGCCAGGTCGGCGTAGCTGGGACCATCGGCGCGAAACCGAGCCCCGCTGGGCTTGCTCGCCAGGTTCAGGGATTCCATGCGAATCCACCACACAGCGGCTTCGGGCCGGGCCTTGATGAGGGCCAGGCGCTGCCTGCGCGGCTTCAGAAAACACAGGTCGCAGTTACCTTCGAGCGTGCGGCCGTTCACCGTGAGCAGTTCAAGGTCGAACGGCTGCGCCTGCCAGAAGTTGCCCACGTCGCGCACGGTGACGCCCGCGTCCGCCAGCGGCATGCACATGGTTTCGTGGGTCGATTCGGTGGAATGGCCGCGCGCTCGAATCTTGGCGACGCGCCGCTGCTCGTCGGCGCGGATACCGATCATCTGGTCCCAGTCCGTCCAGCCCAGATGCCGCAGGAAACGGTGCATCGGGCGAATCTTCAGGCTGGTCGTGCAGCCGCGGGCGACGGGATTGGGCAGGTACTGGCGCCTGCGGATCAGCGCCTCGAACGGTTCGCCCTGGCGGCTGGCGCGCTCGAAATCGACCAGCATGAAGCCCGGCTCCGTGGGCAGGTACTCCAGCCAGTGGATAGGCACCTGCCAGTGTTCAGCGCAGTCGCGCACGAAGCGCAAGGTCGCTTCCACTTCCTTGCCCGTGTTGGCGAAGCACACCACGGTGTCGGTGGGTAGCTCGCTGTTGGCCTGCAACACGCGCCAGAGCATGTAGGCGCTGGTGCGGCCGCCCGAAAAGCTGATGCAGGTAGGTTGGGTAATCTTGAACGGGTCGTGCATGCGGTCGTCTCCGTGGGCATGTCGGTGGTAGGCCGACGAGGCAGGCCATGGCGGCTGAAGACGAACGCGCACGCGCAGCGGTGGCCGCGATGCGAAGACAAGAAAGCCCCCGGGTGGGGGCTGCGAGGGCCGCGCGGCGGTTACTACGCTACGCCGGGGGAGCTACCTCCAGCGACAGATGCGTGGCGGTGGCGGACAGCATCAGGTCGTCCGTGCCGTGCAGGATGCGTGCGAAGACGCCTTCCTTCGGGTCGAAGAATTCGCCGAAGTCGTCGCCGCCCAGTTCGGCGCGTGCCAGTTCCCACCAGTCATCGAACGGATCGGTATCCGGGTTGCAGCCGACGGCATAGGCCAACAGCTTCACCCGACCGTCCGTGCGGCGTTCCCCGCGCTCGGCGAGGAAGTACACGCCCTGATCCTTGGCGAGGATCACGCGGCCCTGGGTGGCGATCGCCTCGGCCAGCACGGGGCGCAGGTCGGAGCCTTTGAATCGCAGGGACATGATTGAAATCTCCTGTGTTGAATGGAAAAGAAAAGGCCCTCCACCCGGATGGATGGAAGGCCCGTGGGGCTTGTGGCCGGTAGGCTTCGGCGTCAGCCGTAGTGCCGCCGGGCCTCCTGCCATGGAACGAAGCGCGCATCACCGCCAGTTGAGATCGGAAGCTGCAAGCCCCCGGTCTCTTCCGCCGAGAAGCACGTCGCCTGGTCGAACGGGACCCAGCCGAACTCGTCGGACCAGAAGCCGGCGCTGTCGCCGATGGCCGACTCGTTGGGCGAATACACCACCCAGCAGTCGCCGGCCTTGGATGTCATGCCAGCACTGCCTGGCGGCGGGCCGCTTTGGCGTCGATCACGCTCACGTCGATCAGCCGCCAGCGCCCGTCGTCGATGAGCCGTTCCAGCACTTCGCCGAGCATGTCGAAATACACCTCGTCGTGCCGATCGACCAGTTCGCCGTTGCGGTGCAGTTCCACCACGTAGGTGTCCCCGCCGCGGTCGTAGAGGATCGTCACCTGGCCCTCGAACTTCGCGGTCGAGACCGTGAAGCTGATCGCCGGAGGCGTTTCGATGATCTTGGACGGCTTGGGATCGACCCAGGTGAAGTCCCGGGCGCCGGCATCGACCAGCATGTGGGTGATCCGCCGGAACCCGTCGGGCGCCGGCATTTCCTCCATCTGCTCGACGAGTTGGCCCAGTTCCATGCACTGCGGCTGGGGGATGGGCAGCTTGGCCGGTGCGGAACCGAGGATGTGCCTCGTGATCGTGTAAGGCGTGCCATCCGAGGTTTTCTCGGTGATGACTTCCGGGGTGTCCGCGCGCAGGCCGTCGAAGCGGCGGCGGGCATACGGTTGGACATGCACCTTGGCACCTTCGCTCGGGACGGTGGTCACCAGGTTGGGGTCGAGCACCGCGAACTCGCTGGGCTTGAGCTTGACGACGATGGCATTTTCATTCGCCGCGACCACCTTGCCGTCGAAGGGTTGGGGATCGATGGCGAAGCCCAGCGTCGAGGATTGCGGCTGATCATCGAACACGCGGTACTTGAACGACCGCACATTGCGGGGCACATGGCCTGCGACAAGCGAAGGCATCAGGGTTTTGATGAGAGAGCGATCCATGGGAATCTCCTTGAGGAAGAACAAGGGATTCCCCGCCCACAAGGGAGAGGTCCCTTGTGGGTGGATGGACGCTGTACGTCCGTAGGAAGAAACGACCAGCACGGTTTCCCGCGCTTGCAGCCTCGAAGGTCTTGGCTGCCTGGGCATGTGTCGGCAACGCCGACGAACATGGGGCAAGAATGGCCCTGGAGTGAGCGGTCCGCCCGTAGGAAACCGCACCGCGCCGCATCCGCTTTCCTTCGCTGCGGGCAAGAAAAAGCCCCTCGGAAGGGGCTTGGGGGGTCAGGCTTCGTAAACGAAGTAGTGCTCGCGCTGACGCGGGAAGAAGACATGCTTCCATGTATCGCCGCTGGTGTTGCCACCGTCGAACACGACCATTTCGTAGTCGTCCACGTCGGTGTCCACCAGGTCGGCGCTGGCGATATGGCGCATGTGCAGCGTGCCACGCATGCGCTCGAACACCAGGATCTGGCCGATGGCGTCGTCCTGGCTCATGGCGTTGACGCAGGCTCCAAGCTGGTGCTCGAAGTCGAGTGCGGGCGGGATGAGGTCGGGGAACATGAGGGTGCTCCTGTGAAAATGAACCAGCCCGGCCCCTAGCGGGGAGACGGGCTGGCTCTATGCCGTTTTGTGTGGAAACGCTTCGCGTCATGTCGGCATGGCTGGCGC
>JAHDYM010000097.1 GCA_023383705.1 Gammaproteobacteria bacterium | reverse complement strand
CGTTACTGGGGCAGCACCGGCGACTTCCACAGCCTGCACTTCGAAACCTGCTACTACCAGGGCATCGAGTACTGCATCGCCAACGGCTTGCAGGCTTTCGAGCCCGGCACACAGGGTGAGCACAAGCTGGCCCGCGGCTTTGCGCCGACGGAGACCTGGTCTGCGCACTGGCTGTCACACCCGCAGTTTGCCGCTGCCATCGACAACTATCTCGAACGCGAGCGCGCACATATCGATGAATACATGGACAGTGCCCGCGACCATGTGCCCTTTCGCAAGGAATAAACGGGAAGCCGGGACGGTTCGCGGATGGCACGCCTGACACTCCTGCGCAACGACGACCCGCCAGGGGATTTCCCGGATCCCGAACAGGCGCTGGACGATCCGAACGGACTGCTGGCTCTGGGCGGCGACCTGTCACCGCCACGGCTGCTGGCGGCCTACCGGCGCGGGATCTTTCCCTGGTATGAAGACGGACAGCCCATCATGTGGTGGTCCCCGGATCCCCGCGCGGTATTGCTGCCCGGTGAGTTGCACATTTCACGCAGCCTGCGCCGCACGCTGCGCAGCGGACGATTTTCCGTTTCGACCGACCGTGATTTTGCCGGCGTCATCAGCGCCTGCGCGCAACTGCGTGCCGCTCAGGGCACCTGGATTATCGCCGACATGCAGGCCGCCTACCTGCGGCTGCATGAACTCGGCCACGCCCACTCGATTGAAACCTGGCTCGGCGACCGGCTGGTCGGCGGCGTCTATGGCATCGCGATCGGCGGGGTGTTTTTCGGCGAATCGATGTTCAGCACCGAAACCGACGCCTCCAAGGTGGCGCTCGTCGCGCTCATGAAGCAGCTCACGGCACGTGGCTTCCGCCTGCTTGACTGCCAGCTTGAAACCCCGCACCTGAATTCGCTGGGCAGCCGCCTGATGGCGCGCCGGGACTTCGTCCGCACGGTGAGGGACCTGACCCGGCTGCCGGACCAGGCCGGCAGCTGGCAAACCGCCCCTTGCCCCTCAACCGGGCTGTCCTGAATGGCCGCTCTGGCCGGCTGCTCGCTTGCGCGGCAAAGCCACTTAGACCACAATCCGCGCCTTCCTGCCGGAGCACACATGCCCAAAGAAGACGCCATAACGATGGAAGGTCTCGTCACCGAGACCCTGCCCAACACCACCTTCCGGGTCAAACTCGAGAACGGACACGTGGTAATCGCGCACATCTCCGGAAAGATGCGCAAGAACTACATCCGCATACTGACCGGCGACAAGGTAACGGTCGAACTGACCCCCTACGACCTGTCCAAGGCACGCATCACCTTCCGCGCGCGCTGAGAGCGCTTGCGGGCTTTCCGCCCGCCTCAGGCCGGGTCGGGCAAGTGCTCCAGGCTGCGCGTTGCCGGCGTGGTGACCAGGGCAAGCTCCCCGGCTGCATCGAGGGTGACCCGCACATGGCCGCCCTTGGCGAGATCACCGAACAGCAGGGCTTCGGCCAGCGGCCGCTTGATCTGTTCCTGGATCACCCTGGCCATCGGCCGTGCGCCCATCTTCGGGTCATAACCCTTGTCGGCAATCCACTGGCGGGCTGCCGGCTCGAGTTCGATGGTCACTGAATTCTTGTCCAGCTGGGCCTCGAGCTCCATCACCAGCTTGTCTACCACGCGCAGGACGGCATCCGGCCCGAGAGGTGCAAACTGGATGATCGCATCCAGCCGGTTGCGGAATTCCGGGCTGAACATCCGGTTGATAATGGCCATGCCATCCGTGCTGTTGTCCTGGGTGGTGAATCCCATCGAGGACCGGCTCATCTCCTGTGCGCCGGCATTGGTGGTCATCACCAGCGTCACGTTGCGGAAATCCGCCTTGCGCCCGTTGTTGTCGGTCAGCGTACCGTGATCCATGACCTGCAGGAGCAGGTTGAACACTTCCGGATGTGCCTTTTCGATCTCGTCGAGCAGCAAGACGGCATGCGGATGCTTGTTGATCGCCTCGGTCAGCAAGCCGCCCTGGTCGAAACCGACATACCCCGGCGGCGCGCCGATCAACCGTGAAACCGTATGCCGTTCCATGTACTCCGACATGTCGAAGCGGATCAGCTCGATACCCAGGCAGTGCGCCAGCTGCCGGGTCACCTCGGTCTTGCCCACGCCGGTTGGCCCGGCAAACAGGAAGGCACCGACCGGCTTCTCCGGCTCCCGCAGTCCCGAACGGGCGAGCTTGATGGCCGAAGCCAGTGCCGTGACTGCATTGTCCTGGCCGAAGATGACCAGCTTCAGGTCCCGTTCGAGGTTGCGCAGCTGGTCCCGGTCGGATGCGGACACGTTCTTCGGCGGAATACGCGCCATCTTGGCGATGACGTTTTCAATCTGCGGCACGTCAACCACGCTGGTGCGGGTGGCCACCGGCTCGAGCCGCACGCTCGCACCGGCCTCGTCGATGACGTCAATCGCCTTGTCGGGCAGCTGGCGCTCGTTGATGAAGCGGGCTGACAGTTCGACTGCCGCCACGATGGCTTCGTCCGTATAGCTGACCTTGTGGTGTTCCTCGAACCTGGACTTGAGTCCCTTGAGGATCTCTATGCTCTGCGGCACGGTGGGCTCGGCGATATCGATCTTCTGGAACCTGCGCGCCAGGGCATGGTCTTTCTCGAATACGCCGCGATACTCACGGTACGTGGTGGAACCGATACAGCGCAATTCGCCGCTCGAGAGCACCGGCTTGATCAGGTTGGAGGCATCCAGCACCCCGCCGGATGCGGCGCCGGCACCGATAACCGTGTGAACCTCATCGATGAACAGGATCGCACCGGGATCCCTGGCGAGATCCTTGATGACGGCCTTGAAGCGCTTTTCAAAATCACCCCGGTACTTGGTCCCGGCCAGCAGTGCGCCCATATCCAGCGCATAGATCGTGCAGCCGGACAGCACCTCGGGCACCTGCCCGTCGACGATCATTTTCGCCAGCCCTTCGGCGATGGCGGTCTTGCCTACACCGGCTTCACCGACATACAGGGGATTGTTCTTGCGGCGCCGGCACAGCACCTGGATGGTCCGCTCGATTTCGACCTCACGACCGATCAGCGGGTCGATCTTGCCTTCCCGGGCCTTGCGGTTGAGGTTGGTCGCATAGTTGTCGAGCGCGGTACCCTCGCCCTCGGAATCCTCACCTTCAGCCGAAGGACTCTTGGGCGCTGCCGGATCCTCACGCAGTTTTGACAGGCCGTGGGAAATGAAGTTGACGATATCCAGCCGGGTGACTTCCTGGAGCCCGAGCAGGTAGACCGCGTGGGACTGTTTCTCGCCGAAGATGGCCACCAGGATGTTTTCCCCGCGCACTTCCTTCTTGCCGCTGGACTGGACGTGAAAAACCGCGCGCTGCAGCACACGCTGGAAGCCGAGCGTCGGCTGCACGTCCAGTTCGCTGCCCTCGGCGATCCGTGGCGTCGACTCCTCGATGAACTGCTCCAGATCCCGGCACAGGCGCGCCATGTCTGCACCGCAGCCCTTGAGGATTTCACTCACCGAGGGAACGGCAGCTATCGCCAGCAGCAGGTGCTCGACGGTCATGTACTCATGACGGCGGGTACGGGCCTGCTGGAAGGCCTCGTTCAGGCAGACTTCAAGTTCATTGCTCAACATGGCGGCTCAGGTCTCCTCCAGGGTGCAGAGTAGCGGATGCTGGTGCTGCTGGGCGTAGGCACCGACCTGCGCAACCTTGGTCTCCGCAATCTCATAGGTGAATACACCACAGATGCCCTTGCCCCGCGTATGCACTTCCAGCATCACCCGGGTGGCCTTCTGGCGGTCCATCGCAAATATGCGCTCAAGTACATCCACTACAAACTCCATGGGCGTGTAGTCGTCATTCAGCAGCAGCACCCTGTAAAGCGGTGGGCGCTTGAGCCTGGGCCGGGCCTCTTCGACGGCAAGCCCCCGCCCGTCATCGGCACGTCGCCGGAAATCCTTGTCACCAGAACCGTTGTCGCGGGGATCATTCATTGCCTAAGTCGTCTTTCGCAGCAAAACCTTGAGCGTTGAGGATACCGCTTTATTCGTACACAGCCAGCACCTCGGATTTCCGCGAGGGAGGCCACGGAAGCACTGCGGCACGACGCCAATCAGGTCGCAATCCACGGACCAGAAGGTTGCTTTATTTGCGTACTCGCCGCAGAGTAAAAGATTATGCTGAATCTTCATGACTTTACGGGGCTTTTCAGGCCGGTCAAGGCGACTTCATGAGCCCGAACAGGCCGGATCAGGCAGCCATGCTGGGCATACAGGCAACACTCGATCGCTGGAGCGGCCAAAGCCCGGCGCAGGTCGGCATGCTGGCCATCGATCGCCTGCCCTCATGGATATCGATCCTTGCCGTGCTGCTGCTCGGCTATTACCTGGCCCGGCTGGTCTGGCTGCTCGTTCCGGCTGCCGAAGCCCCGCCCTGGCTGCCGCCGGTCACGTTGCCGTCCACCTCCCCGGTTGCGGTGAGCCAGAGTGACTACGCGAGCATCGGCGCCGCCCATCTCTTTGGCGTGGTCTCCTACGATGCGCCGGCGATCAGCAGCGATGCGGCCATAACGGCCCCGGACACCGGCCTGAGCCTTCAGCTGCGTGCAACCATCACGGCCGATGACCCCAGGGTTGCCCATGCGATCATTGCCGACAGCAGCGGCAACGAAAAAGTCTACTTTGCCGAGATGCCGCTGCCAGGCGGCGCCACGCTGCAGAAAATACAACCCGACCTGGTCATCCTGAGCCGCGCCGGGCAGCTTGAAGTACTGCGCCTGCCACGCGCTGCGGGCGGCATGGCCGCGGCTCCTTCTGCCGGGCTTGGCGCTGCGCGCCTGCCAGTGGTCCAGGCTGAAGTCGAGGAGTTCGTGGCACAGAATACCGCTGGCTTCCTGGAGGTGGTGCGTCCTCAGCCTTTCATGCCGAACGGCCAACTCAAGGGCTATCGCATCTACCCCGGACCCAACCGGCAGCAGTTCGCCGCACTGGGGTTGCGTGCCGGCGACCTCATCACGGAAATCAATGGTGTAGTCTTGAACAATCCGGCCCAGGGAACAGAGGTCTTTCGCAGCCTCGGTAGCGCTACCCAGGTCACGGTCACCCTGGAACGCGACGGCCAGCCACAGGTCCTCTCGCTCAATCTGGATCAGGTCAGCCCGGCGGGCGGAGCCACTCAGTGATGCCTTACAGACATTCAGCCACACGCAGTTCCTGGCTTGCAGCCCTGGCGCTTTGCATCGGCCTTTCGGTCACCGGCCAGCTGCATGCAGCGACCGGCACCACCATCACGCCGAACTACAAGGATGCTGACATCCGCCAGGTCATCGAGGCGGTCGGCGAGGTAACCGGCAAGAACTTCATCCTCGATCCCCGCGTGAAGGCACAGGTCACGATGCTGTCGGTGGCACCGATGAGTCCCGATGCCTTCTACGAAGCGTTCCTGTCGATACTCTCCGTCTATGGTTTTGTCGCCGTGCCGGCCGGTGATGTCATCAAGATCCTGCCGGATGCCAACGCCCGACAGATGCCGGGCGCCGAACTCGAGCGCGGCGGCGGTGGACGGCCGGATGACATCGTGACGCGGGTGATCAGCGTACAGAACGTGGCGGCTGCCCAACTGGTGCCGATACTGCGGCCACTGATCCCCCAGTACGGCCATCTCGCGGCACATCCGCCCTCCAACCTGCTGATCATCAGTGACCGCGCCTCCAACGTGGATCGCATGGCGCAGATCATCGCGCGGATCGACCTGGCCGCCGACCAGGACTACGAAGTCATGCGCCTCGAGCATGCCTCGGCCACCGAGATCGTCAAGCTGGTGGGCGCGCTCAACCAGGGCGCGCAGCAGGGCGAAGGTGGCGGTGGCCCGCGGGTGACCGTGGTCGCCGACGAGCGCACCAACAGCGTGCTCATCACCGGTGCCAAGGACGACCGCTTGCGCTACCGCGCCCTGATCACGCATCTTGACACCCCGCTCGAGGAAGGCGGCGACACACAGGTCCGCTATCTGCGCTATACGAATGCAACTGATCTGGCCACCAAGCTGCAGAGCCAGTATTCAGGCACCGGCGCCCAGGCAGCGGCAGGCAAGGAAGCCGCGCCGCCGGCCCAGCGTGGCGAGATCGGCATCTGGGCCGATGATTCCACCAATGCGCTGATCATTACCGCCCCACCGAAGATCATGAAGTCGATGATGGCGGTCATCGACAAGCTGGATATCCGGCGCGCACAGGTGCTGGTCGAAGCGGTCATTGTCGAAGTGTCCTCGGATCGGGCCGCACAACTCGGCGTGACCTGGGCAGTCGGCGGGGCCGACCTGGACAACGCCATCGGCGTAACCAAGTTTCCGGGCACCACGGGCGTGACCGGTGTAGCCAGCGCAATCATTGGTGGTGGTGCGGGCAGCGACGGTAGCACCAACGCCACCGAACTGCTCGGCAACGGCCTGACCTTCGGGGTCGGCAGGCTCAAGGATTCCGGCATCAACTTCGTCGCGCTCCTCGAGGCGCTGGAAAGCGACGGCACGTCGAACATCATCGGTACGCCGGTCCTCGTGACGCTCGACAATGAAGAGGCTGAAATCAAGGTCGGCCAGGAGGTTCCATTTGTCACGGGCAATTACACGAATACCGGGACCGGCGGTGGGGGCGCCGTCAACCCCTTCCAGACGATCGAACGGGAACAGGTTGGCCTGACGCTGAAGCTGACGCCGCAGATCAACGAAGGCGATGCCGTAAGACTGAAGATATCCCAGGAGATTTCCTCCCTGCTGCCCAGCAGTGCCGCGGTGGACCTGATAACCAGCAACCGTTCCATCAACACCACGGTCATCGTCCAGGACAACGCCACGCTGGTGCTGGGCGGACTGATCCAGGACCAGGTGACCGAAACCGAATCGCGCGTGCCGCTGCTGGGCAGGATCCCCCTGCTCGGTGCCCTGTTCCGCTCGGACTCGACCAAGAAGAACAAGACCAACCTGATGGTCTTCATCAAGCCGACGATCCTGCGGGACAATGTGCAGGCCGCATTCCAGACCAATGCGAAATACAACTACATCCGCGACCAGCAAATGCTGCTCAAGCCGAAAAATGTACGACTGATGCCGCAGACACAGCGCACCGTGTTGCCGGAGGTACCGGCCGCCGCACCGGCAACGGACCCTGAATCGCCGGTCATCGATCTGCGCGAACAGCCCGCAGGAGAGAGCGTTGAACCCGGCGGTACCTGAACTGGCAGCGGCGGAACCGGAAATCGCCATTCCCGAGGCTGCGATCGACCGGCCGGTTGCCCCGAAGGAAGGTCCACACAGCCAGCTCCTGCCCTTTGCCTTTGCCAAACGCCATGGCGTGCTGATCAGTGGCGTCGAGAATGACAAGCCGCTGCTGCTCGTCAGGCAGGATGCACGCCTCGCGACCATCTCCGAGGTCCGGCGCTTCATCGATACACCGGTCTCGCTGAAAGTCGTCACCCCGGCGGACTTCGACCGGCAGCTGCAGCAGACCTACGAACGTGAATCCAACACGACCATGCAGATGGTCGACGGACTCGGCGAAGACACCGACCTGTTCCGCGTTGCCCAGGAACTGCCTGAACCATCCGACCTGCTCGAAAGCGATGACGATGCGCCGATCATCCGCCTTATCAACGCACTGCTGACTTCCGCGGTAAAGGACAACGCTTCCGACATACACATCGAGCCCTTCGAAAACCGGCTGGTCGTGCGGTTCCGGATCGACGGCGTGCTGCGTGAGGTGCTGCAGTCGCGGCGCGCGGTGGCGCCGCTCGTGGTATCGCGCATCAAGGTCATGTCGAAGCTCGATATCGCCGAGAAGCGCCTGCCACAGGACGGACGTTTTTCCCTGCGCATCGCCGGCCGCGCCGTCGACGTGCGCGTCTCGACGATGCCGTCCGGACATGGTGAGCGGGTCGTGCTGCGTCTGCTCGACAAGCATGCCGGCCGGCTCGAACTCGAAGGCCTGGGCATGGATGCCGACTCGAAGGGCATCGTCGATGAACTGATCCACAAGCCGCACGGGATCATCCTGGTGACCGGACCCACCGGTTCCGGCAAGACGACCACCCTGTATGCCGCGCTGGAGAGGATCAACGACAACACGCGCAACATCATGACGGTCGAGGATCCGATCGAGTATTACATCGACGGCATCGGCCAGTCGCAGGTCAACACCAAGGTAGAGATGACCTTTGCCCGCGGCCTGCGCGCGATCCTGCGCCAGGACCCCGATGTGGTGATGGTCGGCGAGATCCGCGACCTCGAAACCGCCGAGATCGCCGTACAGGCGAGCCTGACCGGTCACCTCGTGCTGTCCACCCTGCACACCAATACCGCAGTCGGTGCGGTCACGCGCTTGCGTGACATGGGCGTCGAGCCATTCCTGCTGTCGTCCAGCCTGATCGGCGTGCTGGCCCAGCGACTGGTACGCGTGCTGGATCCGGCAACCAAGGTCGCCTATACCGCGCGCGAATACGAGTGCCGCACACTGGGCATGGATCCGGCGCGCCCGCCACTCCTCTACCACCCGGATGAAGCGGCCATGCGGGCCGGCAGCCCGGGCTACCGGGGCCGTACCGGCATCTACGAACTCGTGACCATCGATGACGAACTCCGGACCATGATCCACGACGGCGCAAGCGAGCAGCAGCTGGAACGCTATGCGCGCACCCGCAGCCCCAGCATCCGCGACGATGGCTTGCGCAAGGCACTGGCCGGCGTCACCACGCTGGAAGAGGTGTTGCGCGTAACCCGTTCAGACTGATGGGCGCATTCGAATACACGGCGATCGATGCGGCCGGCAAGGAGCGCCGGGGCATCCTCGAAGGCGACACCGCCAGGCAGGTACGCCAGCTGCTGCGTGAAAAGCAGCTGCTGCCGCTCGAAGTTGCCGAAATCGCCAGGAAGGAAGCCTCCCGCCAGCGCTCATTCAGCCTGCGCCGGAGCATGTCGGCGGCTGATCTCGCGATGGTGACCAGGCAACTGGCAACGCTCGTGCAGTCATCGCTGCCGCTCGAGGAGGCCCTGCTCGCCGTCTCCGAACAGACCGAATCACCGCGCGTCAAAAGCATCCTGATCGGCGTGCGCTCGCGGGTCATGGAAGGACACACGCTGGCGGACGGCTTTGGCGATTTCCCGCAGGCCTTTCCGGAAATCTACCGCGCCACGGTGGCTGCCGGCGAACAGTCGGGGCATCTGGACGCGATACTCGAGCGCCTGGCCGACTACACGGAAAACCGGCAGGTGCTGCGGCAGAAAGTGCAGCACGCGATGATCTATCCGGTTGTCCTGTCCGTGCTCGCACTGCTGATCGTGGGCGGCATGCTCGTGTATGTCGTCCCCAAGGTCGTCGGTGTCTTTGCCAATACCGGCCGGGATCTGCCCGGGCTCACGGTCATGCTGATCGCAATCAGCGACTTCCTGCGTGACTACGGCATATTCCTGCTGGCAGCGATCGGCGCAGCCGGCTTCGCCGCCCGGCGTGCCTTGCGCCAACCCGGCCCGAAGCGCCGCTTCGATACCCTGCTGCTGCGCCTGCCGCTGGTCGCGAGGCTGGTCCGGGGTGCAAATACGGCACGTTTCACCCGCACGCTCAGCATCCTGAGCGGCAGCGGCGTGCCGCTGCTCGAAGCCCTGCGCATCTCCGCCGAGGTGATCACCAGCATTCCGATGCGCGAAGCCGTGGAGGCTGCTGCCGAGCGGGTCCGCGAGGGCGCACCGATCGGCAAATCGCTGGCGGTGGCCGGCCACTTTCCACCCATCTGCATCCACCTGATCTCCAGTGGTGAAGCGAGTGGCGAACTGGAAGCGATGCTTGCACGGGCCGCACAGAACCAGGAGCGGGAAATGGACGGCCTGATCGCCGCCCTGCTCGGCATCCTTGAACCGGCGCTGATCGTCGGCATGGGCG
>JAHDYM010000096.1 GCA_023383705.1 Gammaproteobacteria bacterium | reverse complement strand
CGACGACCAGGAGTCATTGTGACTGTTGGGTTCCACACGAAATGACGAAGAGCCCCCAGCTGCCGGACAAGGTGAACGGTGCGGATCCGTTCAGCCCTGTCAGCAGCTCCGCCATGGGGTCGGCGCTGGCTTCAAAGGCCAGGTACTCCATGCCGCCAAACAGGAAAAGATCGCTGCTGCGAAAAACATTGTCGCCATCGCTGATGTCCAGGTAGGCGCTGTAGGCGCTGTCCGTGCAACCACCCGCCAGTGCCTGGCCGCCGTAGCCCCCGCTTGCCCCGCTGCCTGACCAGAGCGTATTCCCGCCCGCCTGTACCGAAATATTGCTGATGCTGGCACCACTGGCGCTGAAGGACTGCAGGCAACCCGTGGCTCCCGGTACCGAACCCTGAACTCCCGACCGGGTATCGACCATGAAGGACATCTCGATCGTTTGCGGTTCTGCCGAGGCATAGGTCCAGTTATCCACCCGCGAAACCTCGCCACTGACGGTGAACTTCAGGAGAGCAGCATTGGCTGGCATGACTGCGGTCGCATAGACGATCAGTCCAAGCAGGAAGGGTCTGGTCACTCGACACCTCGACTATCGATTGTCATTCCGGGAAATGGTCCACGGGACCGGGGGCAGGTGGCATAGCGTTACCTGCCGGGACTAGGATCACAGATCACGGATGGCGTATCGTTGTCGGAGTTCTCCAATCCGGGTGGAATACAGCAGGCTGTTCTGCTACATAATCCGTGCGCCATGATCAGTATCCGGAATGCCACTGTTGTCGATGCACCGAAGGTACATGCCCTGCATGTCGCCTCTTCCACCGCCGTCTACCAGCAATTTTTCGGTGGCAAGGGCCTGGAGCAATGGCTGGCAACACGCAGCCCGGAGGTTTGCGCAGCGGAAATTGCCAAATGGGCCGTGATCATCGCTGAAGAGGACGACCTGATTGTCGGCTTCGCGGCGCTGGATACCGCAAAGACCAACATCGATGCCGTTTATGTCGCGCCGGACCGCTGGCGGCAAGGCATCGGCCGGCAATTGCTGATTCACCTCGAAGAGATCGCAAGAACCGCAGGGCTGTCGCGCGTTACCCTGCAGGCCGCAGGTCCCGCCATCCGCTTCTATCAGCGACAGGGCTACGTCTCACCGAAAGAGCTGGGACCGAACCCGTCGTGGGCGGAAATGGAGAAGCACCTCGGCTGAGCGTCTGCGGTGCCATTCGCCTGGATCGGCCTACACTGGCTGGTGCCCGGGGCCGGAATTGAACCGGCACGCCCTGTTAGGGGCAACGGATTTTAAGTCCCAAGAAAAATCCTTAAATCATTGATCTAAAACGATAAATGACTATTCGCGCCCAAGTATGTGTAAGGAAATGTGTAAGTCCGGCCCCGTTTTGTTCCCACATCTAGGCTAGTTCATGTACTACTTGAGCCCGACTCCGCTTACCAACCAAAACTAGCACGCTGGGGCTTGTCGGGGGAGTCAAATCTTCTAGCTCTCCCCTCCTTCCAGAAAACGCCCGTTTTTCACTTGCCGAATTCCCTCGGCCCGTCTATCCCTAAAGTGAGGCCTTTGCCAAAGGCAGGCCGTAGCGAGGCTCATGGCGGAATGGATTCCCGTTGAGAGAGAGTTCATCCAGGCAGACGTCGTCCGCTGGCGCGAAGCCGTTTTCTCCAAACAAAAACGGCGAGGGGCGCGGGCGATAAAGATCGGGACGCGGCAGGTTATCGCGGAAGTGCTCCGAGAGGAGGACCAGAAAGGCCTAGTCCTACTGCTCGTGCGAGGCTGCGAGGGGTCGTCGGAGATGGTGGGGACGACCATCGAGACCTACAGGAGAGGAACTGAAATCCGCCGCGCCAGGCAGACAATCATGCGGGGCGAGCCAGAGCGGCTGGTATGGAGCGACGAGACAGCTCGGACGCTGGTGGCAAGCCGATTCCTCGGGAATCGGGAAACCCTACCGCCCAAGCCCAGCCTTCGCAAAATGGGAGCGAGGCCGAAGAACCGGCTCCGCAGAGCGGCAGGCGCGAAAAGACGGCCCGCTAGGGCGCGTCCTTCTCCACCACGGTATGACCCTGCTCGATGAGATTTGAGAGCCAGGTGTTGAGAAAGCTGTTGAGAGATTTCTTCACAACCGGATAGACGACGGTGCCGTCCTCGGCATCCTCGTAAACGCGACGGTAGCCGAAGGCATCCTGGTACGAGAGCGCTTCCACGGCTCCGTAATTCCAGATACGAACCTCCATATCGGGATCAGCGATCATGTCGCCCGAGGGGTGCTTGTAGTAGTGGCTGAGGGCTATGCGGGTGTACTTCTCGGTCTTGTAGAGAATGTCCACGTTGAGATCCATGTAGCCGTTGGCCTTGAGCTTCGCGTGCTCGCGAATATCAGCGAGGTTGGGAATGAGCCGCAGCAGCTTGCGGTGCATAGCCGTGTAAATGTCAGTTTTCATGATCTTTCTCCTTCGATAAAAAAGGCGGGCTATTCGCCCGCCTCCGTGGTTTCCATCACGCGATCCTCGTTCGGGACGAAGATCAAGACACCGTTGATCGGGAGACCGTAGAGCTTGGCGGAGATGACGCCGTTCTCTTTTCTCCAGGCGACCCCGAGGTCGTGATAGAACGCCTTCTGGCCGTTGTTGCCCGCGGTTCTGACGCGGTAATCGGGTTTTGCATTGCTTGTCATCGTGAGGCTCCTTTCGTTTGCTGTTAAACCGAATGACGTCACCCAAACAGCCGCCTGAATAGCCGGACGGGGCAAACCTGGCGTAGCGAATGGAGCGGGCAGCGAAGCAACACGGGAGCGTGAAGCGCCACTTGCGACAGGGTTTGAGCCGGACGGCGCGGCGGCTAGGGTGAAACGTTGATGAGGTCAGCAGACGAAAGGAGTCTTTGCAGATACATGACGAAACTGTCGTTGTCCTTTACCTGGATGTTCCGTTCCTTGATTAGAGTCCAGAGATAAAGCTCAACCGCGTCCTGCAAAAGGGACGTGGCGATTCCAGCGGCTATCGGGTCAGTCTGTTCCGCAAAGTTTTTCGCCTCCAGAAAGAGGCGTTTTACAACAAGAAGTTGGGCGCTCATCGCTTTCCCTGGGGTTTAAGGCTGAATGGTTTGAGGTTCTGAAAGGATACTAGCGCGATGGCCGAGCCCCGTTCGGGTCTCTGATGGCCACCGTGCAGGCCGTTCGGCCCGCACTTCGCAAAGGCTACGAGCCGAGCGGTTCCGCTCTCTACTCGTAGCCGACGGGCAGTTCTGCCCTTTTGGGAGAAAGATGGTGCGAGCGGAGGGACTTGAACCCTCATGGGGTTGCCCCCGACGGATTTTCATACCACTTCGGTTTTCACCGCCGCCCGGGATAAATCTCGTTGGGCGTTTGTGGTCTGGACTATCCCTTCACCTTGGCCTGAAGGCTTTAGGTGCTGCCCGTCTAGTCTCTACACCTTCCCGTTGCCGGGCTTGGCTCGGGATTGCCAGTGAAGGTTTCCCCGACTTTGGGCAGTTCTACGTCCCGGGTTTCCCTGGGCGCACTCAATTTGGCTTAAGTCCGTTGCGTATACCATTCCGCCACGCTCGCCTAGCCATACCCCTGTATAGCTCCCCCCGTCAGATATTCCAAGGGCTTTGATGCTTTGCCCTTCAATTCTGCGACGATCAGTCCTTCGCCTTGCCTGGGCGGTCGTTACTCTTGGCCGCAGTCTTTTTCCTGCGGCGCTTGGGCTTCGTGACGTTGATCGCCGAAGCATCCAGCGTGTTCTTGATATGCGAGGCATAGAACTTCTCGATCATTTCCACGCTGGTTCGGCAGTTCTTTGCAACCTGGTAGATATCGGCGCCTTCCATGAGGCGCAAGCAGATATAGGTATGCCGCAGGCTATAAGCCGTGCGGTGCTGGCCTTCGCGATCCGTGCGAAGGTCCAGTTCGGTGAGGAGGTCGTTGAAGAGTTGCTTTTGGAATCGCGGGAATACTTTGGCGGTCGGTGCAGCCCCGCTGCGCTTCTGCAATCGCTGAAACGGAATGACAGCGCCGGGCATACTCTTGCAGAAACCGACGCCCCGTTTCCCGCGCACTTCGATTTCAAGAATTTGCTTATTGGTGTCGTCGTCCAGCACGACTTTCACGTCGCGGTACTCAATCCGCAACGCTTCGTCGGGACGAAGGCCTGTATTGACCATGAAGAGGATGTAGTCGTGCAGGTTCTCGCTCGCCTTTCGCCACCGTTCTTTTTTCGGCTTGGCGGCTCGGTCGCGGGAGGCCTCGAAGAGTCGCTTGTAGTCCTCGGGCGAGAACCAGGCGCGATGCGTGATCTTTCCTGATTTCTTGTAGGGAGCTGACATGTCCGGCAGAGCCGCCAGCCAGCCCTTGCGGTTGGCAGTCTTGAGGACCTGCCGGAGAGTGACGATCTCCTGGTGCAGCGTGCTTCGCGACGGGCGCTTCGCTTCCTTCGTCTGGCGATCGACATTTGTCGCGATGCGGTGCACGCGATAGGCCTGAATTTGTCCGGCGTCGATCTGCGTCACCGCCTTTTGGCCGAAGAACGGCCGAAGGTGGAGCCTGAGATGCTGCTCCTTCTGGGTGACGTAGTAAGGGTGCCGCTCCCCTTCCGTGACGACTTTGGCCTCGGCGATGAAGGCATCGGCCGCCTCGTCGAAGGTCGGGCCGGTGGGGATCTCGCGCTTTCGATGGTCCTTGAGGTGATCCAGTTGCAACGCAGCATCGAGGGCGTCGAATAAGGGCTTCCCCTTGCGCCGCCGCAATTCCTCGGCGTAGCGCTCGATGAACCAGTCGCGGGCGAATTCCTTGGCCCTGACCAGGCTCTCTTCTTTCGTGCTGGTCCGGTAATTCCGACGGCTCAAATAGGTCGAGCATTGCCAATACCGACTGTTCTCGCGTCGGTAGAGGCGCAGCTTGCCGTCCATCAGTGAGTGCGTTTCCTCGGCCATACTCCTTCGCAGCTCCTACACCGAAAAGTGTGTAAGACATGTGTAAGAATATCGGGAGCTTCTAAAAACGTCAATGTATTTGTTTTTATTGTATTATTTTTATCTACTTTATAGACGCATCGGATTTTAAGTCCGCAGCGTCTACCAGTTCCGCCACCCGGGCCCGTGGCCATTGTAGTGGCTCATGGCCCGGGCCGCATGGGCACCGGGCAGCCCATCAGGTTTTTTTTAGCATCGCGAGCCACTTGCCCATGCCGACGCTGTCGGCCTGCTCCTTGACCACGGCAGCCGTGACCAGCGGGTAGGATTTCTCCTCGGCAAAGTCTTCCACGTTGCCGACAGCAAACTTGCGCACGAATTTCGGTGCCCTGGCTATGGTGGCCAGGGCCTCCTCGTCCCAGGGCATGCTGATCGTCAGGCCGTATTTTTCCCTGGCCAGTTTTGCACTGCTGTCGCGATCCGGCGCGGCCTGGGCCTGCAGTTCGGCCGCACGTTCGTGTTTCTTCGCCTTGCGCACCCAGTAAATGGAATCGGGCGGCCGCGTGGCTTCGTAGATGCCCTTCACATCCAGCGCGCCACCGAGCAACTTCACGAGGTTGTTGGCCCAGCGTGCCGGGATGACCACGAACATCTCTTCGGGTTTCAGCTTGTTGTTCATGCGTCCGCCCATGTCGCCGGGGGTCAGCACCACGTTCTCTTCGTACCATGGTGTGGCGTACATGTCGCTGCAAAACGACGAACCGGCTGCGGCACTGGGCTGCACGCCGTCCTCGACCGAGCGTACCGCTGCAATCTGGCCCGCCCAGAAGGGCGTGCAGACGACCACGATGGAGTCGATGCGGATTCCGGCCGGGACCTTGTCCAGCGGAGCTGCGCCGGCACCGATGATCGCACCCTGCGGCAGGATATAGCGTCCGGAATTGAACTGGTGGGCGGCACCCGGCTGGTATGCGGGCAGATAGTCGGTCAACAAACGACCACTGCGGATCTGCTCAGTCCCTTCGTGTACACCGGTGATGTAGGCACCGTGCAGACAGTCCTGGTGCGTCCGGTCGAAGTAGACGATCTTTCCGTCATCCATCGCATGCCGGAGTATCTGGCACGGATCGACTTTCATGCCGGTGTAATCCGGCGGAATCCGCTCCTGGAACAGGCTGATTGCAACCGGGTTGCCGCGGATCTTGCCGGCCAGCACATTGCAGATGCCGTCGATGTCGAGTTGCGAGGCCAGCAACGGTGTCGAGGCCTGCCTGAGCCCTGTGCCAGCTGATGCATTCATGATGGTTTCCTCGATCGACCAACCCGGTCGGCAACCAGGGAATAGGCTGCAGGCACCACTACCAGCGACAGCAGGGTCGAGGTCAGCAGTCCGCCGATCACCGAAACTCCCAGCGGCGCACGAAAATTCCCGTCTGCGCCAAATCCCAGCGCGATGGGCAGCATGCCCGCCCCCATGGCCATGGTGGTCATGATGACCGGACGGGCACGCTTCCGGCAGGCTTCGAGTATCGCCTCGCGGCGGGGCAGGCCCTGGTCGCGCTCACCGATGATGGCGTAGTCCACGATCAGGATCGAGTTCTTGGTGGCAACCCCCGTGAGCATCAGGAGACCGATCAGCGATGGCAATGACAGCGCATGACCGGTCAGCAGCAGTCCGCCGAAAGCACCGGCTGCACACAAGGGTACGGCGGCAAGAATCACCCAGGGCTGCGACGCGCTGCCGAAGAGCAGCAGCAGCACGACATAGATGCTGATCAGGCCGGCGAGTATCGACATGGTGAAACCGAACAGCAGTTCGCCGAGCGCCTCGGCATCACCGCTGGGAAGCACACGCACACCCGGCGGCAGATTCTTCAGCGCAGGCAAGGCCTGCACCTCCTTGAGCACGGTACCGACCGGCTGGCCGTTCAGTTCGGCGGTGACGCGGATATTCCGCTCGCGGTTGAGTCGATCGATCTGTGCCGGCCCGCTGCCCTCGCTGATCGTCGCCACGGCCGACAAGGGTACGCTGCCATCCCGGGTGGGAACTCTCAGCATCGACAGGAGCGAAACGTCGCCGAGCGCGCGTTCCGCGACCTGTACGCGGATCGGGATCTGCCGCTCGGCCAGGTTCAGCTTGGCCAGTCGTTGGCGGAAATCGCCGCTGGTGGCAATACGGGCAGCAGCAGCAATATCCACCGTTGCCACGCCCAGGTCGGCGGCCCGGGCCGGATCCGGCGTGATGATGACTTCCGGCTGCAGCAGCGAGGCCGTGGAAGAGACGCTGCCAAGGCCCGGCAGCGTGCGAACCGCTGCCTCCACTTCGCGCGCAGCCCCGGTCAGGACTTCCGGATCATTGCCGGCCAGCACGATCTCGAACAGCTTGCCGGGGCCTACGCTAACGAGACTGCTGCGCACGCCGGGCAAATCGGCGAGTCGTCTGCGCAGCTCGTCCTCAAGTTCCGGGACGCTGCGCTCATGGCCGGCCCTGAATGAAATGACCAGCCCCGCCTTGCGCAGATCGCCCAGAAAGCCGCCTTCATAGCCACTGCCCGCAACCGCCCCGATCCGGGCAAAGACGCTCTCGACTTCCGGTATCGCCATGACGAGTTGCCTGCCCTGCTCGGCTATCGCCGTGGTCTCCGCCAGGCTTGCTCCCGGCGGCAATTCGAGTTGAACCTCCGAGCGGGTGCCGCTGCCAGGTGGCAGGAAAGTCGCTGGAATCAATGGCACCAGTGCCAGCGAGCCAATGAATGTCGCGAAGGCCAGCAGCAAGGTGCGCCCACGGTGGCGCAGGGCTGCTTCCACCCAGCTTATATAGCGCGGCATCCAGCCGACATCGGGGACAGGATCGACGGTCGAGTGCATGTACCGGGCAGCCAGCATCGGTGTCAGGAGTCGTGCCACCAGCAATGAGCAGAGCACCGCTGTCGCAGCTGTCCAGCCGAACTCACGAAAGAACAGGCCGACTTCACCACCGATCATCGCCACCGGCACGAATACCGCAACCAGGGTTGCCGAGGTTGCAATCACGGCGATGCCGATTTCATCCGCCGCATCGATCGCCGCCTGGCGGGGCGACTTGCCCATCGCGCGGTGACGCGTGATGTTCTCCACCTCAACGATCGCATCGTCCACCAGGATGCCGATTACCACCGCAAACGCCAGCAGTGAAAGCAGGTTCAGGCTGTAACCGAGCCAGTGCATGACTGCAAAAGTGGGGATCACGGAGAGCGGCAGGGCGACAGCACTGATCCACGTGGCACGCCAGTCGCGCAGGAATATCCAGACCACGATGACCGCCAGCACCGCACCCTCGATCAGCATTGCGACCGATGCGTCATAGGAATGCTCGGCAGGCTCCACCGTCGAGGCTACCTCGATGAACTCGACGTCCGGATGTTCGGCCGCAAGCCGGGCAACTCGCGCACGGATCCCGCGCCCAACGCCAACTTCGCTGGTGCTGCGCGCCCTCTGCACCGCGAACGACACGACCGGTTCCCCGTCCAGGAGCGCGGCATCCCTGGGGTCGGCAAAGCTGTCGCTGACCGAGGCGACTGCGGACAGGCGCACCGCCCGGCCATCCGGCAGTGACAGGGGGTAATTGGCGAGCTCTGCGGCACTGCGGACCGTGGCAACGGTCCGCACGGACTGTTCGCTGCCACCCAGGGTGGTGCGGCCGCCAGGCCGCTCCACCTGGATACGCGCCAGCTGGTCGGACAAGGTGCCGGCAGTCAGCCCATAGGCCTGCAGGGCATCCGGACGGAGATCGACGCGGATCTCGCGGTCGAACCCGCCGATCCGCGTGACCTGGCCCACACCGGGGACATCGAACAGCGCCCTGGTCACCACGTCGTCGACAAACCAGCTGAGTTCGTCCGGTGCCATGTGTTTCGAACGCACGGCGTAGGTGAGCACTGCCCCGCCGATGGTGTTTACCCGGGAGACTACCGGTTCATCGATGTTCTGTGGCAGATCTATGCGTATCCGGTCGACGGCATCGCGCACATCTTCCAGTGCCTGGCCCATGTCGTGACCGTGCCTGAACTCGATTCGTGTGCGTGAACTGCCTTCGGTGATCGTTGAATTGATCTTGTCGATATTGGCAATGCTGGCGACTGCGTCTTCAACCTTGCGGGTGATGTCGGTCTCGAGTTGCCCGGGTGTTGCCCCGGCGAGGGTGACCGTTACGGTAATTTGCGGAACCGTGAAATCAGGCAGCGTGGCGATCGGCAACTGGCGAAACCCGTAGATGCCTGCAACGCACAGCGCGACAAAGATGATGACCGCTGCTGCCGGGTTGCGGATGCCCCAGAGCGAAACATTCATTGCGGTGTTCCGCTCGCCCCGTCCACGTCATCGCTGACTTCGCGGACCACGTCGCCGTTGCCGAGGAAACCGGCACCGCGACGCACGATACGCTCGCCAGCCTCCAGGCCGGAAAGTATCTCCGTGACCTCGCCCTGCCTGATGCCGACAGCAACCCGGCGTTGCTCGACACGTCGCAAGGCGCTGCCAGGCTCGGTATCTTCCAGCGGCTTCAGGACGAAGAGATAGGCAAAGCCGTCGCGGAATACGACGGATTCCCGCGGTACCACGCTCGCCGGTATCTTGCCGAGCAGTATCCGCCCTTCCGCAAACATGCCGGCCCGCAAGGACCCGGGCTCTGGAAGGTCGGCGTACAGCAGGCCGGTACGGGTGGCCGGATCGACGGCTGGCGAGACGGCGCGAACCTGCCCCCTGATCAGGCTGCCCGCGGGCCCAGCGAGTTCCACAACTGCCCCAGGCTTCACGCGGATGAGATCAGCCTCCGCGAGGTCAGCACGCCACTCCAGCCGGCCACGCCGGATCAGTCGCAACAGTTCGCTGCCGGCAGATATCACCTGCCCCGGCTGGATCGAGCGTACCGAAATGATGCCGTCGTCCGGGGCGGAGAGCGTGGCAAAACCAAGGCGCAGCCTGGCTGCGTCACGATCAGCCTGGGCAGTGATGAGTTGTGCTTCCGCACCGCGCAGGTCCGCGCGCAGCTTGTCGCTGTCGCTCGACGAAATGAGCCCCTGCTCCACCAGGGACTCGCCCCGGGCAGCATTGGCTCTGGCAAGTTCCAGGGCGGCCTGCGCCTGGGTGACGCCAGCCTCGGCTTGCCGGAACTGCACATCGAGCGTACGGCTGTCGAGCCTCAGCAGCGGCTGTCCGGCGTGCACGCGGTCGCCAACCTCGACCAGGACCTCCGTGGCGCGGATCCCCGTGAGTTCCACCCCCAGCGACATTTCCTGCCATGCACTGACGGAACCGGAAACGGCGATCGACTGGTCGAGCTCACGGCTGACCGGAGCAACGCTGGTGACCACCAGGCTGGCTGGGCTCTTCGTCATTTCGTGTGGAACCCAACAGTCACAATGACTCCTGGTCGTCG
>JAHDYM010000095.1 GCA_023383705.1 Gammaproteobacteria bacterium | reverse complement strand
GACATGCCGTAGAAGGACAGCGAGACGATCATGAACTTGAGCACCGGGTCGGTGCGCAGTTTGTCCCAGGCACCGGACAACGTCATGATGCCGTTGATCATGCCGCCCCATGACGGTGCCAGCAGCACCAGCGAGAACACCATACCGACAGACTGGGCCCAGTCGGGCAGGCTCGTGTAGTGCAGGTGGTGCGGGCCGGCCCACATGTAGGTGGCGATCAGCGCCCAGAAGTGCACCACCGACAGGCGGTAGGAATACACTGGCCGGCCGGCCTGCTTCGGTATGAAGTAGTACATGATGCCGAGGAAGCCGGCGGTGAGGAAAAAGCCCACGGCGTTGTGGCCGTACCACCACTGCACCATCGCATCGACGATGCCCGCGTAGATCGGATAGGAGAGTCCCAGGGTCACCGGGATCGCCAGCGAGTTGACGACGTGCAGGATCGCGATGGTGATGATGTACGCGGCGAAGAACCAGTTGGCTACATAGATATGCTTCACGCGCCGTTTGGCCAGGGTCCCGAAGAACACCACGCCGTAGGCTACCCAGACCACCGTGATCAGCACGTCGATGGGCCAGATCAGTTCGGCGTATTCCTTGCCCTGGGTCATGCCCAGCGGCAGGGTAATCGCCGCGAGCACGATCACCAGGTTCCAGCCCCAGAAAGTGAATGACGCCAGCCAGCCGGCATACAGGCGTACGTGGCAGGTCCTTTGCACCACGTAGTACGAGGCGGCGAACAGCGCGGAACCGCCGAAGGCGAAAATCACCGCATTGGTATGCAGCGGACGCAGGCGGCTGAAGGTGGTCCACGGCAGATCGAAATTCAGCTCCGGCCACATCAGCTGGGCGGCGATGATCACGCCGACCAGCATGCCGACCACGCCCCAGACCACCGTCATGATCGAGAACTGGCGGACGACGACGTCGTTGTAGCTTTGTGATTTGTCCATCAAGGGGCTCCGCGACGGAGTGTTGAGTGTGGAATTATGCCGGCAACACCTGACCTGTGTCATTGACAGGCAGGATTACGGGCGCCGGCAATCTACGGACAATGGGTCATGAAGGCAATGCGTGGTTTACCGCATCGCCGCCGGACGAAGGACGCCGGTTCGGGAATGACGAGAGCGGGGGTGCCGGCTAGTCGAGCAATGCCGGGGGCGGCTCCACGACCCCGGACGGCGCGGGCACCGCGGGTTCTGCCGTGACCTTCGCTGCAGGTTCGCCACCGGCGACGCCCGGTGGTTCCGGTGGCGCTGGCGTCACCAGCATGTCGAATTCGGACAGCGGGCTTTCGATGGCACATGACCTGTCGGGAAAGCCGAATTCGCCGCGCAGGGCCACGCCGCAGGCGTTCAATGCCCCCAGCCCGGAATTCTCGTCGCGGCAGCGGTGCTCAAAGGCGCGGATGAAGGCATCGTGGCGGGCCACGAACTCCTGTCCACACTCGCGCATCAGGCGCAGCCGGTCCAGGTCGTCCTGCACCGGGTTGACCCCGTCCAGCCCGTACCACTGCAGCTCGTCCGCACTGAGCAGGCGCAGGTTGCGGTTGGGCACCGACATCATCTGGTCGGCCATCGCCTCCGCTGCGCCGTTGCGCCCAAGGTATTCACGCACGCGACCGTAGACCACGCGCAATTCATCGTTCAACTGCGTGCGCGTGGTCGCAGTCGAACTGGTGCGGATGATGCGATGGATGCCAACCCGGCCGCGGATCATGCGCATGTCGCCGCCGGCCAGCACCAGCACACAAGCGCTGTGGCAGACCGAACCCTCGCGCACCCACAGGGTCCAGCGTGAATCGGCGATCGCGTCACCGGCCTTGATCGCGTCCTCGATCATGCCGCCGACCGAATTCAGGTCCAGAACCCGCTTGCCTACCTTCAGTTCGTCGGCGACGGCCACTACCCGCTGCAGCAGCGCGGTGAAGTTGGCGTTGACCTTGCCGGAATAGCGCAGGCGCAGCACCCCGTGCTCCACGCAGGGCGCCAGCGCCGCGAGCAGGCTGCTGCGGTCCAGGTCGATCAGCGCCCTGCCGTCGTCCTGATCCGAATAATCCAGTTCGCAGCTCAGTGAAGCCTCGCCCACGGCCAGTGACAGCGGCGACCAATCCGGCTGCGGCGGCTGCAACGCGTGCACAGGCGGCTTGCGCGCGGCAGGTGCTTCCACCGGTGCGGCGCTGATCGCACCGCCTTCCTCGGGGCTGGCGATCTCGATGGTCCTGTCCTTGTCCGCTGTCACCGGTGGCGGCCCTTGCCGACATGCGGCAAGCAGCAGGCTGGCCATGAGTACAAGGTACAGCTTCGACATGCTCAGGGCAGCAGAGCCAGAAGTTACTTGTCGCGGGCGGGCAGGTAGATCCACGGCCGGCGCACGCGGTCGCGGTCGCGGTAGGCGAGAATCGCCGCATCGCGCTTCAGCGTGACGGCAATCGAGTCGAGGCCTTCGAGCAGCATCTCGCGATCGGCATCGGGGATCGTGAAGGGCCAGGACTCGCCCTGCGAGCTGCTGACCCTGCAGTTTTCCAGGTCCACCGTCAGCCGGAAGCCGTGCGGATCCGCCTCGATCTTCCGCGCCAGCCCCTCGATCACCGCGTTGTCGATCACCACCGGGACGATGCCGTTGCGCACGCAGTTGCCCTGGAATATCGAGCCAAAGCTCGGCGCGAGGATGGCGCGGATGCCCCACTCGTGCAGGGCCCACACCGCATGCTCGCGCGATGAGCCGCAGCCGAAGTTGATGCCGGAGAGCAGGATCTGCGCCTTGCGCCAGGGTTCGCGGTTGAGGATGAAATCCGGGTTTTCAGCGCGACTGCCAGGGCTCTGGTAGCGCCAGCCGGCGAACAGTCCCTCGGCCAGTCCCGTCTTCGAGACGCGCTTCATTTCCCGGCTCGGGATGATGGCGTCCGTATCGACGTTGATGCGCAGCAGGGGCGCGGCGATGGCGGTGAGACGCGTGAACTTTTCCATGCGGTTTCAGTTCCCCTTCAGCTTGCGTACGTCGGCGAGCGAGCCGGCAATCGCCGAGGCAACCACCGTGGCGGGACTCGCCAGGTGGGTGCGGGTGCGCGGCCCTTGGCGGTTCTCGAAGTTGCGGTTGGTGCTCGACACCACCCGTTCCTCGAGGCCGAAGCTCTCGCCGCCGGCATAGAAACACATGGAACAACCCGACTCGCGCCACTCGAAACCGGCCTCGCGGAAGATCCTGTCGATGCCTTCCGCCTCGGCGGCCTTCTTGACCTGGCTGGAGCCGGGCACGCAGATCGCCTTCACGCCGGCGGCAACCCTGTGGCCGCGCAGGAGGCGGGCGGCCTCGCGCAGGTCGCTGATGCGGCTGTTGGTGCAGGAGCCGATGAAGGCCGCGCTGATCGGCAGGCCTTCCAGCGGCGTGCCGGGTGCGAGTCCCATGTAGTCGAGCGCGCGCTGCATGGATTGGCGGCGGTTCTGGTCCGGCTCGGCAGCCGGGTCGGGTACCGCATCGCCGATGTTGCCGCCGTGCTGCGGGCTCGTACCCCAGGTGATGTGCGGTCCGAGCTGCGAGCAGTCGATCTCGATCTCGCGGTCAAAGACCGCATCTGCATCAGTGGCCAGCGTGCGCCAGTGCGCGACCGCCTGGTCCCAGATCGCCGGCCCCGGGGCAAACGGCCGCCCGCGCACATATTCGAAAGTGGTTTCATCCGGCGCCACGATGCCGGTCCAGGCGCCGAATTCGACGGCCATGTTGCAGAGGGTGAAGCGCGCCTCGATCGGCAGTGCGCGTATTGCGGAGCCGGCAAACTCGATCGCATAACCGCTGCCGCCCGAGGCACCGAAGCGGCTGATCAGGTGGAGGATCAGGTCCTTGGCATAGACGCCCGGCTGGAGCTGGCCCTCGAAGCGGATGCGCATGCTGCGCGGCTTGCGTACTGCGAGCGTCTTGGTGGCCAGCGCGTGTTCGCCTTCGGTGGAGCCGATGCCCCAGGCCAGTGCGCCCAGGCCGCCGAGGGTGCAGGTGTGGCTGTCCGGACAGACCAGCGTCACGCCGGGCAGGGCGATGCCCTGTTCGGGCGAGACCACATGCACGATGCCCTGGCGGTCATCGCCGAGGTCGAAGAGATGGATGCCGGCAGCGATGGCCGAGGCGCGGGTGCTGGTGATGAATTCACGGCCGCCCGGCATGCGGGTGTCGTCGGTGCGGCCGGGTGTGGTGTCAACGATGTGGTCCATCGTGCAGAACACCTGCTCCGGGTGGCGCACCGTGTGGCCTGCTGTCTCCAGGCCCTTGAGGGCCACGCTGCCGGTGCGCTCGTGCAGGAAGATGCGGTCGATGTAGAGCAGGGTGGCGCCATCGCCGAGGTCAGCGACCGTATGCTCCGCCCACAGTTTGTCGATGATGGTCTGGCCCATGCTTCCGGCCCTTGTCTGCTGCTGTCCGAAACCGGGCGCGATGATAGCAGCTCGATTCCGGCGCGGTCGCACGGGATGAGGGGGCTATAATCACGGCCTCCGCAACCAGGCGAGCACCGACATGCTGTCCCACGTGGATGAGAAGAATCAGCCGACCATGGTGGATGTGAGTGGCAAGGCGGTCACCCGCCGCACTGCACATGCCCGGGCACGGGTACTCCTGCCGCCGGTGGTCCGGGCGGCCTTTGCTGGCGGCGATATCCAGACCCCAAAGGGGCCGGTGTTCCAGACGGCGATCATCGCCGGCACGATGGGCGCCAAGCGCACCAGCGAACTGATTCCCTTCTGCCATCCCATCGGGCTCGACGCCTGCCGCATCGAGATCGCCCTGGACCCGGCTGGCGATGTCCTGATCGACTGCACGACCCGGGTCGAGCACCGCACCGGGGTCGAGATGGAGGCGCTCACCGGTGCCAGCATCGCCGCGCTCACCGTCTACGACATGTGCAAGGCGCTTTCGCACGAGATCGTGATCGCCGAGCTCAGGCTGGTCAGCAAGACCGGCGGCAAGAGCGATTTCAGCGCCGCGGGATCGCGCTGAGTCCCATGCGGCAGGCCGGCAGGCAGCCACTGCTGCGCGGACTGGTGCTGGCAGGCGGCCGCAGCCAGCGCATGGGACGTGACAAGGCCGGCATCCGCATCGATGGCACCACCCTGCTCGAACGGACCATCGCTCTGCTGGATGGCCTGGTCGCCAGCACCAGCGTGTCGGTGCGGCCCGACCAGGTCGATGAGCAGTTGCGCAGCCGGTTCCCCTTGCTGCTGGATACCGGCGTGGGCCTGGGTCCGGCCGACGGCCTGCGGGCCGCGTACCTCTGCGATCCGGCGGCAGCCTGGCTGGTGCTTGCCTGTGACATGCCGGGCCTGGACCGGCCGGCCATCGAGGCACTGGTCGCGGCAAGGGATCCGGCGCGGGCGGCAACCAGTTGGCGCAGCCCCGTGAGCGGCCTGCCGGAGCCGTTGTGTGCGATCTGGGAACCCGCTACGCTGGCGCGCCTCTCCAGCCTCGTTGCCGCCGCCGGGCGCCCCGTGAGCCCGCGCGCCCTGCTGGCGGAGAGTGACACCCTGTTGCTGGACGCGCCGCGGCCCGCCGCGCTGCTCAACCTGAACACGCCTGCTGAACTCGAGCGATACCGGAAAGAAAGACATGGCCACCAGCCGCAAGAAAAGCCCGACGACGCGCAAGCCGAACCGTGAGGAAGCCGAGGCGGCCGTGCGCACCTTGCTGGCCTGGGTGGGCGAGGATCCAGCCCGTCGCGGACTGCAGAAAACGCCGGGACGTTTCCTCGGCGCCTACGAAGACTGGTTTGCCGGCTACAAGGTCGATCCGTACGCGCTGCTGGGTACCTCTTTCCACCAGGTCGACAACTACGACCGGATGGTTGCCCTCACGCACATCGACTTCGAATCGCACTGCGAGCACCACGTGGCGCCGGTGATCGGCGTCGCCCACGTGGCCTACCTGCCCGACCGGAGGCTGGCCGGCATCAGCAAGCTGGTGCGTGTGGTGGAGGCCTTCACCCGGCGCATGATCGTGCAGGAAAAGCTCACCGCCGACATCGCGGACTGCTTCGAGAAGGTCCTCGAGCCGCGCGGCGTGGCCGTCATCATCGAGGCCCAGCACCACTGCATGACCACCCGTGGCGTGCACCGTGGCAATGTGCGCATGACGACCAGCGACATGCGCGGTGCATTCAGGGACGACGATCGCATCCGTGCCGAATTCCTCGGCGCCATCGCGCAGCGCGGGCGTTGAGCAGCTGACATGAGCCGGGTTGTCATCAGGAGTGCAGCGGACGTCAAGGCTTTCGAAGGCCGCGAGGTCGGGGTATCGGACTGGGTCATGGTCGACCAGGACCGCATCAACCGCTTTGCGGATGCGACCGAGGACCATCAGTGGATCCACGTGGATGTCGAGCGGGCGAAGCGGGAATTCCCCATCGGTACCACCATCGCGCACGGTTATCTGCTGGTGTCGCTGATGCCCCGCCTGCTCGACAGCATCGTCGTGTTCGAGGGGATCAAGCGCGTCATCAATTACGGAGTGAACGAAGTCCGCTTCCGCAACATGGTGCCGGCCGGCAAGCGCGTGCGCATGCGCACCACCCTCAAGTCCGCACGCCAGCGTGCCGGTGGCCTGCAGGTCATTCTCGACAACACCATCGAGATCGAGGGCGAGACGAAGCCGGCCTGTACCGCCGAAGTGCTGGTGCTGTACTTCTTCGAGGATTGACGCTGCCGCCGGCCTCAGCCGGCGAGATCGGTCAGCAGTCGCTGGTGCACTTCCGGCGATGAACCCACCAGTATCGGGCTGCTGCGTGCGCTGAAGTCCTCGTAGATGTCGAGCGGCCTGCCGTCGAGTCCCGACACCACGCCGCCGGCATTGGCGACGATATAGCCGAGCGCACCCCAGTCGAGCAGGTCGCAGGACTGCGACACGAAACCGTCCAGGCGTCCGCTGAAGAGATCGTTGAGGTTTTCGAAGTCCCGCTGCGGGTCATCGTCGTTGACGATATCGAAGGCGTGCCAGTTGCGCCGCAGTTTTGCCAGTTCAGCCGGTGCCTGGTAGCCCACGCACACGCGGCTGCCGGAGCGGGTGGCCAGCGGCTGCATGTCGTTCAGCGTCCGGCTGTCGCGTCCGCCGGTGAATGCGCCACAGCCGCGCACGGCCAGGTTGAAGCGGCCGCTCACCGGCAGGTAGCAGATCACGGCCATCAGGCGCGCGTCGCGGGTGATCGACAGGATGATCTGCCATCCGCTGCGCTGGTTCTGGTACAGCCAGGTGCCATCGATCGGATCCAGCCAGACCTTCGTGGCGGCATCGGCCGGGAAGTAGCCGGTATTGCGCGAGTGTTCCTGTTCCTCGCCGAAGAAGCCCGCATCGGGGAAGTGGGCCAGCGTGGTCAGTTCGAAGAAGGTCTGCACGCTCTGGTCGGCGTCCGTGAGCGCCTGCACCCAGGGGTTCTGCCCGGCCTTGCTTGCCGGGCTGCCGATGCGTGGCTGGATGCGCCGTGCGTAATCACCGGCGGTAACCAGCACCGGGAGATAGGTTTCCACCATTTCCGTGATGGCGGGCATGGGTCCTAACGGGCCAGGCGGGCCTGCAGCGCATCCAGGTAGTTGCGCACGCGGCGGGCATTCACGCCCATGTCGCCCCGACCGACGCGCGACTTGGAGCGCATGTCGATCCGGGTGCCGGAACCATCGGGCTGGATGCGGATCACGACATCGTCCTTGAAGCGCACCCAGCCGGTTTCAGCGGTGGCTTCGATGCGGCCTTCGGCCTCGCTGGCATCCACCAGTGTCCAGCCCTTGTCGGCGACGACTTCCCGGGCCTTCGCAAAGACCACATCGACCGGCTGCTCGACCAGCAGGGGCTTGAGGTCCGGGAAGGCACGGTGTTGCTCGGCGGCGGTTTCAGCACCGGCGTATTCGCTGGGATTGGCCGCCTCGGCCTGCCGCAGCGGGACGATGGCGACGAACGCCGGCGGTGTTTCCGTGTCCGTGCTGATGTCGTGTATTGCCGGTGCGCCGCGCGCATTGCCGATCACGAAAGCGTTGTTGGCCGTGACCGCAAGCCCGGCCAGCAGGGCAAGCCAGGCGATTGGCCGGGAGCTTGCGCCGCGCAGCCCACCGCTGCGGATCAGGCCAAGCCCGGCCGTGATTGCGGCGATGAACAGCAGCAGGCTGCCGAGCGCATAGGCGCCCATGCTGGCAAAGGGCGAGAGAAACCCGGCGCGTGCACCGAAGCCCGAAACGACGGCCAGCAGGATGCCGATGCCGGCCGTCCAGATGCCGATGGCGGACAGGCGGGAGCCCTTGCGTGGCGTGAGCTGCAGAGCATCTTTCATGCGCTTTCCCCCTGTTGGTGACTGACCTTAACACAGGCCTGCAGTGCTGCCCATGCCGTCCGGGCGGGCGCCCGGACGGTTACAATCGCAGCCCCCTGCCCGGTATCCGCTCCCGATGGACCCAAGTTTCGCCGACCTGATCACGCTGCTCGAGCTCGAGCCCATCGAGGAGAACATCTTCCGTGGCCAGAGCCGCGATATCGGCACACCGCAGGTCTTCGGTGGCCAGGTGCTCGGCCAGGCGCTGGCGGCGGCGAGCCGCACGGTGCAGGGGCGTGCCGCCCATTCGCTGCACGCCTATTTCCTCAAGCGCGGCGATGTCAACGCGCCGATCATCTATGAAGTCGACCGGGCGCGGGATGGCGGCAGCTTTTCCAACCGCCGGGTCGTCGCCATCCAGCATGGCGAGCAGATCTTCAACATGACGGCCTCATTCCAGACCGCCGAGGCGGGTCTCGAGCATCAGGTGCGCATGCCCGCCGTGCCGCCGCCGGATGGTCTCAAGGACATCGAGACCCTGGCGCGGGAATACAGCGGCGAGATACCGCCGCGCATGCGCCGGTTCCTGTCCTACCGGCGCCCCTTCAGCGTGCGGCCGGTGGATCCCGGCCAGTTCCTCTCCATGGGCGGCCAGAACCGCAAGCCGGTCAAGCAGGTGTGGATGCGCGCGGTCGACCGGTTGCCGCCAGACCAGTTCCTGCACCAGGTGCTGCTGGCCTATGTGTCGGATTACGAGCTGATCGGGACGGTGACCCTGCCGCACGGGCTGCACGTGAGCCGTGCCGGCCTGCAGATGGCGAGCCTCGACCACGCGATGTGGTTCCATCGCGCCTGCCGGGTGGACGAGTGGCTGCTGTTTGCGCTGGACAGCCCGGCGGCGAGCGGCGGCCGCGGCCTCGCGCATGGCCATGTGTTCACGGCCGATGGCCAGCTGGTCGCTACCCTGGCCCAGGAAGGCCTGATCCGCCTGCGTCCGGACAACGCCGCGTAGTCGCTGCCGTGGCGAATCAGGACAGCTCGCGCAGGCCGGCCCGATAACGTCTGGCCCGTTCGATATAGCGTTGCCGGTTGCCGGCGATCCGCTCGAGTTCCTGGGCAGTCAGCGGCCGGATGGCGCGGGCTGGCGAGCCGACGATCAGCATGCCGTCCGGATATTCCTTGCCCTCGGTGATCAGCGCCTGTGCGCCGACCAGGCAGTTGCGGCCGATCCTGGCGTTGTTCAGCACGCTGGCGCCCATGCCGATCAGGGTGCCGTCGCCGACGCTGCAGCCATGCAGGGTGACCATGTGCCCGACGGTCACCATCTCGCCGACCGTGAGCGGCGCGCCCGGGTCGGAATGCAGCACGGAGTTGTCCTGGATGTTGCTGCCGCGGCCGATGACGATCCGCTCGACATCGCCGCGCACCACGGCCCCGAACCAGATGCTGACCTCCGCGGCCAGCACCACATCCCCGATCACCACGGCATTGGGCGCAATGTAGACGTCGTCTGCGAGCTGCGGTACCAGCTGGTCGAGCGAGTAGATCACTTCGCCTTGCCCTGGCTGGCCACGGCCTCGGCCGCCTTGCGAATCGCCTCCTGGTCGCCGAGGTATTCGCGCTTCAGTGGTTGCAGCCGGTCATCGAGCGTATAGAGCATGGGAATCCCGGTCGGGATGTTGAACTCGAGGATGTCCCGTTCGGACATCTGGTCGAGCATCTTGACCAGCGCGCGCAGGCTGTTGCCGTGCGCGGTGATCAGCACGTTCTCGCCGCGCAGCAGGCGCGGTGCCACGCTGTCCTGCCAGAAGGGCAGCACGCGGGCCAGCGTGTCCTTGAGGGACTCCGTGCCGGGCAGGCCGGTGATCGCCTGGTAGCGCGGATCCCGGGCCGGGTGGCGTGCATCGTCCGCATCCAGCGGCGGCGGCGGAATGTCATAGCTGCGGCGCCAGATCTTGACCTGGTCCTCGCCGTGTTTCGCGGCGGTTTCGGACTTGTCCAGTCCCTGCAGGGCGCCATAGTGGCGCTCGTTGAGCCGCCAGGTCCGCTCCACCGGGATCCACATCAGGTCCATTTCGTCGAGCATCAGCCAGAGCGTGCGGATCGCGC
>JAHDYM010000094.1 GCA_023383705.1 Gammaproteobacteria bacterium | reverse complement strand
CGAAGCTCTTCACGCACTCCCAGGCCGCGTCGGCGTCGGCGATGTTGTTGTACGACAGCTCCTTGCCCTGCAGCTGGCGCGCGGTGACCAGCGAGCCCGGCGCCGGGTGCAGGTCGCGGTAGAAGGCGGCGCGCTGGTGCGGGTTCTCGCCATAGCGCAGGGTCTCGCGCAGGCGCAGGCCGATCGGATAGCGCGTGGGCAGTTCGTGGTCTTCATCGGCTGCACGCAGCCAGCTCCAGACCGCGGCGTCATAGGTTGCGGTATGCGCGAAGGCCTTGCGCGCGAGATAGCGGCGGGTGGTCGTGGATACGCTGCCTCCGGCTTCCAGTTCGCCGAGTACGCGTTCGTAGTCGGCCGGATCCACCATCACGGCGACGAAGTCGTGGTTCTTGGCCGCGCCGCGGATCATCGCCGGACCGCCGATGTCGATGTTCTCGATGGCGTCTTCGCGCGTGCAGCCGGCCTTGCTGGTGGTGGCCTCGAAGGGATAGAGATTGACCACCAGCAGGTCGATGGGCTTGATGCCGTGCTGTGCCATGACGGCGGCATCGGTTGCCCCGCGGTTCAGCAGGCCGCCATGGATCAGGGGGTGCAGCGTCTTCACGCGCCCGTCCATGATCTCGGGGAAGCTGGTGATATCAGCCACATCCGTGACCGGGAGCCCCGCTTGCCGCAGCGCCACTGCCGTGCCGCCGGTAGAGAGGAGCTCGATATCGAGTTTGTGCAGCCGGGTGGCAAGGGCTACCACACCGGCTTTGTCAGAGACGCTGATCAGGGCTCGGGTACAACGGGGCATGCGGCTGCCTGGGCTGGGTGTGGAACAAGGACTGCCGGGTGGACTCAGTCCAGCAGTTTGTACTGGCGCAGTTTCTTGCGCAGCGTGGCGCGATTGATGCCGAGAATCTCGGCCGCAACGCTCTGGTTGCCACCGGTGTAGTCGAGCACCGTCTTGAGCAGCGGTGTTTCGATCTCGCCGAGCACCAGTTCATACAGGTCACCGGGACGGTGGCCGTTGAGTTCAGTGAAGTAAGACTGCAGGGCTTCTTCGGTGAGGTCGCGAAGCGGCCGGTTCCTGACGCGTACGATGGCGGCGCCATTGCGGGCCGGGACATGTTTTTTCGCGGTGGGTTTGCCGCGTGTCTTCTGTGTCACCGCTCTGTTGCTCCTGGAGACAGTTTCCGGCCACAGCCCGCAGGCATGGCACGGAATCTCTGAACTGTTGGGCGCGCTCACCACGCGCATGCTCTTGGTTCCGGTGAGTCCGCAGCGAAACGGTGTATGTAATTTTTCGACCGTTCGCGGGGGCAGCGATGATAGCACGTCGCGATCGACGCTAGCGCGCGAAAGGTGTTTTCTGTTCGCGCTCCTGCTGGCAGACCACGCCCTGGCGACGGTACTGCACGCAGACATCCACTTCATAACCGAAAGCATCGGTGCCCGGGTCGCGCAGGCTGATCCTGACCGGGATCAGGTATCCGGGCGCAAGCAGTTCAGCGGGTTGCGGAACATCATCGAGGTATTCATCCGGCGTGAACACGCGGCTGCCCAGCGATTTTCCAAAGCGGTCATGCAGGATGACTCGCACCAGCGGCAATCCGGTTGGTGTCGAGCCAACGACCGCGATGCGCGCAAGCACATCCAGCGCGCCGCGCGTCGTTGCGCCGGCCACGGCCTCCGAGCTGCGCACTTCGTAGGCATCCAGCTTCCAGTCAGGCAGCAGGGACAGGTTCAGCGCCGCATAGATGCGCGTGAGCGGCCGGTACAGCGCCGGCTGCGCCGCCAGCTGGTCGCGCCGGTAATGGATGAGCTGCAGTGCCAGCGCCAGCGCCAGGATCGCGGCGCCGAGGCCGAACCAGCCGCGCCGGCTCGCTTTTGGTGCAGGCGCCTCGAATTCCGGCCGCCACTCGAAGGGGCGCTCGATGAATATCGGTGCAAGCGGTGGTTCCGCAGCCTCTTGCGGTGCGGCGGCCGGAGCGATGAGGGGCTCCGGCGCCTCATCAGGGGCTTCGCTGTCGGCCTCTTGTTCAGGCCCGGTTTCCTGCCAGGGCCCGCTGTCTGGCGCAGGCGGTGCGGCGATCAGCGCCGGCTCGTCTTCGGGCACCGGTTCCAATCCGGCAATGGTTTCGAAGCTGTCGGCATCGATGCGGTAGACGGGAGTTTCATCCGCTTCCTCAACCTCAACCTCAACCTCAAGTTCAAAACCAGCGTCCTGGTCGGGTTCGGTTACCGGTTCAGCCCCGGCAGCTTGCGGTGGCTCGGGAACCTCGACAAAAAATTCGGACCAGTCGTCTTCCGGGACATTGAACTCCAGCGTCTCGTCACCGGTGACGGTATCCAGTGCGCTGATATCCGGCTCCGGCTCCGGCTCCGGCTCCGGCTCCGGCTCCGGCTCCGGCTCAGGTTCTGCTTCTGCTTCTGCTTCTGCTTCTGCTTCTGCCTCGGGTTCCAGCCCAGGTTCCGGTGCGAGATCAGGCTCGAACGCCGCTTCCGCCACTGCCTCGATTGCAGGCCCGGCTGGCCGCTCGAGATGCGGTGGTATCGTCAGTTGCGGCAGGATGGTGGTCGGCGGCGGCTCGTCGGTAAGCGTCGCGAGCGCGTTGAAGGTGGCTGAACAATGGCCGCAGCGCACCTGCCCTTCCGCGACACGCAACTCGGCAGGACCGATCCGGAAAACCGTGCCGCATTCATTGCAGGTGGTGAACATGCTCAGTCAGCCACGCGTCCCGTCAGCAATACCCAATCGTCCTGTTGCGCCGTCTGTTCGAGCTGCACCCACGGCCGGAAGGCGGCCACGACTTCAGCGGCCTGTTCGGCAAGGATACCGCTCAACGCGATGCGGGTCGCCGGCCCGGCATGGCGCCGCAGTTCGGGCGCGAGTTTGACCAGCGGACCGGAAAGGATATTGGCCACGATCACGGCGTAGCGCTCCGTCGGGCAGTCGGCTGGCAGGCTGAGCGCCAGCCGCTCGCTGCAGGCATTTCTCAGCGCATTGTCCCGGCTGGCCAGCAGGGCTTGCGGATCGATGTCCACGCCCATGCAACGCTCGGCACCGAGGGCGAGCGCGGCAATCGCCAGGATGCCCGAGCCGCAGCCGAAGTCGAGCAGCCGCTGGCCGGCGAGCGGGATGCCATCGAGCCAGGCCAGGCACATCGCGGTGGTCGGGTGGGTGCCGGTACCGAATGCCAGGCCCGGTTCGAGGATCACGCTGATGCCGTCGGTCGCCGGACAGGCCTGCCCGACCGGGCAGACCCACAGCCGCTTGCCAAAGCGCAGGGGCTTGAGCTGCCGGCGCCAGTCGGCATCCCAGTCACGGTCCTGCACCACGCTGAAGACGGGCGTCCCGGCCGCAGCGCCCAGGCCGGATTTCAGGGCTGAGGCGATATCGTCACGGGCAGTATCGACCGGAAACAGCGCGGTGATGCGGACTTCCGCCCAGAGCGGCGCGGCACCGGGCGCCGGTTCCAGGATTTCCTCCTCGTTGGCGGACTCGGTCCAGCTGACCAGCGCGCCCAGCGCCTCGAGCAGCGCCTCGGCATCGGCGATGGCTTCGCGCGGAACCTCGAGTTGCGCCTGCAGCCAGCTGTCGGACATGGACATGGCGCAGGCGCTTCAGGGGCGCAGGCGCTTTTCCAGATAGTGGATGTCGGTGCCGCCGGTACGGAAGGCGGCGTCCTGGCACAGGTCGACATGCAGCGGGATGTTGGTCTTGATGCCGTCCACGACCATCTCCGAGAGCGCGATGCCCATGCGCGCGATGGCGGTCTGGCGGTTCTCGCCATAGGCGATCACCTTGGCGATCAGGGAATCGTAGAACGGCGGCACCACGTAGCCGCTGTAGATATGGCTGTCGACCCGGATGCCTGGCCCGCCGGGTGAGTGCCACAGCTCCACCTTGCCCGGCGAGGGCATGAAGCTGCGCGGATCTTCGGCATTGATGCGGCATTCGATGGCATGGCCGCGAATGGCGAGGTCCTGCTGGCTGAAGGACAGGCGCTCGCCGGCCGCGATGCGCAGCTGTTCCTTCACGATATCCACGCCAGTGATCATCTCGGTGACCGGATGCTCGACCTGCACCCGCGTGTTCATCTCGATGAAGTAGAACTCGTTGTTCTCGTAGAGGAATTCGAAGGTGCCTGCGCTGCGGTAGCCGATTTCCTGGCAGGCGCGAACCACGCGCGCGCCCATCTGCATGCGCAGTTCCTCGGGAATGCCCGGCGCCGGGGCTTCCTCGATGACCTTCTGGTGGCGCCGCTGCATCGAGCAGTCGCGGTCGAACAGGTGCACGACGTTGCCGTGCCCGTCCGCCAGCACCTGGAACTCGATGTGGCGCGGGTGTTCCAGGTACTTCTCCATGTACACAGTGCTGTCGCCGAAAGCAGCCTGGGCCTCCGAGCGGGTCAGCGTCACTGCATTCGGCAACGCGGCATCGCTGTGCACCACGCGCATGCCACGGCCGCCGCCTCCCGCTGCCGCCTTGATGATCACCGGGTAGCCGATGGAACGCGCCATGGCCTGGATCTCGTCAAGGTCCTCGGGCAGCGGGCCGTCCGAACCCGGGACGCAGGGCACACCGGCCGCCTTCATGGCCGCCTTGGCCGAGATCTTGTCGCCCATCAGGCGAATCACCTCGGGTGGCGGGCCGATGAAGATGAAGCCGCTGCGCTGTACCCGCTCGGCAAAGTCCGCGTTCTCGGACAGGAAGCCGTAGCCAGGGTGGATGGCCACCGCATCGGTGACTTCGGCGGCACTGATGATGGCCGGCATGTTCAGGTAGCTCTGGCCCGATGCGGGCGGGCCGATGCAGACGGTTTCGTCGGCAAGCAGCACGTGCTTGAGGCTGGTATCCGCCGTCGAGTGGACGGCGACGGTCTTGATGCCGAGTTCGCGGCAGGCGCGCTGGATACGCAGGGCGATCTCGGCGCGGTTGGCGATGACGACCTTGTCGAGCATGTGCTTGGCTGACCTGGGTGAGGCGGTGCGTCGGGAAACGATGCAGCCGGACTTAGGGCGCGATGATGAACAGCGGCTGGCCAAACTCGACCGGTTCGCCGTTTCTGGCGAGTGCCGCGACCACCTTGCCCGCTACGTCGGCTTCGATCTGGTTCATCATCTTCATCGCTTCGATGATGCACAGTGTGTCGCCGACCTGCACCTGGTCGCCGATCCTGACGAAGGTCGCTGCTCCGGGCGAGGGCGCTTCAAAATAGGTACCGACCATGGGCGACAGCACCCGGTGCCCGGCCGGCTCTTCGCTGGCTGCTGCGGCTCCGGCCGGACGGGGGGCCGCCGGGTTGGCGGCAGGCAGCGCTGCGGCAGCCGGTGCTGGCTGCGGCGGCAGGGTGTACTGCACCGCGGTCGCCGTACTGCTGCGACTGATGCGGATCGATTCCTCACCTTCGGTGATCTCGAGTTCAGAGAGGCCGGATTCTTCCAGCAGCTCGATGAGCTTCTTGATCTTGCGGATATCCATGGGGGTTCCTCTACTGGGGTTGCGGCGCGCGCGCGAGCCGGGCGCAGGCTGCCTGCAGGGCAAGCTGGTAGCCGAGTGCACCGAGGCCGGTAATCACGCCGACCGCGATGTCCGATACATAGGAATGGCGCCGGAACTCTTCCCGCGCATGCACATTGCTGAGGTGGATCTCGATGAACGGAATGCCGACCGCCAGCAGCGCATCGCGCATGGCAACGCTGGTGTGTGTCAGCGCGCCGGGGTTCAGCAGGATGAAGTCCACGATCCCGGCCGATTGCTGGATCCGGTCGACCAGCTGCGCCTCGGAGTTGGTCTGGAAGGCTTCCAGCTGATGCCCGGCGGCCTGCGCCGCATTTGCCACATCCTTTTCGATGTCGGCCAGCGTGGTCGCGCCGTACAGATGCGGTTCGCGGCGTCCGAGCAGGTTCAGGTTGGGGCCGTTCAGAAGCAGCAGCCTGGCCATTTTTGGCTCTTTATCGCGGGAGATGGCGGCCAGTTTAGCGAGTTTCTGCGTGGAATGACATTATGTGGAAGGCCGGCCTCCAGGGCCGTGGTCAGGGCTGCGGCCCCTGCTGCTTGCGCTGCAGTATGGCGCGTGCTGCGGCTGGCGTCAGCTCGCCGGCAGCCAGCCGGGTGGCCACGCTGCCGATCTGTGCCAGGTCATTCGCGCTGACCTGCCCGGTATGGATGCTGAGGATTGTACCGTCAGCGGCGGCCAGCACGGAGAAGGGCAGGCCGACGAAGGCCTCGCCAAACTGCTCGGCGGCACGGGTGGCGGCCGCTTCGCCGAGCAGTATGGGGTAGCTGATGCCGGTTTCAGCGACGAAACGCAGTACCGGTTCGTGCCGGTCGAGTGCGATGCCGATCACCTGCAATGCCGAAGGAGCCATCGACTGCTGCAACTGCTCGAGCAGCGGCATTTCCTCGCGGCAGGGTGCGCACCAGGTAGCCCAGAAATTGATCAGCAGGGTGCGGTCTGGCCAGTCGCCGAGCGAGCGGGTTTCGCCGCGCAGGTCGGTGAGCGTGATCGGTGGCAGGCGGAGTGGCGTCGGGATTGGCGGCGGCGCCTCCAGCACGACGGGCTGCCCGGTTCCTGCCCAGTAGCGCCCCGCCAGGATGCCGCCGAAGACGAAGACCAGGGCCCACAGGCCGATCGCCAGTTTGCGCCAGCGGCTCAAGTTTCGGTTCCGCGTGGCGCGGTCGCGAAAGCACTGCGCAGGTGTTCGGCAAAGGCGGCGGCCTTCATGAAGCCCACCACGCGAAATGCCGCCTGTTCGCCGCCGCCGGCACTGAAAAACACGATGGTCGGCGGTCCGATGATGCCAAAGCGTTCCATCAGCGCCTGGTCGTCTGCATCCATGGCCGTGACATCGGCCTGCAGCGCGATGGCTGCGCCGAGTTCCTTGCGGACGGCGGGATCCGTAAAGGTGTATTTCTCCAGTTCCTTGCAGGACACGCACCAGTCGGCATAGAAATCCAGCATTACCGGCTGCCCGGCAGCAGCGGCGCGGGCAAGCTGCCGGTCGAGATCCGCGCTGGTCTTGATGCGGGTGAGCGGCAAGGATCCGGCCTGTTCGCCCGCGCTGTCAGACCCTGCGCCGCGCAGGAACTCGAGCGGTTTCGATACATCCTTGCTGCCGCCGAAAGCGCCGAGCAGCAACACGAGTCCGTACAGCAGGGCGATCACGCCGAGGCCTCTGCCCAGCGTGCGGGGCAGGGTCGCCTTGCCTTCCTGCGAGGTGAAGGTGCCGAGGAAAATGCTGCCGGTGACCAGCAGGATGCCCCACAGCGCCATGGTCACGGTGTCGGACCACAGGCGATCGAGCATCCAGACCGCCATGCCCAGCATGATCAGGCCGAAAATCACCTTCACCGAATTCATCCATGCGCCGGTCCTGGGCATCAGGTGGCCGGCCGAGGCGCCGATCGCCAGCAGCGGGATGCCCATGCCGATTGCCAGCGCAAACAGCGCCAGCGCGCCGCGCGTCAGGTCGCCGGTCTGCGCGATCACCGTGAGTGCTGCGACCAGCGGCGGCGTCACGCAGGTAGTGACCACCGCTGCGGAGATCATGCCCATCACGCCAGCGCCCAGCAGTCGACCGGACTGCTGTCGGCCGGACATGGCATTGAGCCGGGTCTGCCACGAAGACGGGATCTGCAGGTCGAACAGCCCGAACATCGACAGCGCGAGCGCGACGAACAGCAGCGCGACGCCGACGGTCACGGCCGGCTTCTGGATGACGGCCTGCACCTGGGCGCCGGCCGCCGCAAAGATTGCGCCGAGGGCGGTATAGGTCACCGCCATGCCCAGCACGAAGGCGAGTGAAAGCAGGAAGCTGTGCGCCGTGCTGCGCTTTTTTTCGCCGTCCGCGGCATCGCCGGTACCGCCCTGGCCAACGATGATGCCGGACAGGATCGGATACATCGGCAGGCAGCAGGGTGTGAAGGACAGCAGCAGCCCGAGTCCGGCAAACATCGCCATCACCGCCAGCAGCTGGCCGTCGCGGATCACCCTGAACAGCCGGTCCTGCTCCGCTTCGGTACGTGGTGCCGGGGTCGCGGTGTCGCTGCTGATGGCCGGCAGTTCCAGGCTGAGCTGCACCCGCTGCGGCGGATAACAGATGCTGTCCAGCTTGCAGCCCTGGTATTCGATCGTGAGCGGCAGGCTGGCGGCTGCCGGACCGCGTCGGGTCAGCGGGACCGTCATCGTCACCGGTTCGTGGAATACCAGCGTGTCGCCCCAGGTCTCGTCGCGCATCGGTGTGCCAGCCGGCAGGGACGGCGGACCGAGCTGCACGCTGTCACTGGTAGTGCTTGCCTTGAGCGTGTGCCGGTACAGGTAATAGCCCGGGGTGGTGTCCCAGCGGATCTGCAGCGTGAAGTCGTCGGTCTGCACGGTTTCGAGCGGGAAGGCCAGCGCGACCGGCAGCGGTTCATCGCTGCTGCCGGGCTGCGGCCGGTTCATGAGTGCGCCCAACTTGCCGGGCGATTCCTTGCCGCCGCCCGCGGCCGGCAGTTCCACGTTGGCGACCCATACCTGCGGCGGGTAGCAGAGGCCGATGTCGGCGCAGCCCTGCGACTTGATCGCCAGTGTCAGGGTGACCGGCCCCGGTGGCCGGGCCGTGACCGGCAGGCGCGCTTCGAGCTGGTCCCGGAAGATATGCATCTCGCCGAAATATTCGTCAGTGTGCGGTATTCCCGGCGGGATATCGGCTGATCCCAGCGTAATCCCCGGAGTTCGGCTCTCGTAGCTCATCCGCTCGCGATACAGGTAGTGGGCGGGTTCGATGGTCCAGCGCACCACGATCTCGTCGGCCGTTGCGCTGGCGACATAGCGGAAGGCCTGCTCCGGCTTGAGGATGTCGGCTTCCACCACAGCTTGTGCTGTCGTCCACGGGGTGAGCCAGATCAGGGCTATTAGCGCCCGCCGGAAAGCTGCCGGTAACCGGAATTTCATGGGTCTGTTGCCTGCCTGTCTGTGTGTCGGTCCAGTCGGATACGGTCTCATCCGGTGGCGTGGGATTCCATCGACACCGGCCTCAATTATGTCAGCCCTTGAAATCCGCGGCGCCGCCCCTATGATTGGCACTCTCCGCGAGAGAGTGCTAATCCATTCGAACAATTTTGGTGTCCCGAGCCCTTCCATGGGCCCTGGCGGCGCCGTGTCACCGGCTTATTGGAGGAGAGTTTTGCCATGAAGATCCGTCCCTTACACGACCGCGTCATCATCAAGCGCACCGAAGAGGAGCGTAAGTCTCCCGGTGGCATCGTGATCCCTGACTCGGCCACCGAAAAGCCCATCCGGGGCAAGGTCATTGCCGTAGGCAAGGGCCGGATTCTCGAGAATGGCGAGATCCGCGCGCTCGACCTGAAGGTGGGCGACAAGGTGCTGTTCGGCAAGTACAGCGGCACCGAGGTCAAGGTCGAAGGCGAAGACCTGCTCGTCATGAAAGAAGACGACATCATGGCCGTGATCGAAGGCTAAGCGTCGAATCAACCAGGAATTCAGAGGAATACATCAATGGCTGCCAAAGAAGTACGTTTCAGTGATGACGCCCGCTCACGCATGTTTGCCGGCGTCAACATCCTGGCCGATGCCGTCAAGGTGACGCTCGGCCCCAAGGGTCGCAACGTGGTGCTCGACAAGAGCTTCGGCGCCCCGACCGTCACCAAGGACGGCGTGTCGGTCGCGAAGGAGATCGAACTCGAGGACAAGTTCCAGAACATGGGCGCGCAGATGGTGAAGGAAGTCGCTTCCCACACCTCCGATGTGGCCGGTGACGGCACCACCACTGCCACCGTGCTGGCCCAGTCGATCCTGAAGGAAGGCCTCAAGTCAGTGGCCGCCGGCATGAACCCGATGGACCTCAAGCGCGGTATCGACAAGGCCTCCGCAGCCGTCGTCGAGCGTCTCGGCAAGCTGGCGAAGAGCTGCCAGGACGACAAGGCGATCGCGCAGGTCGGCACGATCTCCGCAAACGGCGACGAGTCGATCGGCAACACGCTGGCCGAGGCGATGGCCAAGGTCGGCAAGCAGGGCGTGATCACCGTCGAAGACGGTTCGGGCCTCGAAAACCAGCTGGATGTGGTCGAGGGCATGCAGTTCGACCGCGGCTATCTGTCCCCGTATTTCATCAACAACACGGCTGAGCAGAACGCCGAGCTCGACGCGCCGTACATCCTGCTGTACGACAAGAAGATCTCGAACATCCGCGAGATGCTGCCGCTGCTCGAGAACGTCGCCAAGTCCGGCAAGCCGCTGCTGGTTGTCGCTGAAGACGTCGAAGGCGAAGCGCTGGCGACGCTGGTGGTCAACACCATCCGCGGCATCGTCAAGGTCTGCGCCGTGAAGGCGCCGGGCTTCGGTGACCGTCGCAAGGCGATGCTGCAGGACATGGCCATCCTCACCGGCGGCCAGGTCATCGCC
>JAHDYM010000093.1 GCA_023383705.1 Gammaproteobacteria bacterium | reverse complement strand
CCTTCCAGGGCACCACGTACATGACTTTCGGCAGTTCCTGGTTGCCGCGGATGGCGGTGGCATCGAGGTTGAGCACAGCCGTCGTCGCCGGCGGCGCAGCGGCCGGCGACGGCCTGGCCGGCTCACCGGCCTGGACGCTGCCGGCAACCAGCAGCAACGCTCCGAAGATCAGGCTGCAGCAGGACTGCTTCACGTCGGGCCCTCCGCCCTTGCGGTGGTGGGCGTGCTCGAGACGCGCCGCCTGAGGTCAGCGATCCACCGCTCGACATCGGCCTGGCCCTCATCACCACCGAGCGCCAGGTATTGCTCGTAGTTCTTCAGCGCCAGCTCCGGACGCTGGACATACAGGTCGTAGAAAACCGCGAGGTTGTACCAGGCCAGCGCATAGCCCGGTTCCAGCTCGATGGCCTGCAGATAGGCCCGCTCCGCTTCCGCGAAGCGCCCCTGCTGGCGATACAGCACGCCGCGGCCGTTCCACACCGGCGCACATCGCCCGCACACGGCACCGGCCTGCTCAAACAGCGATGCGGCAGCCGCCTCGTCGCCCTCACGCATGCGCAACAGCGCCAGGTTCAGCAGCGGACCCGCGAGTTCCGGATGTGCGGCGCTGAAGGCCTGCAGGCTGCTGCCGGCAACCGCTTCATCGCCGGACTGCAACTGCGCAAGCGCGGCCGAGTACTCGGCCATCACCGCCGGCGTGGGACCGGCCTCGACAGCCAGCGCCGCCGCTTCCGGTGCCTTGTCGCCACCCACCAGGCTGCAACCGGCAGCCAGCAGCGCAACGAGCAGGCTGGCGGCTCTAGTCAATCCATGTAATGACATCTTCGCTCCTTTCGCTGCGCGACCAGCGCGCCGGAACCATCACTGCCAGGCGGGCATAGCTCGCCCGCACCCACTGGTCATAAACACCATCGCCGACGCGTTCTGCATTGACGCGATAAAGGTCGATGGCTTTCTCCTCGAAGGGAAAGGCCTGTTCCTCGAGCAGCACGTCGTACTGCTCGGATTCATCAGCCGCGAGATCCTTCGGCCGTTCGGAGGCCAGCAGATCCCGGCTCAGCTGGTAGTAGAGATCCGCGGTTTCGAAGGTCGCCGCCGTCGTGACCTGTGCGACGCCGTAATCAGCCGCCTGGCCATAGGCCTGCAGCGCCTGTTCCATGCGGCTTTTTTTCAGCTTGAGGCTCTTGTCCAGCGGCGCCGTGAGCGCCACCGCGTTGAAGGCATCGCGCAGCGGCCGGGCGAGCTCCAGCGCACTGGTCGCCGCGAGGAAGCGGCTGCGATCGCTGCGCTCGGCACCCATGTCGCGATCCGCCTTGACGATGTCCTCGAGCCAGCGCCTGCGGACAGGCCAGTCGCCATCCACTGCCGCCAGATCGGCGAGCTTGAGTCGCGCCTCCAGTGCTTCGCCGGCAGGCACCGGGAAACGGCTGACGAGCGCCGTGTACACACGCACCTCGCCGGCGTGCTGGCCGCCAGCCGCATACAGCTCGGCGGCCTGCCAGAGCGCGGATCGCTGCACGTCTGCGGTCTTGTCGGTGCTGGCGGCAATGCGCTCGTATTCCGCTGCGGCCTCCGCATTGCGCTGGTCGGCGCGCAAGGCGAGCGCCAGCTTGGCGGTGACATCCCGGTTGAAGCGGTGCTCCGGATACTCGCGCCGGAAACGCTGCAGCAGCAGGATGGACTCGCCCCAGCGCTCATTGCCCAGCAACAGGGTGGCGGCATCGAACAGCGCACTGGGCCGGATGTCCGCGTCCGGTGCGGCCGCATCGATGCGCAGGAAGTCGGCGACCGCGGCATCCACGTCGCCAGCCGCCTGGGCGAGTTCAGCCTGGCGATAGATCGAGGCGGCGATCCGGCTCTCCACCTCGCGTCCGGCCGCGGGATCGGCAGCCAGGCCACGCAGGCGGACATAGGCCGACTCGGCCTCGGCATAGTGCGCGAGATCGAACTGCGCGTGACCCAGCACCGTCCAGGCCACGCGCTCGAGTTCCGGCGTCACCGGCGGCTGCATGGTGACGACCAGGCGGGCAACCTGCACGGCACGTTCCGGCTGCTGGCCGGCATAGAGCTGTTCGGCGACATTGGTCAGCACCGCACCTGCCTGCGGGTGAGCCGGGAAATCGGCGGCAAAGCGCAGCGCCTGCTCCATGTGTCCGGCGTGCCAGGCAAGCTGCTCCTCACCCACAAGGTGCTTCTCGTGCTCGGCCGACGCCAGCAAGGCGGCGTAACCGGCTTCCGGGGATTTCTCCTGCCGCCCGTAGTCGTAGGCTGCACGCAGATAGGCATCGCGCGCAGCATCGAAACGCCGCGCCTCGAAGAGCAGTTCGCCGAGCAGGAAGCTGCGCTCCGCCGACTGCGGATCATCGGGGAAATAGGCCAGCGCCAGGCGGTACCAGCCCGCGGCCCGGTCGTAGTCGGCCGGCAGCTTGCTGCGCTGGGCCAGCGCATGGTCATGCTGGGCGAGGTCGCCGAGATGCTGCTTCAGTTGTGCGACGAGCTGCGGGTAGTCGCCCGCGCTGCGTCCCTGCCAGAACGGCGCATCGAAACCGTAGGTTTTCACGTACTGCTGCTTGGCCTCGAGGATGAGGTCCGGAAACCTGCCGCGCGTATAGGCGTCGATCGCGGCCTGTAGCAGGTTCGGCGCCTGCACATCGACCGGGTCGCGCTCGACAAAGGCGGCATAACTGCGGGCGGCATCCTGGAACCGCTCCTTGTCGAGATAGAGGTCGCCGAGCGCTGCATACAGCAGATAGCTCCACTGCGGATCCTCATGGGCAGCCAGTGCCGGCGGAATGGAATCGGCACCGTCCAGCCATGACAGGCTGATGCTGACCACGCGCAGCGTATCGTCGAGCAGTTCGCGCTCGGGCCGGTTCATGGCCTGGATCTGCTGTTCCGGACTCTGCCCGGATGCGGGCAGACGACGATCGATCAGGGCCAGGAAGGCCGCCAGGCCCTCCTCGTAACGACTCTGCTTGAAGAGCGCCCAGCCATACTTGTAGAGCGATTGCTCGTAGAAGGCCGAGCCCGGACCGCTGGCGAGCACCGCCGCATAGGCACGCTCGGCCTCGGCGTATTGCTGGCGCACCGACCAGGTTTCACCACGGCGAAACTGGGCCTCGTCGCCAAGCACCGCCGACGGCGACTCGGTGACCATCCGGTCGAGCATGGCCAGCGACTCATCACCGCGCCCTGCGCCCTCGAGGGCCCGGGCCAGCTGGTAGATGACCGCGCTGCGTTCCTCACCGGCCAGTGCGGTTCCCTGGTCGCGCATCGCCAGCAACTGCGAATAGAGAGCTATCGCCTCCTCGTAATGACTGGCGCCGGCACCGGCGATTTCGGCGGAACTCTCCAGCTCGGTGGCCTTGTCGAGGTTGAGATCGGCGAGGCGGCGCATCGCCTCGGCGCGCATGCTGGCCGGCCCGGTATCCAGCGCCAGGAATCGCCGGTACTCGTCCATGGCGACCGCCGTGCTGTCAGCCGCCGGCAGCCCGGTGCGGACATCGAGCGGTCTGGCCTTCAGGCTGCCGATGGTCTGCCGGTCCGGCTCGGGCGTCTTGCCGGCAAACGGCCAGAGTCCGCCGGCCAGCGTCACGCCGATCATCAGTGCGGCGGTCGCGCTCATCGCGCATCCTCCGCAGCCGGCGCGGTGCGTGCAGCCGCTGCGGCACGGTCGTAGATCGTCGCCAGTGCGAACTGTGCCTGCACCCGATAGCTCAGCAGGCGCGCGCGCTGTTCGCCGAGCGCCTCGATGGCCATCGCCTGCAGCCGCTGCTCTTCACGGCTGCGGTCACGCGCCAGCGCCGCCTGCATGCGGCTGATGCGCGGCCCGAGGCTGGCGATACGCGCCGAGAAGTGATCGAGCCCGGCCGGCGTCTCCTGCCGCGCCGCCGTGCCCGATGCGTGTGCGCTCCGGGCCTTTGCCAGCAGCGCGTCGATCTGCGCGAGATTGCGCTTCTGCTGCCACAGGCGGTATTGGTAGTCGCGATCCATATCCCAGGCGAGCACACCCTTCAGCAGGCGGTAACGCTCGCCGGCATCACCGGCAGCTTCGGACTTCAAGGCCGGGCTGGCGCCGAGCGCCTCGATCCGTTGCCAGCGATCCAGCTCTTCCGTGGTCGCCAGCCCGACGACATCGCGTGACTGCGCCACCCGCTCGAGGTGCGCCGCCAGCGCATCGCGCCGCGCCTGCAGGCCGTCGATTCCCGCCTGGTCCAGGCCGGCGGCAACACGCCCCTCGCGCTGCCCGTAGGCCATGCGACGGGTATTCACCATCTCTTCGAAGGTCGCGAGTTTCGACTGCCACTCATCGAGGTTGGCCGACAGGGCCGCCAGGTCGCGCACATTGCGCAGGCCTTCCTGGAAACCGTGCCGTGCGACGAGGTCGTAGAGATAGCGGTTCTCGACGCTGTCCGGCAGTTCTTCAAGTTGCCAGTACCAGCGGCCGATGCGCGCGTCGTCGGCGCTGAGCATGGCGGGTACCAGCTGGCCGGAACGGCTGCCGGCAATCGCGACATCCAGCCTGGCGATCTCGGCATCGTAGGCAGCCAGCGCGGCCTGATAGCCGGCAGCAGCCTCGCTGTGCGCATCCAGCTTCGCCCAGGCGTAGGGAATCGCGAGCAGCGACTCCTGCACCGCGCTGTCGAGCATGTCGCGCTCGCGCAGTTCCAGCCACGGCGTCAGGGCGGCGCGGTAGTCCTGTGTGGCCGCGTCGGCCCAGCCGGCACCGAGCAGCGCCTTCGCCGAGAACGGACCGTTGAGCCGCACGCGTGACAGGACCGGCCGCGATTCACTGTCGCGACCCTGCTGCAGCCAGATGTAACCGAGGGCGAGATTGGCCTTGTCGCGCAGGTCGCGCAATTCCGCCGTGGCAGCCGGGCTGCGTCCCAGGCGGTCGAGCTGACTGATCGCCTCCTCCGTGCGATCGAGCCTGGCGAGTGCAACGCCCAGGTTGTAGCGCGCATAGGCCACCCAGCCTTCCGGTCCCTGCCAGCCGTCCAGCAGTGTGACGGCGGCATCGAAACGGCCGAGCGCCATGTACGCCTGCGCCTTCAGCATCGGCAGTTCGGCAGCGAGGCCTGCGGGCAGATCGCCCGAGACCCGGTCGAAGGCATCCAGCGCTTCGGCATGCAGGCTGCGCTGGTAACGCACCTTGCCCAGGTAGAACCAGGCACGGTTGCGCACCATCGGCTCGGACGAGTCCTGCAGCAGGCGACTGAAGATCTGCTCGGCACGGACATGCTGGCCGTAGTGCAGGTAGAGCCCGCCAAGCAGCAGTTCGGATTCCGCCTCGTGATTGCCGACGCGGCCGCTGTCACGCGCAACCAGCAGGTGGGTCAGCGCGTCGAAGTGCTCGTCCTGGTAGAAATGAAACAGCGTCTCGCCGTAGTAGAGATCGCGTACCACCGAGCCGCTCACCGGCGCGGCCGCCGTCGCCGTGCCACCCGCGCCCAGCAGCAAAACCGCCAGGCCACCCAGGCGGAACCGCCTGTGACCTGGTCCGGTGCTGCTTTCGCGATTCGGGAACACGGCCGCTGCCTACTCCCACTCGCGGACCACGAACTCGGGCTGCTGTGCGCTTTGCCGGTCGGAGATGCGCAGCTCCACGAACTTGGCACCGACGCCCTTCTCGACCTTCAGCGTCGCGCCCCGGCGGTAGTCGCGCGCATGCGGCCCCTGGCCGGTAAAGATCGCCGTCAGTTCATGCTCGCCGGTCTTGAGATTGCCGAGGTACAGCCGGTGCACACCGCCACGCAGCAGCGCCTGGAGCTCGCGCTCGGTATACAGGTAGTTGCTGATCGGCTTGTCATCGATCTTCAGCTGCACGGAATCGAGCGCGAAGAACTCGCCGACATCCATCGAGACGAAGACCGCCACCTGGGTATTGGCGGGGAACAGCAGTTCCTCCTCCAGCATGAACAGCTCGCGGTTGAGGTCCAGCACCTCGTCCTTGAGCGCCTGCATTTCGGTATCGACGCCGGCGACGGCCGCCACCGGTACGGCAGCGGCAGCGACCAGCTCACCGGCGCCGGCCGCCCGTGCGAGCAGCGCACCACCCAGCAGGATCGCCGTGCAACAGAGGTTCAGGTTCTGACGGTTCATCGCTTTACTCCACTTCAGTCAGCAGCATTCATTCGAGGATCAGGGCAGCCAGTTCATCGGCATAGGTCATGGCGTCTTGAGCGCGGTAGCCCGCGTGCTCATGGCGGATCCTGCCGTGGTGATCGACGATCACGGCATAGGGAAGTACGGAAGGGTCGTACTGGCGGACGACCGCCTGGTCGGGATCGTGCAGCACCGTGATGCCGAGGCGCTGCGCAGCCTCCCGGGCCGGCTGCCCGGCACTGTCGATATTGACGGCAAGCACGCGCAGGTTCGCCTCACCGTAGCGTTCCTGCAGTTCACGCAGGGTTGCAAGCTGGTCGATGCAGCGTTTGCACCAGTCTGCCCAGAAGCTGAGCAGTACCACCTGGCCGCGATACTCCGACAGCCGCGCATTGCCCGAATTGGTGCCGGATGTATTTTTCAGGGCGAAATCCGGCGCCGGCTGGCCGACCAGTCCCGCACTGGCCGGGACGGTCACCGGCATGAGGAGCACGAGCAGCAGCACCATGCGGATGGATCTGCTGCGCATCGGTCCGGGCGGCTGGCTCATCGCGATCGATTCCTGTCTCGGCGAAGCCGGCACCGTGCCGGCCCCAACGCACGGACAAGGACAACAGCTGGAGACAGGGGGACGCGCGACGCAGACACGCGGCCGCGTCAGGATCCGGCAGCCCCGCTGTCCTGGGTGCGACTCGCAGCCTGCGAGGCACCGTTAGACCGGTGGCTTTGCGTCCCCGCCTTTCAGCGGGTTTGCCTTTGTCGTCGCGGAATGGTGAGGCCTTGGCTGCAGGAATCCTGCGACCTCGCTCACGTTAGACAGATTACCGGTGAAGACCGGCGTGCTTATGTCAAAGGCAGCGACTCAGGGCGCGCCCGACTCGCGAAACATCCGGTAGTACTCGCTGCTTTCGGTGCCCCAGCGCACTGCACCGCTGTCATCGACGAACTGCCCCCAGAACTGGTATTCATCCGGACGGATGACCACGGCATCGCGGGCATACAGCATGGTCTTCAGGCCTTCGCTGTACAGGGTACAGGCCCGCTCCTGCATGACGCCGGATACTTCGGTACCTTCGGCATTGGCACTGAGCACGAAATCGCAGCCGGGCTTCACCTCGAAATCACTCATCCTGACCTGCTGCAGCAGCTCGGGCTGCTGGTACACGTTCTTCCAGCGCTCGCCGTCCCTGAAATTGAGTTCGCGCTGCACCAGCTTGCCGGTCTGCGGATCTGTGAAGTACTGCAGCAGTCCGATACGGATCAGCGAGGGCGGGCTGAAGCTGCCATCGACGGAAGCGTGCTGATAGACCAGATAGCCCTCGATACCGGGGATCGCCGTTGCCAGCGGCGCGAAGAACTGGTGCAGCTGGCGGTGAATCTGTTCCGGCGGAAGCTTGTGGGCCAAGTCACTCTCGAACTGCGCCTGGTTGCTGTACCGGCCGTGTACCCATGCACGCACCAGATCCAGCGTTCTTGCCGCATCGGCCGGCGGCGGCGCTGCGCCGGCCGGCAGCGAGACGCCCGACAGCAAAGCCAGCAGCAGCACGAAACAGTTGCGCATGTTGGAGCGACCCCCATAGACTCGGAACCCGCATCGATTATAGGGAAGGCGCCATGTTCCGCACACTGCTCCTCCTGCTGCTCGCGGCGAGCAGCAGTCATGCTGGCAGCGACAACCAGGTGCTGGTCTTCGGCGGCACCGGGAAACTCGGTTCGGCGGTGGTCCGCGAACTGGTCGCCGCCGGCCATCCGGTCACGGTGTTTGCCCGACCCGCTTCCGACCGGACGCGTCTGGATGGCCTCAAGGTCAGCTACGTCACCGGCGACATCCTCGATGCCGCCCAGGTCAAGGCCGCCTTCGATGGCCGGGATTTCCGCACCGTCGTCGATGCCACTGCGCGCGGCGATGCCGACGACGAGTTCTATCCCACCGCCATGGCCAACATCATTGCAGGGGCAAAGACCGGCGGGGTACGGCAGATCATCCTGCACGGTTCGGTCGGTGCCGGCGACAACATCGAGCAGTTTCCGCAGGCGAATTTCGGCCGGATGCGTTCGACACTCGCCGCCAAGGGCCGCGCCGAGCGCCTGCTGATCGACAGCGGCATCGGCTACACGATCATCCGCAACGGCATCCTGCTGTCTGCCGACCTGCCGCCGACGCGCACCGCACGCCTCAGCACCGATCAACGGCTGATGCGCAAAGTCACGCGTGCCGACCTCGGGCTGCTCACTGTGCTGTGCGTGGGCAACCCGGATTACATGAACGGCATCTGGCACGCCGTCGATGACAGCCAGGATGTGCCGCCGCAGTACCGCTGACAAATGCCTTCTGAATAGCTTGTAACTACTTGTTATTGAAGGACAAGCTCCAGCACTTCCGGACCGGCATCAGCCGCCGTGATGTCGCTGGCAAGGCGGCCGGAGCAGCCCTCCAGCAGCTTCCGGAGCGGTGTTGACAGTTCCGTTCCGGCACCGACCAGCGCCAGGCTGCAGCGGTCGAGAGGCAGGCCCTGCGCTTCCAGTTCGGCCAGCGTCATGCCGACAAGCAGAGCATCGCAGCTGGCATCGAGCAGCAGTCCGCGTACCCGCTCGGCAAGCGCTGCCGACGGGCCGAACCGCTGCCGGCCGCCCAGGCGGGTCTGCCTGCTGTCGGTCACGCCCACGCACAGCCCCTTCGCCTGCAAGGCGTCGGCGGCCTGCGTCAGCAATGAGCCGTCGCCACCGACGACCACCACCACGGGGATGCGGCCGTCACACCCCGGCGGGAACCGCGCCGCCATGATCGCTGCCGCCCGCTCGTCGGAACTGAAACCCGGCGTGGCGTTGACCTCGATGACGGCACAGTCCACCTCGCGCCACGACCGGCCGATATCCGGCGTGATGAAGTCGATCCCGGCCGCGTCAAGGTGAAAGCAGCGCGCCAGCGACTCGGCCATCTCGCGGTTGTCCGGATGTATCGCGGCGCTGCAGTCACGCAGTGTCCCGCCACGGGATATATTCGCGGTACTGCGCAGCTGGACCACGACACCGGCTGCGGGCCGGTCGTCCGGGCCGAGACCCTGCTTCGCGAGCAGGGCGTGCATGTCGGCATCGAGCGCGGATAGCTGCATGCTGCCGATATCCGCGCTCGGCGACTGGCGGCGTTGCGCATTTTCGGCGTCGATCAGTTCGAGGATCGAGCGCCGGCCATCAGCGGTGAGCCTCGGCGGTGACAGGCACGACGCCCAGATCAGCTTGCCGCCGATCACGCTCAGGCGATGGTCATCGCCAGCCACGTGCCGCTCCAGCAGGACATTGCCCGGCGCAATGCGATTGGCTGACTCGAATGCCGCGACCAGCTCCTCGTCAGTCGTGATGTGCGCGGTGACGCCCTCGCCTTGCCGGCCGGCATTGGGCTTGATGACCAGCGGAAAGCCCTGCTCCCGCAACTGCGTGCGCGCATCGGCAACGGAACCGACCGGCACGGCCCGCGTGCCTGGATAACCCAGCTGCGCGATCAGCTGGCTGGCCAGCAGCTTGTTGCGCGCCAGATTGAAACCGGTCAGGGAATCCTGATGGCTGGCAGCGACAAAACCGTGGACACCCGCCCGCCCCTGCCCGTACAGCCAGATCCGCGACCCCGGCGACACCGCGCTGACCGGGATACCGCGCGCACGCGCAACGCGGATGAGCGCACGGGCAGTCTGGTCTGGCTGGCGCTGCAACAACAGCACAGCCAGCTTCTGCATGCGCGCCTCTATCGCCTGCAAAACGGCGCGACGCCCGCCCGCTTCGTTGAAGAATGCGGTAGCCAGCTCCAGGCCGACCTCCAGGGCCATCCTGCTCGCCTGCGCGTCGTGATAGCCGAGTACGATCCGGCACACGCCACTGTTCAGGCGCTGTATCTGCAGCTCCAGTCCCTGCTTGCCATGCAGGTCCTGCAGGGCGCGCGCCAATGTCGCGGCCAGTTGCGCAAAACTGACCTCGCCCGGCGGCAGCACCACGCGACGCATCAACGCCGGCGGAATGAATGTGGCGAGCTTTTCAGCCAGCTGCGCGGCCGGCATGCCGGCGCCGACCGGCTCCGGGAATTCGGCCACGACCGCGGCAAACGGCGCAACGAGGCCCGGGCCGTGAAATACCGAGTAACCGACCTCCAGGACTTCCGTCATGCCACGGCCTGCGACTGGCGGAGGCCAAGCCGCGTGCGCACCTGCGTGCAGGTCGCCAGCGGCCGCTCGAATTCACCGCTGATACGCACCAGGCGCTGCACCAGTTCGACATTGGTGGCCAGCCGGCTGCGGCCGGCAT
>JAHDYM010000092.1 GCA_023383705.1 Gammaproteobacteria bacterium | reverse complement strand
ACGCTGCCCTATGTGCTCGCGCTGGCCGACAAGGGCTACCGGCAGGCCCTGCTCGATGACCCGGGCCTGCGCGACGGTCTGAACATTCACGAGGGCAAGGTCTGCTGTGCGGCGGTTGCCGAGGCGCTCGGCCACGAGTACGTGGATCCGCACCGCGTGCTGTCGGCGTAGGAGCGGCCGCATGACGCGCGTCGCGACAGTGCTGCTCTGCCTCTCGGCCCTGTTGCTCGCCGGCTGCGGCTGGGCGCCCTGAGTGTTCCAATCTCAGAGTGTGACGACAGCTTCGCGCACCAGCGCTCAGGCTGGGGGAATGGAAATCGTTTTAGACCTTCGGCGCCGCGCCACGCCGATCAATCCCAGCAGCCCGGAGCCCAACAGCCATGCGCCGGCGGGGGCGGGCACGAGGGTCGTGACTCCAACGCGCAAGTTGTCCATCGCCCAGGATTCGTCGCCGAGACTCTGGATGCCCTCACCATAGATGAAGAACTCAATCGTTGCCGATGAGCCTGTATGCGCGAAACCGGCAAATCGGGGATCGGCACCGAGGTTGTACGCGCTGTCGGTGTAATAGCCGCCCGGCCCTCCAAAGCCCAGATCCACCCGGCGCGCCAGCTCGACACCGGGCGGCGCCACATAACTTTGGTGCTGGTACTCAAGTGCGTTGGCAAACGATTCGCTGAACAGCACGTTTCCATCGAACACAATGCGGAAATAGTCGCCTGACGGAAAAGTACCCGTGCCATCGAGCGAATCAATGGCAGCAAACAGGAACTCCAGCGTTATCGTGTCGTGGGAAGGCAGGTTATCCAACTGCAGGGTTACCGTGTTACCGGTTGCGCTGCGCAGGAAATTGCCACCGAATTGATTCCCGGCGGGGCCCAGTCCGGCGTAACCCTGCACGCCCGTGAGCGTGGCAGCGCCGGGCGAAATTTCGGCCGGCAACGCTCCGTCGAAATTCGTTTCAAACACCGTCACCGTAGCAGCCGTAGCCGCGCCCGAACACCCGAGCACTGCAATCAAGGTCAATACCTGAAGCCGTTTGTACATGGCCATTCTCATTTATTTGATTGTCATGACGCCGCAGTGCTGTCCCAACGTTAGCTGATTCGTGGTGTACAACCGATCCTCAGCCTCACGCTCTTCGAGTAAATACTACTCGACCAACGGCATGCACGCACCGTCGCCGGCCGTGCGCTGCGCTTTTGACGTAATACCAGACAGCAGCCAACCGGTCAGCCAGAACCAGGGGGGCCAGAGGCCCGGCTACGAGCCCGTGGATCCGCGCCGCGTGCTGTCGGCGTAGGAGCGGCTTCAGCCGCGATCAGGCTACCTGCAAGCGTGTCTTCCGCCTGATTAACTCCTATAGCTGCGCCGCGCTGAACGTGTCGCACTGCTGCGGGTCGCCCGTCTCCAGCCCGCGGCGGAACCAGCGCACCCGCTGCTCCGAGCTGCCGTGCGTGAAGGAATCCGGCGTCACGTAGCCCTGGCCCTGCTGCTGCAGGCGGTCGTCGCCGATCGCGGTGGCGGCCGCGAGACCTTCCTCCACGTCACCGCCCTCGAGGATGTCCTTCTCCTGGTCCGTGCGGCTCGCCCACACGCCGGCGTAGCAGTCGGCCTGCAGTTCCACGCGTACGGACAGCGCGTTCGCGTCCGCCGCGCTCATCGACTGGCGTGCGCGGGCGGTCTGCTCCGATACGCCGAGCAGGTTCTGTACGTGGTGGCCGACCTCATGCGCGATGACGTAGGCCTGCGCGAAGTCGCCCGGCGCGCCGAAGCGCTGGTCGAGGTCGCGGAAGAAGCCCAGGTCGATGTACACCTTTCGGTCGAGCGGGCAGTAGAACGGCCCCATCGCGGACTGCCCGACGCCGCAGCCCGACTGCGTCGCGTTGCTGAACAGTACGAGCGTCGGCGGCTCGTAGGTCATGCCGGACGTCCGGAAGATCGCGCCCCAGGTGTCCTCGGTGTAGCTGAGCGTGGCGCTGGCGAAATCCGCCTGCGGGTCCTGGCCCGGCACCGGCGGCGGGGCAGCCTCCTGCGGCGCCTGCGTCGCCTCCATCGGCAAGTTCTGCAGGAGCATCGTCGGGTCCACGCCGAGGAACCACGACACGAGCAGGACAATGACGAGCGTGCCGATGCCGCCGCCGACGATGCGGCCCCGACGCATCGGCATGCCGCGCCGGTCCTCCACGTTGCTGCTCTTCCGTCCGCCTTCCCATCGCATGACGTTCTCCTTTCTGGCCCATGGTGCGCCATCCAGTGCCTCATGGGCGAGCGCAGGGCAGCCAGGGCGCCTCAGCTTGGTGCGCCGGGCGGCCGCCTTTCCCGGTCTGCTTGACCCGGGCGCTGGCGCTGCGCGCCCCATTCACGAACCGGGATCTGCTCCCCGGGAATGCGCGATAGCCCTGGATTCATCGGCATCAACGGCCATCCGCACCTATGCCGGCATCGCCGCCGTCATGTCCGCCAGCACACCGCCGGCGGGTGCAGCCAGGACCTGGCGCGGATCTTGCTTAGGTCTACCGCGTCGCGGGCTGGAACCGCCCTGAGCTGATGGCTCTGGCCTCGCGACGGAACTGATCCTGCCAGCCGCCACGGCAGCCACACAAGCCAAGAACCGGAGCGATTCCATGCCGAATGCCGCCTTGACCCGTCCCGTCACCACCACCTTCTCCCGCAGGAGCCCGCTCGCGGGCGACGCCCACCCGTCGAGGGCAGGTCGCGCGCAAGCTCGCTCCTGCATCGCGGTGGCAGCCCTGCTGGGAACACTCGCCAGCCCCGTCCAGGCGATCGAGATTACCGCCAACGGCGGCTTCATGAGCGAGTACATTTTCCGGGGTATCGCCCAGAGCGACTCCTCCGTGATGGGCGGCCTGGACCTGAAGCACGCGGGCTTCTACCTGGGCACCTGGGCCGCCGACCTGGAGCAGGACGGCACCGACGCCGGCGACGGCCTGGAGGTGGACCTCTACGGCGGCTACAACGGCAGCGTCGGCGACCTGAACTACGGCATCGGCGCCACCGGTTATTTCTACACCGACGATTTCGACGACGACTACCGGGAGATCAACCTGAGCCTGGGCTACAGCCTCTTCAGCGTGGCCGCCGCCTTCGGCGAGTACGACAATTTCGAAGGCCCCACCGAGGACTACAGCTTCGTCGCCCCCCGGGTGGACTACAAGGGCTTCTACGGGATGGCGGGCTTCTTCGGCCGGGACTTCGAGGGCGAGTACTACGAGGCGGGCTACGGCAGCCAGTTCGAGCCCATTGGCCTGGATTACCGGCTCTCCGTCATCTACAGCACCGACGAGTTGAGCGGCGAGGACAGCGGCGACACCTCACTTGTCCTCTCCATCAGCAAGACCTTCGAGCTATGAAACTCATCACCGCCATCATCAGGCCCTGCAAGCTGGAGCTGGTGGTGGCCGCCATATGCTGATTCCATCGGCCGAGCATCTCGTCGACCTGCAGCGGACGATCGAGCCGCTCCGCGAAAAACTCTTCGCCCATGCCATCTACACGGCCGTCGATTCGTTGCCCCGCTTGCACGTCTTCATGGAGCAACACATCTTCGCGGTGTGGGACTTCATGTCGCTGGTGAAGGCGTTGCAGCGGAAGCTGACCTGCGTCGAAGTCCCTTGGCTGCCGGCGACGAACGGCGCGGCGGCGCGACTCGTCAACGAGATCGTGCTCGGCGAAGAGAGCGACGAAGACGGTCTCGGCGGGCATCTGAGTCACTTCGAACTCTATCTCGCCGCGATGAGGGAAACCGGCGCCGACGTGCGACCGATCATGCGGTTCATCGACTCGCTCCGCACCGGGCAATCGGCGGCGACGGCACTCGCCGACGCGGCAGCTCCCGAGGCGGCGCGACGCTTTACCCAGGCGACGCTCGGGGTTGCCGAGCGAGGTTCGCTGCCGGCCGTCGCCGCAGCGTTTACTTTCGGTCGCGAGGATCTGGTGCCCGAGATGTTCCGCCGGATCGTCGCCGGTCTCGCTCGGCAGCCCTCCGCCGGGCTCGCACGCTTCAGCTACTACCTCGATCGCCACATCGAGCTCGACTCCGGCGAGCACGGCCCGATGGCGCTGAACATGCTGGCGATGATCTGCGGCGACGACGACGCAAAATGGCGCGAGGCGACCGATGCTGCCGTCGAAGCGATCACGGAGCGAATCGCGTTGTGGGACGGCGTGCTCGCGGCGGTGCGATCTTGTGATCGAGCAGGCGATCCGGCCTAGGCTTTCGCTTGCAACCGACCGGCTGCGAACGCTTCGGCGGTGCCGCGGGCCTGCAGATGAATTTCTCGGTGGTGCCGCTGCCGGCCTCTGCGTGGCTTCTGCTGACCGGCCTGGCTGGCGTTGCGGCCCTTCGCGCAAGACGCCGCCGGGGCTGAGCCCCGCCCGCGTCGGCCGGCGCCAGAGCCTGCCGGGCAGGCTGCAAGCCACAGCGGTCAGAGCTTCGGCGTGTCCCCGGAATTGAGCCGTGACTTGCGGGCCTCGGCCTCGAGGCCGGCCAGCCACTTGGCTGTCGCCTGCATGGCCGGGACGCCGTGCCCCGGATCGGTCATCTGGAACTCCATGGTCACGACCGACGAGCCGCCACTGGCGGTCTTCAGCATCGCCCGCAGCACGGCACTGCACTGGGAGACATCGGCCGGCGCCAGCGAGTTCTTCTGCTGCAACTCGTACCAGCGCAGTGACTCCGGCGTCTGGGACACCGGGGGCATCAACAGGCCCTTGTCCAGCTTGCCGCAGGTCTTGCGACCCGCCTCGGCCCAGGCGAGCTCCGTGGTGATCATCCCGATGCCGTACTTCTGTTCGGTGGCCGGCTTGCCGTACTTCTGCGTGACCGTGGCGACCATCCGCTCGAGGGCGGGCGGATTCGCGTAGCTGGACAGCGTGCGTCGCACGCTGATCACGCGCTGCTCCAGGGGCGGTGCCGAGAATTCCACCTGGAGGGCCTCGGTGTCCTGTCCCTGGTTCGGCAGCCGCGCGACCAGTCCCGAGGTGAACGACGGGGTCTCCTGCCGCTTGGCGCCGTCGCTGTAGGTGAACTTGAGTGTGTTCATGGTCACCTTTGCCTGCGGTGCGTGCGCCTTGATGGCCGCGAGCGTTTCCTGTTCGGTCATGCCCAGCTTGAGGCCGACGATGTCCCAGGCGGGGGCGGCTTGCACGGACCCGGCGCAAAGAAGCAGCGCAGCCAGGCTGAGGCGGCGAAACAAGGTATCAGGCAAGGTGGCATGGATGCCGCGATCGGTCATTGGTCTCTCCCGGCGTCTGGAGTTATGAGATTCTTGTTGTTGATGCCGGCGCAAGGCCGGCGGAGGAATTTTTAACACGGGTACAACGTTGTCACAAGGGACATGAGCATGAGCGTGGGGTTGCGGGGCCTGTCAACATCGTTCTGCATGGCGTGCCTCGCGATGGGTGGTTGTGGTGCGGACGACCGGTCCAATTCAGCGCTGGACGTGCCGCTCCGGCGCGGCTTCTATGTGTCCAGCGATACGGCCTGCGGGCAGGCGTCGAATGCCACGCTCCTGCTGCTGCATGCCGAGGGGCTCAACGGCTCGCGTGCCGACTGTCGCTTCGAGGCGATGGAATCCCTGGGCACGGGTCGCTACCGTATCGTCGAGGAGTGCACGGAGATTGGCACGAACGCGCGGTTCCGCACGGCAGCCGTCTGGGAGATTCTCACGCCCGAGTCCTTCCGCCGGACGGAGGAGTCCGGGTGGCAGTCCGAGATGCGGTACTGCGAGCAGGAGGCGCTCCCGGAGCTCTGGCGGGAGATCGATCTCGGGGCGGCCATTCGCCGCCGGTGATGACAGGTGCCCTTCGCTGACCGGATCGAGGCCAGCGTCGCAGCATCTTCAAACGCGATGCCATGCTTGCTGCGCGCTTTTCCTGGGTCCCAGAAGAATCTGAATAAAAAGCGGTCTTGCGCTGAACCACCCATTGAACCCTCTCGCGGCACCGGTGTAGCAGTATCGGTGCGTCAAATGGTCGCAGCAACTGAGGAATCCGCAGCAAAAAATGGCGGTAATCGAGCAGGGGTTGCCCTCAACGCGGCTGCCCCGCTACTTCCGCAACAATGGTCGCGCCTGAAGGCGTTCCTACGCGTCGCACCTACCAGGAAAAAAATCGCGCCGTATAGCCGGCCGGGAACAGCGACGCACCGCGCGGCAGTTCCACGAATCCGGAGGTGCCGGCGAGCGCGGCGAAATCACCCGAGGTGTTGGTCTGTTTCGGCCTGGCCAGGCAGCGTCCGTCGGCGCTGTACTTGAGCGTCACCGGCAGGAAGTAGCCGAGATCGGGCTCGAAGCGCACTGCTTCGGCCAGCCCGACCACCGGCAGCAGGCCATGCTCGAGCCGCATCGCATGCAGCAGGCCGGGCAGCGCATAGCGCACCAGGCAGACCAGGCTCGACACCGGGTTGCCCGGCAGCGCGAAGACCGGTTTGCCGTCCGGTGACACGCCGAACCACAGCGGCAGTCCCGGACGCTGCAGGACCTTGTGGAAGACCAGTTCCATGCCCAGTTCCAGCAGTACCTGCGGCACGTAGTCGAATTCGCCCATCGACACGCCGCCAGTCAGGATCAGTACCTCGTGCTCATCGAGCAGGCGGCGGAGTTCGCGCTCCAGCACCGCGCGGTCATCCGGCAGGGATACACGCCTGCAGTCGCGGAAGCCGCGTGCCGCCAGCGCGCCGCTGATCGCCCGGTCGTTCGACGCGCGAATCTGGTTGGCGCCCACCGGCTGGCCGACATCCACCAGTTCATCGCCGGTGGAGATCACCGCGATCGAGGGCCGTCGGGAAACCTCCACGCTGGCCGAACCGCCGATGGTCAGTATGGCCATCTCCGGTGCCCCGATCAGCGTGCCGGGCGCCAGCAGCGCGGTGCCCTGCGGATGATCGGAAGCGCGGCGATGCACGAACTGGCCCGCAGCCGGCTGGTAGCCCGCTTCGAGCGTGACCACATCCGCGTCGCGGCTGATGCGCTCGACCGGAATCACGGTATCCACGCCGGGCGGCAGCGCCGCACCGGTCATGATCGCGACGCAGCTGTCGTCGCTGGCGATGCCGACGCGCTCGCCGCCAGCGCCCTGCGTGCCGATCACCCTGAAGCGGCGCACGCCGGCTGCGACTGCCGCGTGGCGAATCGCGATGCCGTCCATGGTGACGCGATCGAAGGGCGGCTGGTCGCGTTCGGCCCTGATCGTCTGGCGCAGGACTTCGCCATGCGCGCTGTCGATCGGCACCTGCCGGGTGCCCCATTCCGGCATGCGCGCGAGGATCAGGCTGGCCGCTTCGGCCACATCGATGCGCCGCCGTGCCTTGTCGCCGCTCATGCAACCGTGCTCCGCAACTCGGCCGCCGGCGGACTGACGGCCTGGATCTGCGCCAGTATCGACAGCGCGATGCTCTCCGGCGAATCGGCGCCGATGTCGAGGCCTGCCGGACCGTGCAGGCGTCCGTGCAGGGAACGGGCGCCGGCACCCAGATCCTGCAGCAGGCGCTCGCGCCGTGCCTGCGGTCCGAGCAGGCCGATGTACGGGATCGGTGCGGCCGCCAGTTGTTGCAGGTACACGCGGTCGGTCGCGAGGTGATGGCTCATCACCACGACGGCCGAATAGCTCGCCAGCGGCAGTCGCTGGCCGAGTTCGGCAGCCGGCGCGCACAGCGTCTGCTCGGCCGCGCCAAAGCCCTCGCGTGCCAGGTAGGCGGGCCGGTGATCGGCGAGGCTGACGCGCCAGCCGAGCGTATCGGCGAGCGTCACCAGCGGGATCGCATCGAGTCCGGCACCGAGCACCAGCAGTCGCGGCACGGGATGGAGCGGCGCGACCAGGGCCTGCAGCATCTGGCCCGCGTGGGCGAAGCGATGCAGGGCGGCTGCAGAATGTTCCGCGCTGCACAGCTTGCCGATCGCGGTGCCGAGGTCCGGGTCGAGTCCGATGTGGCGCATGCCGGTCGCCGTCAGTACCAGGCTGCGGCCGACCAGCGCCGGCTCGGCCGGGCAATCGACCAGCAGTCCCCAGCGGCCGGCTTCGGTGCCGAGCAGTACGTCGCTGATGGCCGCGAAGGGCTGGTAATCGTCCGCCGGTGACAGGCGCTGCAGCAGAATCCGCAGCAGTCCGTTGCAGCCCACGCCGAGGCCAAACAACTCGTCGGCCTCGCCGCGCATATCGTAGGTGACGCAGGCGGCGATGCCGGTGGCCATGACCTGCCGCGCGTGTGCGGCCAGGTCGCCTTCCAGGCAACCGCCGCTGACCAGTCCCTGGTAGTCGCCGGATTCGCTGATCAGTATGCGGTGGCCGGCCTTGCTGTAGGTGGAACCGGCCGTCTCGATCACCGTGGCGAGCGCCAGCGTCTGCTGCGTGCTGCGCCAGGCGGCGAAGCGCTGCAGGAGTGCCTTGCTGCTCATGCGGTGGCCTGTCCCGGTTCAGAGTTCATCGGTGACCCGCAGGACCAGCTTGCCCATCGCTTCGTTGGCTTCCAGCCGCGTGTGCGCCTGCGCGACGGCATGCAGCGGCAGCACGTCCTGGATCACCGGTGCGATCTGCCGGCGCTCCAGCAGCGGCCACACCTGTTGTTCCAGTGCGCGCGCGATCCGGCCCTTCTCGGCAACCGGCCGGCTGCGCAGCGTGGAACCGGTGACGGTCAGCCGCTTCATCAGCACCTGGCCGAGATTGATTTCGCTCTTGGCGCCGCCGAGCACGGCGATGATTACCAGCCGTCCGTCATCGCCGAGCAGGCGGAGGTTGTCGGCGAAGTAGCTTGCGCCGACGATATCCAGGATCACATCGACGCCGCGGCTGCCGGTCTGCTCGCGCATCACCTCGAGAAAATTTTCGCGGCGATAGTCGATCGCCCGCAGCGCACCGAGTTGTTCGCACAGCGCCTGCTTGCGCGCGTTGCCGACCGTGGCATAAACGCGGGCGCCGAAAGCGGTGCCGAGCTGGATCGCGGTGGTGCCGATGCCGCTCGCGCCGCCATGTACCAGCAGGCTTTCGCCGGCTTGCAGCCGGCCGCGCTCGAAGACGTTGGTCCAGACGGTAAAGAAGGTTTCCGGAACCGCGGCGGCCTCGATCAGGGTCAGGCCCGCGGGTACCGGCAGGCACTGCAGGGCCGGAGCACTGCAGTATTCGGCGTAGCCGCCGCCGCTGACCAGCGCGCAGACCCGGTCGCCGACCGCCGGCGTGCTGACGTCATCGGCGACAGCGACCACGATGCCGGCCACCTCGAGCCCCGGCAGGTCGGAGGCACCGGGCGGCGGCGGGTAGTGGCCGGCGCGCTGCAGGCAGTCAGGACGGTTGACGCCGGCCGCGACCACCCGGATCAGCACCTCGCCGGACTGCACCTTTGGCAAACTGCGCCGACACGGCTGCATAACATCCGGCGGGCCAGGCTGGCTAATCTCCATGCATAGCATGGTGTCGGGCAGGCGGACTGGGCCGGTACGTGCAGGCATGGCAGGCTCGGGTGATTGCCAGCCCGGAGTATAGACGAGCAGCAGCGGGAGCCTCTGCTAACATCGGTCCGAGGAGCAGGTGCAATGACGGAAAAGATCATCAAGATGGTTCAGCGCAGGGACGGCAGCCCGCCAGACCTGCTCGACCGGCGCGAACGCCCGCTGCGCGACCTGCGCATCTCGGTCATGGACCGCTGCAATTTCCGTTGCCCGTACTGCATGCCCGAGGACAAGTACCACAAGGATTTCGAGTTCCTGAAGAGCAGCGAACGGCTGTCCTTCGAGGAAATCCTGCGGCTCGCGCAGGTTTTTGCCGGCTTCGGCGTGCGCAAGCTGCGCCTCACCGGCGGCGAGCCACTGCTTCGGCCCGGCATTGCCGACCTGGTCGGCGACCTGAGTCGCGTGCCGGGTATCGAGGATGTGGCCCTGACCACCAACGGCATCCTGCTCGCCCAGCACGCCGCCGCACTCAAGGCGGCCGGCCTGTCGCGCGTGACGGTCAGCCTCGACTCGCTGGATGAGGCGGTCTTCCTGAAGATGAGCGGTGGTCGCGGCAGCGTGGGGCAGGTGCTGGCGGGCATCGAGGCCGCGATGACTGCCGGGCTCACGCCGATCAAGATCAACGCAGTGGTCAAGCGCGGCGAGAACGAACACACCGTCGTCGACCTGGTCGAGCGCTTCCGTGGCACCGGTGTGATCGTGCGCTTCATCGAATACATGGACGTCGGCACCATCAACCACTGGCAGCGGGCCGACTGCGTGCCATCGCGGGAGCTGCTGGCGCTGATCCGTGCGCGCTGGCCGCTGACGCCCGTGAAGGCGAACTATCACGGCGAGGTTGCCGGCCGCTACCAGTTCGATGACGGTGCGGGCGAAGTCGGCTTCATCTCCTCGGTATCGGAGCCCTTCTGCGGTTCCTGTACGCGCGCGCGGCTGTCATCCGACGGGCAGCTCTACACCTGCCTGTTTGCCTCCCGTGGCACTGACCTCAAGGGTCCGCTGCGCGCCGGCGCCAGCGACGAGGCGTTGCGCACGCTGGTCAGTGGCGTCTGGGTCGCGCGCGAAGACCGCTACAGCGAGCTGCGCGCCAGCCAGCGCAAGGATGACAAGGTCGAGATGTTCTACATCGGTGGCTGAACC
>JAHDYM010000091.1 GCA_023383705.1 Gammaproteobacteria bacterium | reverse complement strand
GCCGAGATCGACTACAAGGAAGATCTGGAAGGTTCCCGCTTTGTCATCCGGAACCCCAATGCCGCCACCACCTGTGGCTGCGGTTCCAGTTTCTCCACCTGATCTTCACCGGAAGCAGACAGACAATGAGCCTCGACCCCGAACTGCGCGACGCGATAGACGGCCTGCTGCGTGAAAACCACGTGGTGCTGTTCATGAAGGGCAACCGCGCACAGCCGCAGTGCGGCTTTTCCGCCCGGACCGTCGAGGCACTCGACATGATCCTGCCGGACTACCAGGTCGTCGATGTGCTGAAAAACCCGGACATCCGCGAAGGCATCAAGCTCTACGGCAACTGGCCGACCATCCCCCAGCTCTATGTGGGCGGCGAACTGGTCGGCGGTTGCGACATCATCAAGGAGATGTTCGATTCGGGCGAGCTCGGCACCCTGCTCGGCATGGAAGCACCGGCTGCCGCCCGGTCGCCCGCGATCCGCATCAGCCCGGCAGCCATGGACATCATGCAGAACGCGCTGGAAAAGAACCCCGGCAAGGCGATCTGCCTGCGGATCAACGGCAGCTGGAAGCACAGCCTGTCACTCGAAGCGCCCCGCCCCGGCAGCATCACCGTCAGCGTTGCACCGATCACCATCGATGTGGACCAGTGGAGCGCGACGCGCGCCGACGGCCTGTCCATCGACGTGATGGACAGCGTGCAGGGCCGCGGCTTCCGCTTCGACAATCCGAACGCACCGGGCGCCTGAACACCCGCAGGCCTGGCGGCCTTCAGGCCAGGTTCACGGCAGGTCGTCGACCACCATGACCACGAGCGGTGTGCCGTCGCTGGATACCGAGCGGGCGGTATCCACGAGCACGACGGTAAAGACGCTGCCACTGACCGCATTGACGTCTGCGCTGGCCAGCACCGTCTTGGTGCCCACAGTGGTAAAACTCACCGTGTAGAGTCCCGGCTCGAAACCGAAGTGCCCGGCTGCACTGCCCGCCACGAGACCGCCGAGGCTGGCATTTTCTGTCGCGATATCCGTACCCTGCGGCTTGATATAGACGTCCACGGCGCCGCCCGCCAGGGAGGCATCGACGATGCGCAGCTTGCCGACCCGCGCATACGGCCGTACGTCGTCTGACAGCACCGTCAGGCTCTTCGCGATCAGCGTGTCACCCGAGGGCTGGGGCACCAGGCCCAGCGCCAGCAGCGAGTTGCGCCTGCCCTTCACCAGCGACTGACTGGTGCCAAACAGGATGGTTTCCGGCGCACCAGTCGCGGCGACCTTGAATGAATAGAACTCAATCGGATTCAGGAACAGGTACCCGTCCGGCGGCGGGATGCTGTAATCAAGGCTCGCATAACTGCTGGCTGCCGGGTAGCCGAGATCGCTCACCAGGGTGGTGACTTCGGGCGGCGGCGCCACACACAGCACATCACTGGATGCCAGCGTGGGATCGTAGATGCAGGGCGAAGCCAGCGGCGGGTCGGGCGGCACGGTGTCCTTGCCGAGGGCACGCTCGGCAGTCGCCACCAGCGACGGCAGGTCCGGCGACACGTTGTATATGCGCACTTCAGCCGGCGTGGCGATATCGAGCACCTCGCCGCCGAAGGTACCGTCATTGGTGAGCAGCGAGATCGGTGCCGTACCGGCTCCGGTGTTGGTGACCACGACGAACAGCAGGCTTCTCGTCGAGCGAAGCGTGACCGCTCCCGAGTCGAACAGCAGCGTTGCCTTGTCGCCCGACGGCGTCACGCGGATGCGCCAGGTCAGCGCTTCACCGGAGACGAAGTCCTGCTGCGCCGAGACCTGCTGGAAGCCGCTGAGCGTATATGACGGCGTGGCTGCATCCAGGCTGTCGGTCAGGCTGGTCAGGTATACATCGAGGGCAGCCGCGTCCGGTGCGGCGTGGACAAACTGCACCCGCGTCATCCCGACCGGAACCGCAGCCATCGGGTTGTCGACGTTCAGCATCTGCAGCGTCGAGCTGCCATCCTCGCCGAGTTTGCCGACGGCGATCGTGGTGTATTCATGCCCGGCCGCCAGGGCCATCGATCCGTCAATGCGGACATCATCGCCCGGCAGGACGACCTCCAGATCCATCTCCCGGGTCGCCGGCGTCAGGTAAGTGAAACGCGTGCCGCCCTTGTAATCGACCAGCGCTCCGAAGGCCACGTTATCGACCAGGAAATTGATCGGCGGTGCATCGGGTGAGGCATTGATGACCCGCAGGGCGAGTTCGTTATCGAGGCTGCCGCCACCACCGCCACAGGCGGCCATGAAGGCCAGCACGGCGGTCAGTTTTACGGTGCTGAAAATGCGCTTCATCAGAAAATACCCGATCCGGATCGGCGCTCACCTTAGCCGGTTCCTGCCATTCAAGCCAGTCAGCCTGAACCGGGCGGAAATTCCAGCCTGACTTCGCCGTTGAGTGCCGCCAGCAGCGAGGGATCGCGGCCATAGACATCGGGCAGGAAGCGTACGCGGCCGGCCGCATCCAGCTCGGCGGTCCAGTACAGCATCAGCACCGGCCAGGGCCTCGGCAGGTTCACCCTCTGCGTCTTGCCGGTATCGATGGCGGCCTGCAGCGTCTGGCGATTCCAGCGGAGTGGATCAGCCAGCAGGATTTCCGCCAGCGACAGCGGATCCTCGATCCGCACGCATCCGGAACTGAGCAGGCGCCGGGTGCGCTCGAACAGCTTGCGGGACGGCGTATCGTGCAGGAACACGGCATGCGGATTCGGGAACATGAACTTGATCCGGCCCAGCGAGTTTTTCGGGCCCGGTGCCTGGCGGAAGGTCCAGGGCGGCCGGTCAGACACGCGCTGCCAGTCGATGGTCGACGGATCCACCTCCCGGCCACGGGCGTCGAGGACGCTGAGCTGGTGCTCTGCCAGATAGCCCGGGTCCTCGCGCAGGCGCGGCAGCACATCCTCGCGCAGGATCGTCGGCGGCACGGTCCAGGTCGGATTCAGCTCCAGCCAGGTCATCGCACCGCGGAAGACCGGCGTCTGGCGGTTGATGCGCCCGACCACCGCACGCCGCGCCCAGAAGCGCTCGCCGTTGCGCGTCGCGAAGACCTCGGAGCCGGCGATGTTCACGACGATGACCTCGCCGGCCGTGTCATCGGCGACCCAGCGCGACCGCTCCAGCGAGAGGCGCAGCTGGTCGATGCGGCTTTCGACCGGGACATTCATCGCGGCCAGCGTGGCCGCACCGACGACGCCATCCACCGCCAGCGCATGCCGCGCCTGGAACGCACGCACGCCCCCGGCCAGCGCGGCATCGAAAGATTCATCACCGGAATCGGCCGCTGGCGGCAGATCGCCGCCAATGACCAGACGCCGGCGCAAGGCCGGCACCCGCCCGTCCCGGTCCCCTTCACGCAGGGCCGGACCCGGCCCGATCACCGGCCAGCCACCGGCTTGCGCGATATGACGATAGTCCGCCAGGGCCCTCTGCAGGGCACTGTAGAGCGGTGCCCGGCCGATCCAGTTCTCCACGAAGGCCTGCAGCGAGGGCGTCGCAACCACCTCCTGCAAGGCCGAGAGCGGGTCGCGTCCCTGCCGGAACTGGCGGCTGAAATTCCAGGCGGGCTCCATGCGTGCCGGGTTGACCTTGCCGAAACGCTGGTGGTAACCGAAGCGCACCAGGCTCTCGGTCAGCAGCAGCTCCAGTGCCGCCCCCAGCGCCGGATCACTGTCGAGCTGGTACTGCGCATGCAGCCGGCGGAGCTGCGGCAGGTAGTAGTCGCCGGGATCCAGGCCATGACTGTCGGCGGTGGCGAGCAGGCTGAAGATTTCCTCGACGCGCGCCGCATCGGTCCATGCTGGCTGGTAATCGCGGGCCGCGTAGAAGTCCACCAGCAGCGAGGCCGAAGCGATCGCAAGTCCCTGCACGTAGATCCCGCCGGCCGCGTGCAGCCGCTGTACCTGCGACTGCAACTCGGCCGCGACCGCAGCCGGCGGCGCTGCTGCCCCGGCCACCGGCAGCCAGAGAAGCAGTGCGGCAACGACCAGGGCACGCAGTCCCGGACGTGAACCGCTTGGCAATTTGCACAGCCGACCCGGCAATGCGGCGCAATGACTGCGGTGCAGCCTTGCCCCACGGGCACCGGGTCTGGAAGAATCGGTGCTTTCCGGCTGACCCTCCGACGGAGCAGAAGAATGGCGGGACCCAAAACCAGCAGACGGCAGTTTCTGGCCTGCAGCGTCCTTGCCGCCCCGATCCTGGTCTGGCCCGGCCTGCTGAATGCAGCAGCCGTGCCTCGCCGCCTGGCCTTCCATCACACCCATACCGGTGAAAAGCTCGATCTCGAATACAGCGAGGCGGGTCGATACATTCCCGATGCACTGCTGACCATCAACCATCTGCTGCGCGACTTTCGCAGTGGAGAAGTCCATCCCATCGACCCCTCACTGCTCGACATCCTGCACACCCTCCGGCAGCAGGTCGGCAGCCAGGCACCCTTCGAAATCATTTCCGCCTTCCGCTCACCGGCCACCAACACGATGCTGGCCCGCAACGGCCGCGGTGTTGCCACGCAGAGCCTGCACCTGTCGGGCAAAGCCATCGATATCCGCCTGCCGGGCGTGGCCACCGCCGACCTGCGTGATGCCGGGATAAGCCTGCGGGCGGGCGGTGTCGGTTACTACCCGGATTCCGACTTCGTCCATATCGATACGGGCCGCGTGCGCCACTGGTAGGCCGCAGGCCCGCGACTCAGCGGGCATTTTCCTCGTCACATTTGCGGATTTGCGCACGCAGCTGCAGGGCCGCCTTCTCGTCCACTGCCAGCCCCAGTTCCCCGCGCTCCAGGGCGGCTGCCAGCCGCTCGAACGCCAGGCGATGGCGGTTTGCCGCAGCCCGCTGGTACCAGCCGAGTGCAACGGCCTCGTCGTGCGGCAGTTCAGGGCCGCTCTCCGACTGCCACGCGAGCCAGTACTGCGCTTCGGAAACATCCCGCTCTGCCGCTGAACGGATCAGGGGAATCGCCTCGGCCGGATTCCACGCTCCGCCAAGCCCCAGGTGGAAAAGCGCCAGCTGGTAGGTGGCATCGGCATCGCCGGCACTGGCCTCTGCCTCGCAGTGCGCGCGAACCGCCGCAATGCGGTCTGCCGCGGGCTCGGCCTGCAGCAGCAGCGGCCGCAACTCACTGCGGCACTCGCCGGCATGGACCGGCAGCTGCCAGCCGAGCAGTACCAGCAGGCCGGTCAGTGCCACACGCTGCAAACGGAAATCACGCACGACTCATCACCCCACAAGATCTCATTTCTTCGCCTGCTCCTGCCGGTAGAGGAAAAACATGTTGGTGAATCCCTCCCAGGGCACCGGCCGCGCAAACCACTGCGGATGGATCTTTTCCATGGCGGCCCGCGTGGTCGCCGGCAGGTCGCCCAGGCTGAAGAGCTTCTTGCCGGCCTCGTGCCAGACCACAAAACCCGGCCGCTGGCCCATCTTCATCCACGGCAGCCAGTCGGAAGTGGCCTGGTAGAAATACTCGGTTGGCACCGAGGCCTGCGCCGGATCCAGCACATCGCGCAGGCTCGACTTCATGGTCGTGATCGACGACACGTTGATCGGGGTTTCCGGCGTCTCGTCCGGAAACTGCTTGATGTCCAGCCACTGGGGGATGCCCCAGATGTACATCTCCTTGATCATCCAGAGGTCATCGCCCGCCTGCCGCCAGCGCTGATGGAAGGGCTCGGCCTTTTCCTCGAACGGGGTGGGCAGGCCGACCAGCCTCGGCTGACGTTCGGCGCTGTAATCGAAGGTCACCGGCCCTTCGCGGTAGTGGAACGGCCTGACCTTGTCGCCGGTTACCGGGTTGACGACCTCGTCGACGATCTCGTCGCTGGCGAAATCCCGGTAGATGCTCGCCTCCCAGTCCGTCACATGCCAGCTGTACTCGGCGAGGCGCTGGGTACGCCGCAGGATGACGGTTTCGACGTTGATGATCGGCCGGATCGGCTCGCCGGGCATGGCGAGATCCAGCGCACCGGTAAACCAGTAGTAAACATCCTGCGATTCCAGGCTGGCGCGCATCTTCATCCACGCCGTCAGGTTGTCTTCAGGCTTGTCCAGGTCGAGTTGCAGGGGCGCCCTGGGCAACAGGGGCGCCGCCGGCAGGGCGCCGGCCACGGCACTGCCACCCAGCACGCCGAGCATTGCCCGGCGATCGATCAGACGCGTCCTTCCATCAGCCATTGGCATCCCCTGTCAGGTGCATGAAACAGGCAGCGATTCTAATGGAGGCCACCAACCAGCGGCCACCTGCGTTGGCCGGCCATTTCGCACCGTGCATCGCCACGGTGTAGCATCCTCATCAAATCCGACAACCACGATCAGGAAAGCCAGACATGCGGAACAGTCCAGGCCTCAGCCGCCGCACCATCCTCAAGGGCATCAGCGCAATACCCGTCGCTGCGGCACTGGGACCGGTACGCGCGCAGAACCGCTCGAAAGTCATCGTCATCGGCGCCGGGCTCTCCGGCCTGAATGCCGCCCTGCTGCTCGAGGAACAGGGCATCGACGTACAGGTGATCGAGGGCCGCAGCCGGGTCGGCGGCAGGGTCCTGTCCCAGCGCAACGTGAACGGCAACCCGGAGTCGGGCGGTACCTCTTTCGGGCCGGGCTATGCGCGGCTGATGGATGTCTGCAAGCGGTTCAAGGTCGGACTCATCGATGTCACGCCGATCGTCCCCTTCTTCAATGACCGCGAACTGGTGCTGGACGGCAAGGCCATCCCGAAGGCCGAGTGGCCGACGCATGCGAAGAACCCTTTCCCGGACGGCATGAAGCAGCTGCCGCCGTGGGCCTACCTGATGCCGATCATCGGCAAGAACAATCCGCTCAAGACCGGTGATGCCTGGCTCGATCCGGCCAATGCCAGGTACGACATCTCGCTGCACGAATGGCTGGTCGGCCTCGGCGTATCCGAGGAAGTCATCGAGCTGTGCTGGAACAACAATCCCAACCACGGCACCACCGCCCACGACGTATCCGCGATGATGGTGCTGTTCGGCCACACCTTCGCGATGATCCAGGCACAACTCGGCGGCAAGACCTTCGGTTACACCGCCACCGGCGGAAACCAGTCGATCCCGGAAGCCATGGCCGGCGGCCTCAGGAAGCCGGTGCAGTTCGACCGCAACGTCATCGGCATCCGGACTGCCGGTTCCGGCGCCGAAGTGCATTGTGCGGACGGTACGGTCTACAAGGCCGACCACGTGATCTGCTCCATGCCGATGTCGGTGCTCCGGCGCGTGCATATCGATCCACTGATCGGCGGCAAGCAGGGCCTGGCGATCAACACGCTCGCCTCCCAGCCCATCAACATGGTGCACCTCAACATCAAGCGGCCTTTCTGGGAAGAGGACGGTCGCAATCCCAACATTTTCAGCAACGGCCTGGCCGGCATGGTGGTTGCCGAACGCAAGGGCAAGGCGCCACAGGACATCACCAGCCTGACTGTCTGGATCCGCGGACGCAATGCCACCTGGATGGACACCATGGACGAGAAGGCCGCGGTCGCGGCCATCATGGATGACTTCTACAGGGTCCGTCCGGCAGCACGCGGCAAGGTCGAAGTCGCCGCCTACCACTCCTGGTATCGCGATCCGTTTTCCGCTGGCGACTGGGCCCTCTGGGCACCCGGGCAGGTCAGCGCCTTTGCCAGCGCCGTCGGCAACGCGCACGGCCGGATTCATTTCTGCGGCGAGCACACTGCGGTGTCGAACCGCGGCATGGAAGGCGCGATGGAATCCGGCGAGCGTGCCGCTTTCGAGGTGCTGGGCCTGAGCTGATCAGTGAGCTGATCGGTAAACTGATCACGGCAGCCGGTATCTCTCAACAATCCAGGACCTCGCACATGTCTACACTCATCCGCCCGTTCCGGGCACTGCGGCCCGTGCCGGAACAGGCTGCCGCGGTCGCCGCGCCGCCTTACGACGTGCTGAACACCGAAGAAGCGCGCACGCGCGCTGCCGGGCGACCGTTCAGCTTCCTGCACATTTCAAAGCCCGAGATCGACCTGCCTGAAGGCACGGATGCCTATGCGCCGGAGGTCTATGCCAAGGGTACGGCAAACCTGCATCGGCTCATCGAGGCCGGCGTACTCATCCGCGACCGCCAGGCCTGTTACTACGTCTACCGGCTGCGCATGGGCGGACACGTGCAAACCGGCATCGCCTGCGTCGGCAGCGTGGCCGAATACGACCGCAACCGGATCCGCAAACATGAATTCACCCGGCCCGACAAGGAAGACGACCGGGTACGCCAGATCAGTGCGCTGAATGCGCAGACCGGACCGGTGCTGCTCGCCTACCGCAGCAACGCGGCGCTCGGTGCGATCATCGCCAGCGCCACGCAGGGCGCACCGGTTTACGACGTGGTGGCCGATGATGGCGTGGGGCACACGTTGTGGGTGCTGGACGACGAACTGGCCATCCGCCGCATCACGCAGATCGTGAATGCCATGGAGGCGCTCTACATCGCCGATGGCCATCACCGCTCGGCTTCGGGCTCACGGGTCGCCGCACAGCGCGCGGCAGCCAACCCGCGCCACACCGGCGACGAGGACTACAACTACTTCCTGTGCGTGGCCTTTCCGCACGACGAGATGCGCATCCTCGACTACAACCGGCTGGTCAGGGACCTGCACGGCCTCAGCGTGAAGGAGTTCCTGGCCCGCATCAGCGGACAGTTCAGCGTGACGCCGGCTGACGGCCAGGCCCGGCCGGCACGCGCCGGCCAGTTCGGCCTGTACCTCGACAAGCGCTGGTACCGGCTCGACATCAAGCCGGGACTGATACCCGCCGATCCGGTTGCCAGCCTCGACGTGAGCCTGCTGCAGGACCAGTTGCTGGCACCGGTACTCGGCATCGGCGACCCGCGACGCGACAAGCGCATCGACTTCGTCGGCGGCATCCGCGGGCTGTCGGAACTCGAGCGTCGCGTCGACAGCGGCGAGATGGCGGTGGCCTTTGCGCTGTATCCCACCAGCCTCGAGGCGCTGATGGCCGTGGCCGACGCCAACCAGGTCATGCCGCCGAAATCGACCTGGTTCGAACCCAAGCTGGCTGACGGACTACTGTCTCACCTGCTCGACTGAGCCGGACCGCCCGGCAGCAACAGCGAGTCGATGTCGGACTCGGCTGCCAGCCAGTCAGCAAGGTCATCACCGGCGGTGAAACCACGCTGTTCGGCCCTGAAATAGGCGGCCTCCGAAATCATCTGGAACCGTTCTTCAGGGCTGACACAAGGTACTGGTTCCACTGCCTTTGTTACCGCCTGACGGGGCGTAACCGGAACCTGGCCCGTGGCACCTGCAACCCTGGCCGGGACGGCACGGGCCACGGCGCCGGTCGCAACTTCTGCGGTACTCATCCAGCATCCCTCCGTAGATCGAAAACACCCCCACCGCTTGCATAATCCGACCCACTGCCCGCAGATGCCTTAACCTGAGACAGCTTTTGCAGTGGAGTGCAGCTCGTGGCACGAAGCGCATCGCCCGTCGCATCCGCCGCCGGATCGGCCCTGATCACGCGGCTGCGGCGTTTTATCGAGCTGAATCCGGCCGAGATCCTCAACCTGCAGGCGCTCGCGCAGCCACTCCGCAAAGCTGCGCCCAATGAATACCTCATGACCGATGGACAGGCAGGCAGTACCGCGGTGCTGATGCACCAGGGCTGGGCCATCACCCATCGCACACTGGAGGATGGCCGGCGCCAGATTCTTGATTTCGTCATTCCCGGCGACTTCTGCGATCCCTGCGTTTTCGTCACGCCGGTAGCCGGATTCACGCTGACCACGGTTACGCACTGCAGCTGGACGCCGGTGGCCGGCAGCGCCCTGCTCGACCTGATCACCGAATCACCGCGGATCGGCACCATGCTGTGGTGGCTGGAAGCCCAGGAGCAGTGCCTGCTCCGCGATCACCTGCTCGCAATTGGCCGGATGAATGCCGAAGAGCGGCTGGCGCGCCTGATCTGTGAACTCTGGACGCGACTGAGGAACGTCGAACTGGATATCGCCGACGGTTTTGAATGGCCCGTCAACCAGGAAGTCATTGCCGACGCCACCGGTCTCAGCGTCGTGCATGTCAACCGCACCCTGCGCCGGCTGGAACGCGAGGGCATCATCCACCGCAGCAATCACATCTATCACATCGACGATCGCGCCAGGCTGCGGCGCATCGCCCATATGGACAGGACTGCGACCAGCCTGACGCGTCTCGACCCGGATATCGCCGCGCGCCTGCGCCGTTCGCGCTAGAGGTACTTCTCCAGCGGGAACATCCGGTAGAAGCGCGACTGGAAACGCCGCCAGAGGCCGGTCATCGGCTCATGTTTCTCGACGACCGCCCCCGAACCGGTTGCGGTACGCCACTCGAGCCCACCGGAGGCGCGGCGCAACACCTGCCAGCTGCTGTCCGGCGCCATCAACTCTTCGATGGAAGCGGCTATCCGTTCCGCCAGCACCGGACTGTCGATGATCAGCGCGGTCTCCGAATTGAGGTAGGTGGAGCGGAGGTTGATGTTGAACGAGCCCACGTAGACGAGGCGCCGGTCCACCACCAGCGACTTTGAATGCAGGGAAAATTCCCGGCCGTTGGCGCAGCCACCCGCGACCGCCACCAGCCGCTGGCAGGCCCTTGCATCCGGCCGCAGCTCGAAGAGTTCCAGGCCGCTTTCCAGCATGGCCCGGCGATTGCGCGCATAGCCGGAGTGATTGGTGACCAGGTCGTTGGAGGCCAGCGAATTGGTC
>JAHDYM010000090.1:9582-10988 GCA_023383705.1 Gammaproteobacteria bacterium | reverse complement strand
AAACTTCGAAACCTGCGACCCGGCACCTCCCGACAATCCAGGCGATTCGGTATGGAATGGCGCGTTGACCTGCATTTCCCCAGGCGGCGTAGATTCGGGGGCATGCACAGGGATGTGTTTCAACTCGAAGCAGAGGCGCAGATGCTGCCTCCCGAAGATCGCGCACGGCTCGCCCGGCGCCTGATCGCCACGCTCGATGCCGGTGACGATGATGCCGGGCAGCCTTGGCTCGTCGACGCAGAGCAGCGTCTGGCGAGCTACCGCCCGGGCTGAGGCGTGCAGATAGACCTCATCCTGCAGCCGCACTTTGCTGCCGATGAGGTGGCGCGACTCGGCGCACTGGCCGAGAGCGTGGGCATCCACGGTGTATGGGCCACCAACCATCTCGATGGCCGCGATCCTTTCGTGAACTTCACGCCACTCGCCACACAGACCTCGGCGCTGCACATGGGGCCGACGGCACTGAGTCCCTTTGAAGTGCATCCGGTGAAGATGGCCAACCTGCTGCTCAGCCTCAACGAAATATCGAAGGGCCGCGCACAGATCGCGGTGGGCGGTGGCGGCGGCACGCTGCAGACCATGAAGATCAAGCCCTCCCGCATGGTGCGGGCGGTGCGCGAGTGTCTCGAAATCCTGCACCTCGTGGCTTCCGGCCAGCCCGTGTCATACGACGGCGAGCTGTTCCACATGCAATGGCTCAGGGCCGACTGGGCAAGGTCCGCACCACCGGCCATCTACGCCGCAGCCAACGGCCCGCAGATGCTGAAGATGGGCGCACGCTACGCCGATGGCATCATGACCAGCGACTTCACCGTCCCGCGGCTGCGCTGGGCGCGCGAGCTCATCGACCCGGTGCTCAGCGCCGCCGGCCGCGACCCGGCCAGCTTTCCGCTGCTCAACTTCTGGGCGTGGCACGTCAAGCAGAGCCGCGAAGAAGCCCAGCGCGAGGCGCGCACCTACCTGATGGCGCGCGGCACCATCTGGGAGCCCTACATCCACGATGTCGTGAGCGCTGAAGAAGCCGCGCTCGTCGCCAGGCACTATCCCGCCTTCATCAAGGCCTACAACCGCCGCTCACCCGACATCGAGGGCGTGCCCGAAGCACTGCTGGCCAAGATCGTCGAGCGCGGCGTCAGTGCCTGCGGCGTGGCCGACATCGATGGCGAAATCGAACGCCTGCGCGAAATGCGCCGCGCCGGCGCCACCGGCGTGGTGCTGTGCCTGTACAACGATCCGGCGGCGTCGATCAGGATGATCGGGGAGAAGGTGGTGCCGGCGTTGACCTAGGTGACCTAGGTGCCGGGGGGGGGGGGGTGTTGGTTTTTTTTAAAAACGAAAACACCAACCCCCCCCCCCCGCACCCAAAAAAAAACAAAAACAAGAGCCCCCCCCCCCCCCCCACCCCC
>JAHDYM010000090.1:0-9572 GCA_023383705.1 Gammaproteobacteria bacterium | reverse complement strand
AAGTTATTGAAAACTTCGAAACCTGCGACCCGGCACCAGCTACGCAATAACTGCGAAAACTGCGACCCGGCACCCGCTACGTCTCCACAAACTGCAGCTCGGCGAGGCGCGCGTACAGCGGATCGCGCTGGACGAGTTCGTCGTGGGTGCCGATATCGACGATGCGGCCCCGGTTGATGACGACGATGCGGTCGGCCTTGAGCACGGTGGCGAGGCGGTGCGCGATGATGATCGTGGTGCGGTCCTGCATCAGGTGGTCGAGCGCCTTCTGCAGCAGCCGCTCGTTTTCGGCATCGAGCGAGCTGGTGGCCTCGTCGAGCAGCAGGATGGACGGGTTCTTGAGGATGGCCCGGGCGATGGCGATGCGTTGCCGCTGCCCGCCGGACAGGCGCGTGCCGCGCTCGCCGACATAGGTGTCGTAACCCTGCGGCAGCTCGCGGATGAACTCGTCCGCCACGGCCAGTCGCGCGGCCTCGCGGATCTCCTCGTCGCTCGCCTCCGGACGGCCAAAGCGGATGTTGCCGAGCACCGTGTCGCCGAAGATCACCGTTTCCTGCGGCACCACCGCGATGCGCTCGCGCACCTCGCGCGGCTCGGCCTGCGCGATGTCCACGCCATCGATCAGGATGCGGCCCTGCTGCGGATCGTAAAAACGCAGCAGCAACTGGAAAGTGGTGCTCTTGCCGGCACCCGACGGCCCGACAAAGGCGATGCGCTCGCCCGGCCGGATGTCGAGGCTGATGCCCGTGAGCGCCGGCTGCTCGGGCCGCGAGGGATAGTTGAAGCCCACGTTGTCGAAGCAGATCGCACCGCGACCAGGCTGCGGCAGGGCCAGCGGACTGGCCGGCGCGCGAACGTGCGGCTCGGCATGCAGCAGCTCGATCAGGCGCTCGGTGGCACCCGAGGCGCGCTGGATCTCGCCCCACATCTCCGTGAGCGTGCCGGCCGAGGTCGCGGCAAACAGCGCATAGAGGACAAACTGGCTCAGCTCGCCATAGGTGATCTCGCCGGCCAGCACGCTGCGCGAACCCACCCAGACCACGAAGGTGATGCCACCGAACACGCAGCAGAAGGTCACGAAGCTCATCACCGAACGCACGCGGGTGCGCTCGATCGCCACGTCGTAGCTCAGCTCCACCACCTTGCCGTAGCGGTCGGCAACGGCGTTCTCCGCGGTGAAGGCCTGCACGATCTGCACCGCATCCAGCGACTCGCTGGCCATCGCGCTGGTATCGGCGATGCGGTCCTGCGAAGCCCGCGACAGCCGGCGCACCTTGCGACCGATGGTGATCACCGGCAGCAGCACCGCCGGGATCAGCACGACGATCAAGCCCATCAGCTTGAGGTTGGTGATGGCGAGCATCACCAGCGCGCCCGGCAACTGGATCATCGAGCGCAGCACCATCGACAGGCTGGTGCCGGTGATCGACTGCACCAGCGTGGTGTCGGCAGTGAGGCGCGACAGCACCTCGCCGGTGCGGGTCGCCTCGAAAAACATCGCGTCCATGCGGATCACATGCCGGTACACCGCGTTGCGCACATCGGCGACCACGCGCTCGCCCACCCAGCTCACCAGGTACATGCGCACCGCGGCCATCGCGCAGAACACCACGATGAGCCCGGCAAAGCCGGCGAAGTACAGGTTGACCGTCCCGCCCTGCTTCGAGGCGAGGCCGTGGTCAATCACATAGCGCGCCGCCACCGGCAGCGACAGCATCAGCCCCGAGGCCAACAGCAACACCACCAGCGACAGCAGCAGCATGCCCGTGTAGGGCTTCAGGAACGGCAGCAGCGCCGCGAGCGAACGCGGGCTGCGGCCTTTCGGGCGATTCTTGGGGTCTTGTTCGAATTCGGCCATGGGCGCTGATTATAGGGAGGTGGCCGTGGCCGGTAAGCGGAATGAACGGCGATGACCGAAAGCGGGCTCAGGCCGGGTCGGGAACATCCATCCAGGCGGGGATGTCACGTTGGCTGTGCAGAACGCGCCAGATATCGATGTGATCGTCACGCTCGAGGTAAAACACAAGCCAGGGATATCCCGGCACTGGCCAGCAGCGCAGCCCGGGCAGGTTCAGTTCGAGGGCATACCGCGGCGAACCGGCCGATGGGAAGCGACTGACATGACTGAACGCCCCCTCGACGGCATCGATAAAACCGAACGCGGCATGTGCCGCATGTTCACCCAGATACCAGGCAATGGCCTCGTCAATGTCGCGGTTGGCACGCTCACGCGCTACCACCGGCTTTGCCTTCACTTGCGCGAGCCGGACCTGACCGCCTTGCGCACCCCGCCACGCAAGCCCGCAAAGTAAGCCGCATCGGCCGGGCCAGCCGGACGAGAGGCAGCGCCTTCAAGCAGCAGACCGCGCAACTGCTGTCGATCCTGATCACGGCGAATCAGTTCGCGGACATATTCACTGCTGGTGCCATAACCACGCTGCGCGACCTGCTCGTCGACAAAGTTCCGGAGGGCATCGGGAAGTGAAATATTCATGGTGCTCATCGTCTCAGCCTAGAGGACGTAGCAATTTTTGGCAAATCTTGGCTGGCAGCTCAGGCCGCAAACAAGCCCGTTTCCGCACAGGCACAGGTTGAGGCTGAACCGGTACCCAAACGAGTGACTGAAGTCACCACAGCATATTTCCGCCCTGCGGCAGGGTCAGTCGGAGAATTTGGGGTCTCTGGCTGGATTCGGCCCGGGCAGGGACTGGTCGCCGATAGCAAGATCATCGAGGCCAGGGGGTATAGGCAGGCAAACACGGAGCAGCCCTGCTGATCTGTCGACAACCGTTGACACGTTCCGATGTGTCCATTAACGTGGACACATGGACCTGCAGAACGCCCTCATCATGTTCGATGCGCTGTCGCAGGAGACGCGCCTGCGCGTGTTCCGGCTGCTGGTCGGGGCTGGCGCAGACGGCCTCGCGGCCGGCGCGCTGAGCGAGACGCTCGGCATTCCGCACAACACGCTGTCGTTTCATCTGGGCCATCTGTCGAACGCCGGTCTGGTCAGCTTCCGCAAGGAGGGCCGCTCGGTGATCTACGCCGCACGCTTCGAGGTGATGTGCGAACTGATCAGCTTCATGGTCAAGGACTGCTGCAGCGTCGAGTTCGCCAGCATCCGCAAGGACCGCAAGACCGGCTCCTCGATCATTGAGCTGGCGCAGTGTTGCCGCAAATGAAGAAAGTACTCGTCCTCTGCACCGGCAATTCCTGCCGCTCGGTCATGGCCGAAGCGCTGATCAACCATCTCGGTGGCGGGCGTTACCAGGCAGTCAGCGCCGGCAGCACACCGACCGGCCAGATCCACCCGCACTCCCTCGCCACGCTGGCGCGGCATGGCGTGCCGGCGGGACAGCCGCGCAGCAAGTCCTGGGATGAATTCACCGGCCAGACCTTTGACTACATCATCACAGTCTGCGACCAGGCCGCCAGCGAGTCCTGCCCGGTGCGTCCCGGTCCGGCGCAGAAACTGCACTGGAGCATTCCCGACCCGGCGAAAGCCAGCGGCACGGCAGCCGATATCGAGCGCGCCTTCGATGCGGCGTTCGCCCTGCTGAAAAACCGCATCGACAGCGAACTGCCCTGATGTCGGCCGCGTCCTCCCCGCTCGGCATCTTCGAGCGCTATCTCAGCCTGTGGGTGGTACTCGCCATTGCGGCCGGCGTCGCTGCCGGCAGCAGCGTGCCGGAGCTGTTCAGGGTGATTGCTGCGCTCGAAGTCGTCAGCGTCAATCTGGTGGTCGCAGTACTCATCTGGGTGATGATCTACCCGATGATGGTCAGCGTCGACTTTGCTTCCCTGCGCGACATCGGCCGCAAACCCAGGGGACTGTGCATCACCCTGGTGGTCAACTGGCTGGTAAAGCCCTTCAGCATGGCCGCGCTGGGTGTGCTGTTCTTCGAATACGTGTTTGCGGGACTGGTCGAGCCGGAAACGGCGCGGGAATACATCGCCGGCATGATCCTGCTGGGCGTTGCGCCCTGCACGGCGATGGTGTTTGTCTGGAGCCAGCTGGTCGAGGGCGACGCCAACTACACGCTGGTGCAGGTTTCGGTCAACGACATCATCATGGTGTTCGCCTTCGCGCCGATCGCCGCCTTTCTGCTCGGCATCACCGACATCACCGTGCCCTGGGAAACGCTGGCCCTGTCGGCCATCCTCTATGTGGTGATCCCGCTGGCGGCCGGATACGTCACACGGCGCGTGCTCGACGGCTCGGGTGAGAACGGCCGGATCGCCGCCTTCACCGGCCGGATCAAACCCTTTTCGGTGCTCGGCCTGCTGGCGACGGTGGTGCTGCTGTTCGGATTCCAGGCCCAGACCATCCTCGACAAGCCGCTGGTCATCGCCCTGATCGCCGTCCCGCTGCTGGTGCAGAGCTACGGCATATTCCTGTTTGCCTACGGCTGGGCGCGCATCTGGCACGTGCCCTTCGCCATCGCCGCGCCGGCCGCACTGATCGGCACTTCCAACTTCTTCGAACTGGCCGTGGCCGTGGCCATCAGCCTGTTCGGACTCGATTCAGGAGCTGCACTTGCGACCGTGGTGGGCGTGCTGGTCGAAGTCCCGGTGATGCTGTCGCTGGTGGCCTTCGCGAAGCGAACCCGCCATCACTTTGCGTGACGGGCGGCGGCGGCAGATTCAGGTGGCCACCGGGTAACAGCCGTCGCCTGTTCCCTCAGTCCGAGTCTTCCCGAATCGTTCCCTTGAAGCGCCCCTGCTCGTCATAGCGACGCCACGAGCCGTCGGGCTTCTCGCGGGCATAACCTTCGTACTCGCCCTTCTCGTTGTAGAAGCGCAGCTTGCCATCCCGGTCCTCGCGCGTGGTGCCCTCAAAACGACCGCTCTCGTCATAGCGGCGCCAGCTTTTGGGCGGGTCCTCGGCGAGCGCGCTGGCGGTGAGCACATCGAAGCCGATCAGCATGACGGCCAGGGTGATGGCCAGCGCGATGGCAGTCGGGAGGGAATGTCTGGACGATTGCATGGCGGTCTCCTGCGCAGTCGCGCGGCGTTTCACTCTACCACCGGATAACAGGCATCGCCCCACAGCGCCTCCGGGTGATCGAGCATCACCTCGATGACCAGCGGCACCAGCTTGCCCATCAGATTGGTGCAGTCGCGAATCTGGTCGCGGTTCACGGCGCTGTTCCACGTGGCGCCGCCGTGCATGAGCTGGTTGCGCAGCGTGTAGATGCGCGACAACACCACACCGAGCACAGTGACGGTGTCACGATTGCGCAAGGCCAGCTTCGCGACCTTTTTGGCATCGGCAAAGCGCCGCTTCCATTCTTCCTCGGGCATCGACCCGTTCTGGAAGCTCCAGAAATCCTGAAAGACGTAGGGATTGTCGAGCAGGATACGGATGCTGCCGGAGAACTCCGTCCACACCAGATCGGCAAACCGGCCACGCTGCGCATCCAGATCGGCGAGCTTCTGCAGGAAGGCCCGGAATGTCGCCTGCTCGTTCAGCCGGTAACGCTCGTCGATCTCGGTGGCATAAGCGGCGTTGAAGGCAATCCACAGGAAGATGAACTCACCGTCCCTGTCGGCCAGACCGGCCTGCTGCTCAGCGCGCTGCAGCCAGCTGAGCGCCCGATGCACGCGCAGCGCGAGATTGGGCGAATGCGCATGTCGCTCAGCGCGCTGGCGGGTTTTGAGGTGTTGGTGGTTCATGAAGGTGGGTGAAGTTGGTTCCAGCGCCTTACACATCAAGTGAGCAATAATGCGCCTTGAGGAACGCGAATACGACCGGCGCACGCAGCACGGTGCGGACAACGGGTCGGGGCACCAGGTAGCCATGGAGAGAAAAATGGCCGCTAAGAATGGCTGGACACGTGAGCAACTGCTAGTGGCATTCACGCTGTATTGCCAAATGCCGTTTGGAAAAATGCACGCGCGCAATCCAGAGATCGTTCGTCATGCAGAGCTGATCGGCAGAACACCTTCAGCGCTAGCAATGAAATTGACCAATATCGCCAGCCTTGATCCGGCCATCACATTAAGTGGGCGAAAGGGATTGGAAGGCGCGTCAACCACGGATAAAGCCATGTGGGAGGAAGCTCAGGCAGACTGGGAACGGTTTGCAGAAGAAGCGCAGCTTGCACTCACGCTGTTTGGAGCCACGACCGATCGCACTCCCCCTGCGAACGACAGCGATGATTACACCGGCCACAACAGAACAGTGACCACAACCACCCGCGTAGGCCAGGATTTCTTCCGCAGGTCGGTACTCAGCGCCTACAACTATCGGTGCTGCATTACAGGACTATCTGTCCCCACGTTATTGGTTGCCAGCCACATCGTGCCATGGAGCAGTGACGCGAAAAACCGGCTCAACCCCAGAAACGGACTCTGCCTGTCAATGTTGCACGACAAGGCATTTGACGCCGGGATCATCGGCATCGCGGCGGACATGACGATCCGCATCTCGCGCAAACACGCCGTCAAAAGCGATCCATTTTTCGATTCGGCACTATTGGCCTACGACGGCAGACCGATAGTACCGCCAGAAAAGTTTCATCCACTTGAAGAATTCCTGGCCTACCATCGGCAGCATATTTTTTCGGCGTAGAGGTATTTCACCAACTCCACGGAAATGGTCAAAGGCTTACGCGACTGCTACGACGGTGACCGGTCCCACTTGGGAAACCGGAGGCGCAGGCGCTCCACCGTATACCTCCACTTCGGTGTCACGGGCTGGCAGACGCTGTTCTGGTTACCGACCCGACCTCATCAATCGCCTTCTCCACGGGCACCGTATCCAGCCACTCCACTCGAACAAAATATTCAGCTTTCGCGGGATCATCTGAATTGCGCCTGTATTTATCTGCGTGCTTCAGCACTTCCAGGGCGGGGCGCTCGCCAGCAGGCGTCTTCACGACAAAATCATTGATGGAAACCACCGCCTCCGTGACCCGACCAACACCCACATAGCCCGTTTTCGGAATCTTCACCCAGACGCGATCACCAGGTGAAAGAAGCTTGAGGGTCTGGCTGTACCACGTTCCACCGCCGGCGCTAATGAAGCCGTACTGGCGCGCATCTTCCCAACTGCGCGACGAAAGATCCCCGAAAGACACGTAGTACTCACCATTCCAAGGCTCCTTTTCACCCTTGGCCTTTGTCGTCGTCACCACATTGGACTGGGTCTCGCCAGGGTCTATCAGCCAGGCGCGGCTGAGAAACTGCTCAGTTCCATGCTGGAAGACCTGAAAGAAAACCACATTAATGGCGATATCCCTTGAGTTCAGATAGCTGATGATTCGCTCGGTCGAATCATCCAGTTCAGCGGCGACGATGATTACTTGATGTGACTGGTTGAGCGCCTCTTCGTCCAGTTCCATTCCAAAATGCCGTTGAAAAGCAGCGTCCAGGCCGTCACCGTTAGAGAAGCGTTGGTAGATCTGCGCAATCTTCTCTGGGCCAAGCTGCTCAACCCACGAGGCATAGTCCAGCGCCTGGGCAACGATCTCTCGTGGAGTACGGTTTCGCTTGAGCTCAATCAATACAAGGGACGCGTCGGGCGCAATAGCTAGCAAATCAATGCGACCTGCATGGCTGGTCACTTCCTGCCGCCCGATCAGCATCCATTCGCCAGATAGAATTGTGGGATCCCGAACGATCATGTCTTCAAGCTGTTGCTCGCTCGCGAGCCGACTGGCCGAAAGTGCTGTCGGCCGATCTCCTACCGCCCAAATAGCGTGTCTTATTGGCATTTCGATGGTTCCCCCAGATCACCCAATATGTTGCTTCAAATTTGCTCGACCTACTCGCACTCGCCATCCAGATACCAGAGCGACGTTATATGAAAGTCAGCAAGGCACCCTCACCAATACCCCCCACCCTCCTCAGCCGCCATCCGCAGCTGCGCCACACCCAGCACCGAGCGCCACGCTGGCCCGAGCGCCGATACGTGCTTTCCCGCTACCCACACATGCGCCCCAGCCAGCTCGCCCTGCCCGTAGGCCCACACCGTGATCTGCCGGGAGCGCTCCAGGTCGTGGGGCAGTCGGGCAGCGGTGAACCTTGCCGCGAGTTCTTCGCCACTGTCGAGGTTCTGCTCCCGCCAGCGCTGCAGGTGATCCGGGTGGGCCAGATATTCGCGCTTGTCCTGGTTGCACCGGGAGTGGCTGAAGACGAAGTTATGCCCGAGATCCACCGGATACCGCGACCAGGCGATGAAGTGGTCTAGGTCACCCGTGCCGCTGACGCGCGAACTGCAGTAGAAGCAGCGCGCCGACTGATGGTCGCGGAGGATTTCGCGATAAGGCTCGAGGCTGGCCCGATCGGTGCCAGACAGAAAGCTCTCCAGGCTGGCGGTCTCGCCGAGCACCTCGCGATTGCCGGGGATGCGCTGGATCCGGGCAACCCACGCGCCGCGCACCAGATTGGTGGCGAGGCCGTGAAAGCTGCGGAATGCGGCCGGCACGCCGGGCAGCAGACGAATCCGGTCATCCCGGAACTCGGCCTGCCGGTACAGGAACTCCGGCACCTCGCCGGATACCGTTTGCAGTTTCCACAGCGGCATCAGGCGGATCACGCCAGCGATCCTGTTGCGCAGCCGGCTCCACGCCAGCGTGTTCAGGCGTAGCGCGGCGATGCTGCCACCGGGCGCCTGGCTGCGCGCCGCGATGATGTGATTGATGACGGCAGCCTGCTGATCGGTGTTCTGCAGCAGCGGCTGCAGCCGCGATTCGCCACCCACGCCGAAGGGCAGCGCCTGCCGCCAGTAGTACTCGATGAACTTCTCCGCGATGTCGGCCACGGTTAGCCGCAGGCTGCCGTCCGTATCTGGCTCCTGCTCCACGCAGAGATCCGCCAGGGCATGCAGCAGGGCGTACTTGTAAGTCGAGGCGAACAGGCCCTCGTCCAGCAGGCGCTGGAGCTGGCGGAGGAAACGCAGATCTGATTCCGCAGAGACTCAGTAATTCGCCTTGCCCGGAATGACGCGCCGGATCCCGCCACGCGCGTCAGCCACATCACCGGCATGACGCGGGATGACGTGTACGTGCAGATGGAAGACCGTCTGGCCGGCCGCAGCGCCGGCATTGAAACCGACGTTGTAACCATCGGGCATCGGCCGGCCTTCGCGGGCGGCCCGCGCCTCGATCAGGGCTCGCGCCTCGCTGATGGCCGCGGTGAGCGCCGCCTGCTCCCCGGCGGTGGCCTGGAACCAGTCGGCCACGTGCCGGCGGGGGATCAGCAGCGCGTGGCCGGACGAGACGGGGAAGCCGTCCCACAGGCCGAGGACCAGATCTGTTTCGAGAAAAATGCGGCTGGCCTCCGGGCTGCAGAAGGGGCAGGAGGCTGTGTCGATATGGGTTGATGGCATATACCGAGTTTACGCGAGCGCAGCGGAGGCAAACCCTCAAATACCCGAAAGATCGTTCAATTGTTGATCGAGAATCCCGCATCGGGCGCACGAGTCGATGCACACCTGCGCCACTTTGCGCTGCGTCGGTTTCCGTTTTCTGGGCAAATAAAAAGGGCCCCGACTGGGGGCCCTTTTTATTTGCTGGCGGAGAGGGAGGGATTCGAACCCTCGATACAGCTTTAGACCGTATAACGGT
>JAHDYM010000089.1 GCA_023383705.1 Gammaproteobacteria bacterium | reverse complement strand
TCGGAACCGAAGCGCGCCAGCGTGCAGGCCTTGCGCACCGACTCCTCGATCGCCGCGGGCCGCAGGTCGGAGGTGCTGGTGCTGCCCTTGCGATGTCCGAACCAGACGGTGATGCCGAGCCCCTGGTCGCGCTGGTGCTGCAGGGTTTCGACTTCGCGCATGCGCACGTTCACCGAAAACCCGGTGCCGAAAGTCGCGCTCGCCTCGGCCTGCGAGGCGCCGAGTTCACGGGCCAGACGCAGCGCGTCGCTGACCTTCTCCGCCAGCGGCTCGAAACCGCCGGCGACACTCAGCACCGCGGGCGCCTTCTTCAACGCGCTCATTCCTCACCTCCGGTACCGCCGACCGTCAGCGCGTCGATGCGCAGCGTGGGCTGGCCCACGCCGACCGGCACCGACTGGCCTTCCTTGCCGCACACGCCCACGCCGCTGTCGAGCTTCAGGTCGTTGCCGACCATCGACACGCGACTGAGCACGGTTGCCCCGTCGCCGACCAGCGTGGCGTCGCGGATCGGCGCACCCAGCTTGCCCTTCTCGATCAGGTAGGCCTCGCTCGCGGAGAACACGAACTTGCCGGAGGTGATATCCACCTGGCCGCCACCGAAATTGCAGGCATAGATCCCGCGCGGCACCGACGCGATGATCTCGGCGGGATCGTGCGGACCAGGCAGCATGTAGGTATTGGTCATGCGCGGCAGCGGCAAGTGCGCGAAGGACTGCCGACGGCCGTTGCCGGTGGATTCGGTGCCCATCAGCCGCGCGTTGAGCCGGTCCTGCATGTAGCCGCGCAGGCGACCGTTCTCGATCAGCACCGTCTTGCTGGTGGGCGTGCCTTCGTCGTCCACGTTGAGCGAACCGCGCCGTCCTTCCAGCGTGCCGTCATCCACCACGGTGCACAGTTCGCTCGCCACCGTCTCGCCAATGCGTCCGGTGAATGCCGAGGTGCCCTTGCGGTTGAAATCGCCCTCCAGGCCATGGCCGATGGCCTCGTGCAGCAGCACGCCGGGCCAGCCTGGCCCGAGCACCACCACCATCTCGCCAGCCGGTGCCGGCACGGCATCAAGGTTCACCACGGCCTGGCGCACGGCCTCGCGGCCAAACTCCAGCACGCGCTCGTGGTCGAGCCGCTCATAACCGTGGCGGCCCCCACCACCGGCCACGCCCTGCTCACGGCGGCCGTTGTGCTCGACGATCACGGAGATATTGAAGCGCACCAGCGGCCGTACATCCGCGGCCAGCGCACCATCGCTGGCACAGATGAAGACCACCTCGTGCGCAGCGGCGAGGCTCGCCACCACCTGTTTCACGCGCGGATCGAGGGCCCGGACCTCGCGGTCCACCCGCTGCAGCAGCGCCACTTTTTCTTCGTCGGCAAGGCTGAGCAGCGGGTCCATCGGCGGATACAGCTGGTGCCCGGCGCGCGCCTGCCAGGCTTGCACGCGACCCTGCTGGCCACGGCGGACGATGGCGCTCGCCGCTTCGGCAGCCTGATTGAGTGCCGGGACCACGATCTCGTCGGAATAGGCAAAGCCGGTCTTCTCGCCAGCCATCGCCCGCACACCGACGCCCTGCTCGATGCTGTAGGCGCCGCCCTTCACGATGCTGTCTTCGATCGACCAGGACTCCTGCCGGGCTATCTGGAAGTACAGGTCGGCGTTATCGACATCGCCGTGCATGAGCAGGCCGAGGGCATGCTGCAGATCGCGGTCGGTGATGCCGGCCGGATCCAGCAGTTCAGTGCGCGCCAGCGCGAGCGCAGTCCCGGGGCTCATGACATTCATGCGGATTCCAGTGGTGTGATTGACGGCAACAGCAGTGCGCGATACTCAGCTCACCGTCTTGATGCGCCGGTGCTCGAGCACCGGGAACTGCTGGCGCAGGCGTTTCAGGTGCGCGGGATCGATGGTCGCACTGCAGACACCGGGGCGGCTGGGACTCTCGGCAAGGATCGCACCCCAGGGATCGACCACCATGGAATGCCCATAGGTCTGCCGGCCCGCCGGGTGCGTGCCGGTCTGTGCGGCCGCCACGATGTAACAGAGATTCTCGATCGCGCGCGCGCGCAGCAGCACTTCCCAGTGGGCGAGCCCGGTCCGGTAGGTAAAGGCGGCGGGGATGGCCAGGATATCCATGCCCTGGTTGGCCATGCGGCGAAACTGCTCGGGGAAACGCAGGTCATAGCAGACGGCAACGCCCAGATTGCCCCACGGCGTCTCGACGATCAGCGGCCTGGTGCCAGGCGTGGCGCTCTGCGACTCGCGATAGGCTTCTTCGCTCTCGGGGACGCGCACATCGAAGAGATGGATCTTGTCGTAACGCCCGACACGCTTGCCATCGGCATCGTAGACCAGCGCGGAGGCACAGGGCCGTTTGGGATCATCGCTCTTCAGCGGAATGGTGCCGCCGACGATCCACATATTCGCGCGCGCCGCCTCGGCGGCCAGGAAATCCTGCAGCGGGCCGGCATTGTTTTCTTCGGTGATCGCGATCCGGTCGGACTCCCGCTTGCCCATGCGGGCAAAGTTCTCGGGCAACACCGCCAGTACGGCGCCATCGGCTGCCGCCGAACGCAGTGCGCGCCGCGCCCGCGTCAGGTTGGCGGCCACGTCCTCGCCGGAGTTCATCTGGATCGCTGCAATCTTCACCGTCGTCATGCTTCCATTCCCGTCTCGATCGTCCCGTGAGTTTAAACCGCCAGCCGGCCACTTGCCCGCAAAACTGCGCACAGGCCTCGACTACAATCCGGATACCCCGGTCCGGGCCGCCATCCGAGGAGCTGCAACCGCCATGAACCAGCAAGCCCCCCTGCTCAACCGCCGGCAACTGATCGCCGGCACCTCCGCCACCGCTGCTGCACTCGCGCTCGGTGCCTGCGGCGGCAAGGACCAGCCCATCGTTCGTCCAGCCGGCGTGCCCATCGGTCCCTTCGGCGCGGAATCCACCGCCGAGGAGGTCACCGCGGGCATCGACCTGAGCGGCAAGACCGCGCTGATCACCGGCGCCAACTCGGGACTGGGCTACGAGACCATGCGGGTACTGGCGATGCGCGGGGCGCATGTGCTGTGCGCGGCCCGCACCCTGGAAAAGGCCACGACCGCCTGCGCGGGTATCCAGGGCCGCACCACCCCGGTGGCCATCGAGCTCACCGATTTCCCGTCCATCGTCGCCGGCACCGATGCGGTGCGGGCCATGGGCATGCCGATCGACATGCTGATTCTCAACGCCGGCATCATGGCGCTGCCCGAACTCGAGCAGGTCAACGGGCTGGAGAAGCAGTTCGTCACCAACCACCTCGGCCACTTCATCGTCGGCAACCGCCTGCTGCCGCAGGTGCAGGCCGCCGCGCAGGGGCGTGTCGTGGTGCTGACCAGCAGCGGCTACCAGTGGGCACCGGAATCCGGCATCGAGTTCGACAACCTGTCCGGTGAACGCGACTACAAGCCGAACAAGATGTACGGACAGTCAAAGCTCGCCAATCACCTCTATGTGCGGCAACTGGCCAAAAACATGGCCGGCAGCACGAGCACGGCAAACTCCGTGCACCCCGGCGTGATCATGACCAACCTCGGCCGCAGCTTCCCGCAATGGCAGCAGCTGGCTGCCCGGCTGATCGGCTGGACCTTCATGAAGAGCCTCGAGGCCGGTACCGCGACGACCTGCTACGTCGCCACCGCACCCGCCCTCGCCACCGTCAGCGGCCACTACTTTGCCGACTGCAACCCGGAGTCGCCGGGCGGCAACATGGAAAACGATGCGCTGGCGGCAAAGCTGTGGGCGGTATCGGAGGAACTGACGCGACCGTATCTGCTGGCAGCGGCGCCGGTCAGCGGGATCGTGTGACGGGCGGGCGGGCGACCGGCTTGAGCCGTGGCATTGGCGGTAACTGTCGCCAGTAAGGCTCGCCAATCAGGATGATTCCACCTGTACGCAGGCTTTTTGCCAGAAGCTCGATCGTGCCAGCCACGCCTCCACCGATCCAGGTGGCACCGACACAAGCTGCTACATCAGCCTTCTCGTCAGCGACATAGACTGCTGCGTCGTTGTGAATGAACTCGACCTGATTGGCAACGCCGAGTGCTTCAGCACGCTGTTTCGCCTGTTCGGTGAACAACCGGCTCTTGTCGATGCCGGTACCGACGATGCCGTGATCGCGCGCCCAGGTGCATAGCATCTCGCCCGAACCACTGCCCAGATCAAGCACCCGGGCTCCTGGCTCCAGGCGCAGCGCATCACCGAGAGTGGCGAACTTGTCAGGCGTGAAGGGATTGTGGATGCGATGCGCACTTTCCGTGATGTTGATAATCCGTGGGATGTCCATTGTGCAGATTCCCTGAAGATTGCGGCCGGGGTGCGCCGGGAAGGCGGTACTGTCTGTAGACCGGGGCTCAGGCCATCGCCCCGAGTGTCTTGCGAAAGCGCGCGAGCGACAGGGCGAACAAGGCCGCGCCGATCACGGCGAGCGCCGCGAAGTCCGGCCATACCACCGTGAGTCCCGCGCCGCGATAGAGGATAGCCTGGGCGAGCGAAACGAAATGCGTGGTCGGTGCCGCCTGCATGATCCATTGCACGATATCCGGCATGCTTTCCCGCGGCGTCATGCCTCCCGACAGGATTTGCAGCGGCATCAGCACCAGCATCAGCAACAGGCCGAACTGCGGCATCGAGCGCGCAATCGTCGCCAGGAAGATGCCCATCGATGTGGTGGCAAACAGGTGCAGCGCGGTACCTGCCAGAAACAGCGCGATCGACCCTTCGATCGGCACCATGAGCAAACCTTCGACGACCAGCGCCAGCGACAGGCCCGCAGCGACGAGCACCACCAATGCCATCGCCAACACCTTGCTGCTCATGATCTCGAAAGGGGTCACCGGCATCACCATCAGATGCTCCACTGTGCCGTGCTCGCGTTCACGGATCAGCGCGGCACCGGTCAGCACGATGGCCAGCATGGTGATGTTGTTGATGACCTCCATCACGGCTCCGAACCAGGACTTGTTCAACTCGGGATTGAACCGCATCCGCAGCGCCAGATCGACCACGGGCGCGGCGGTCTCCTGATGTCGCCGGACAAAGGCATTCACCTCGCCCGCCACGATGGATTGTATATAGCTGCTGCCGGTGAAGGCCTGACTCATGCGCGTGGCATCGACGTTGAGCTGCAGTGCGGGTTCGCGTCCGGCGAGCACGTCGCGCTCGAAACCGGCGGGGATCGAGAGGGCGAACGTGTCGAGCCCCGCATCCATGCGCGCGTCCATCTGCGTGTGCGTGATGACCGAAGGGGGAAGTAAAAACGGCGGCTCGAAGGCGTCGATGATGCGTGTGGAAAGCTGCGAGCGATCCTCGTCGACAATTGCGATGGGCGCCTTGTGCAGGGTTTCCGGCATCGCGGTCGCCGCCGAATAGATCGCGAACGTGAAGGCGAAGACAATCAACACGATCATGATCGGATCGCGCGAGAGGCTGCGCAGCTCCTTCACGCCGAGATGCAGGACGTTGGCGGCGCGCACTTCAGCGCTCCTGCTTCTTGAGCAAAAGCGTGCAGAGTCCGATGAGCACGGGCACGGCGATCAGCAGGGGCACAAACGACGCCCGGACATCGGAAAACTCAAGCGCCTTGGCGAAGGTGCCCCGCGCGACGTTCAGGAAATGCGTGGTCGGGTAGATGCGCCCCATCAGCGCGCCGGCTCCTTCCAGCGCGGAAACGGGGTCGATCATTCCGGAGAACTGAACCGCCGGCAGGATCGTAAGCACGGCCGTGCCGAAAAGCGCTGCGACCTGGCTGCGCACAAAGGTGGATATCAGCAGCCCCAGGGCGGTGGCCGCGATCACGTACAGGAAGGCCGCGCCTGTCAGGGTCAGGAAGCTGCCCTTGACCGGCACCTCGAACACGAAGATAGCCAGCGCAACCAGCATCAGGAAACTGAGCATGGCGAGCACTACATAGGGGAGCTGCTTGCCGAGCAGAAACTCCAGCCGGGTCACCGGCGTGACATAGAGATTGACGATGGAACCGAGCTCCTTTTCCCGCACCACCGCCAGCGCCGTCAGGATCGCCGGAATCAGCATCAGCAGAATCGGAATCACCGCCGGTACCATGGCCGGCAGGCTCGTCACCTCCGGGTTGTAGCGAAACCGCGTCTCGATGGTGGCCAGTTGCGTGGTAGCCGCCTGCCCGTAGACCTCGCGCGCCTTGGCCGCCAACCAGTGGTAATGCATCCCCTGCACATAGCCGCGCACCGTTTCGGCACGCTGGGGCATTGCCCCATCGACCCATGCGCCGATCTCGACCGGCGTGCCCCGGGCAATATCGCGCGCGAAGCCCGGTGGTATCTCGATGGCGAGGCTGAGTTCGCTCGTGCGCATGCGCCGATCGAGCTCCGCATGATCGCGAATCGGCGGGCGCTCGATGAAGTAACGCGAACCCGAAAGATTGAGCGCATATTCCCGGCTCAGGGTGGTCTGATCGCGGTCGAGCACAGCGAAGGCAAGATCCTCCACGTCCATGCTGATGCCGTAACCCAGGACAAGCATGAGGATGGCGCTGCCGAGTCCGGCAAACGTCAGGCGAATCGGATCGCGCATGAGCTCCAGCGCCTCCCGGCGGCTGTAACTGAGCAGGCGGCGCAAGCTGAGAAACCGCGTCCGTCCCTGCGCCGCAGCTGTGTTGCGCGCGGCCGTTACCGGAGCAGTGGGCGCGGCGCCCGCTGCTTCTTCGCCGACCGCTTCACCGAGGTAGTCGATGAAGGCTTCTTCCAGCGTTTCTCGGCCGCGTTTTGCCATGATCGTCGCCGGTTTGTCGCTCACCAGTACCTTGCCAGCGTGCATCAGCGAGATCCGGTCGCAACGCTCGGCCTCATTCATGAAATGCGTCGAGATGAAAATGGTGACGTTGTCGCGCCGCGCGAGGTCGATCATGATCTGCCAGAACGCATCGCGCGCGACCGGATCCACGCCGGAGGTCGGCTCGTCGAGAATCAGCATTTCCGGTGCGTGGATCATCGCGACCGCAAGCGAGAGGCGCTGGCGCTGCCCGAGCGGGAGCGAGGCGGGCAGCTCGTCGATGAATTCCTGTAGGCCGAAGCGCTCGGCCATCTCCTGCACCCGCGCGGGAACGCGTTCCTGCGCCATGCCGAACAGCCGCGCGTGCAGCACGAGATTCTGCCGCACGGTCAGCTCGCCGTAGAGCGAGAAGGATTGCGTCATGTAGCCGACGCGGCGGCGCGTGTCGATGTTGTGCGGATCCACCGGCTGACCGAACAGCCACGCCTCGCCTTCGCTGGGCGGCAGCAGGCCGGTGAGCATTTTCATCGTCGTCGTCTTGCCGCAGCCGTTCGAGCCGAGAAACCCGAAGATCTCGCCGCGGCGGATGCTGAAGCTCACACGCTCGACCGCCGTGAAATCACCGAAACGCATGCTGAGATTGCGCGCCTCGATGGCCGGTTCCGCGTCCGCGCCCGCTTCGTACCGCTCGATGACCACGGGGCGATAAGCTTCGCGCTGCGCCTGCGGCAGCAATCCGATGAAGGCTTCCTCCAGCGTGCGGGCACCGGCGCGGGCCAGCAGTTCGCCCGGCGCGCCAGTGGCGAACACGCGCCCCTCATTCATCGCGGCGAGCCAGTCGAAACGCGCCGCTTCCTCCATGTACGCGGTGGCGATCAGCACGCTCATGCCGGGCCTTGCGGCGCGAATGCGCTCGATGAGCTCCCAGAACTGGCGCCGCGACAGCGGATCGACGCCGGTGGTGGGCTCGTCGAGAATCAGCAGATCGGGGTCATGGATGAGCGCGCAGCACAGGCCCAGCTTCTGCTTCATGCCGCCCGAGAGCTTGCCGGCAGGGCGATCCCTGAACGGAGCGAGCCCGGTTGTGTACAGCAACTCCGCGATGCGCCGCTCGCGTTCGGCGCGCGCGTGCCCGAAGAGCCGGCCGAAGAAATCGACGTTCTCGTACACCGAGAGCGTCGCATAGAGGTTCTTGCCCAGGCCTTGCGGCATGTACGCGATGTGGGGGCAGACCTCGCGGCGATGGCGCGCGCTTGCCATGTCGCCGTCCAGCACTTCGATCTTGCCGCGCTGGATGGCGCGCGCGCCGGCGATGAGCGCGAGCAGGGTCGACTTGCCCACGCCGTCCGGGCCGATGAATCCGACCATGCTTGCGGCAGGTATGTCTATGCGGACCGCATCCACGGCCAGTGTCTCGCCGTAGCGCAGGCTGACGTTCTGCAAGCGGGCGACCGGCGGCGACCCGGAGCCGGTCATTGCGGCATCTTCACCTGGAGGCGGTCCGGCCAGGGCATATCCTCATCCAGCCGCACATAGGCCATGCCGGGCAGGCCCGTTTTGACCTGGGTGATGTACTTGCGCAGGAGCTCGGGCGCGATTTGCGCCTTGACGCGGAACATGAGCTTCTCGCGTTCGCTGGCCGTCTCCACGGTCTTGGGCGTGAACTGCGCTTCGGAGGCGACGAAGGAGACGCGCGCGGGAATCACGTACTGAGGCGCCGCATCGAGTACCAGCCGCACTTCGGCCCCCAGCGCCATGCGCCCGGCCGCCGACGTGGGCAGGAAGAAAGTCATGTAGACGTCGCTCAGATCGAGCATGTTGAGAACCCGTCCACCGGCCGCGAGCACTTCGCCGACCTGCGCGACGCGGAACTGCACCCGGCCGTCGCGCGGCGCCTTGAGCACCGTGTCGTCGATGTCGGCCTGGATGCGCTCGATATTTGCCTGCGCCGCCACCGCAGCGGATTGGGCGCTGCCCACCTGGGCGCGCGCGCTGGCGATGGCCGCTGCCGAGGCTGCGACTTGCGCGCGCGCGGCATTGAGGGTCGCCTGGCCGCCATCTACCCGCGCCTGGTTGTCGTCCACTACCTGTTGGGAAATGTAACCTTCCCCGGCGAGCTTGATCGAACGCACCAGCTGCGATCGGGCCGCTTTGAGCTCCGCTTCGCGCTCCACCACCACGGCCTGCGCCGCCACTTTGTCGCTCTCGCGCTGGGCAAGTTGGCTGCGAGCGGTCGCCACCGCGCTTTGCGCCTGCTGCAATTGCGCATCGGCCTGACGGCGCTGGGCCTCGAGCACATCGGTATCCATCAGGGCCACTACCTGTCCGGCCGTGACGAATTCGCCTTCGTTGACCCGAATCTCCTTCAGCCGACCGGCTATCCGCGTGGCGACATCGATCTCGACCGCTTCGATGCGACCGTTGCTGCCGGTCAGCCCATCTTCCCGTTCATCAGATCCATAGCGTTGCCAGGCCACTACGGCCAGCGTGATGATGGCCAGTGCCGCTGCGGCTCGAAGCAACCATTTCTTCCACTGTTCGGTCATCGTTGCCATTCTGTGGCATCAGGCGCAGCCAACCAGGATCGTGACACGCTCACCCTCCCGCGACGCTCTTGCCAGCGTCAAAATCACGATCGAATTTCCTGGCCTTCATGCCAGGCCACCGCGGCTCTTCCGTGGGTCGAACTCGAACGCCATACAGGTATGGACACCATACCCTTATAAACCCTTTACAAGGGCGTGGTCGAGGCTTCTAGCGTTTGAGCCCAGCCGCCGCCCGTCAGGGCGGTCTGGTCGGCTGTCGCGAATTGTCAGGTTGCTCCGCGCTTAAGGTAAGCAACCACCGACGTCCAGTCTGGAAACCTGGGCGTGCCGAAATGAATGTGCTCACCCCTGAACCGATCAGCCCCAGGTGGCGCTTCACCCACAGCAGCTTATCTGACCAGGCGCTGGGGTTTTCCCATGGCGCAGTAGAAAGAATGTACGTGTCGTACAGGCCGGCAAGCTCCTTGAACGACTCAACGGCACCCGGCATTGGACTCATAAGGGAGAAGATGCCTGGAACTTCATCCAGCCTTTCCTCAAAGTGCTCCATGACGTGCCGGGGAAGCTGCGCGATTCCTGATGAAAAATCGACAAGCACATTGTCCATGTCGATATACAGAATCTTCGATTTCACGCTCATTCTCTCCGAGCAGCCTGACGTTTCGGTTCACCGGCGGCGAGCTGCGCGCGCCTCACTGGCATCATGCTTCGAGCGCCGCCCGGTGGGACGGGTAGTTAGAGGTCGCCCTGCGTGTCGATCGGCGTAGGTGTCCAGAAGGCTACGAATCATCCTCTGATAGGGCACCTTCGACTGCGCGGCATGGGCCTTGAAGAAGTCAATGCTTCTCTTGCTCAGAGAAATGGTGACCTTGACTCCGTCCTCTTTCAGCACGAGCCGATCCGGGGGTGGGAGAAAATCTTCGACGACCTCTAGCCGGCCGAGCCGTTCAGCGGTGTACTTTGGAGTGGTCTTCATAGAGCTTCTTGCCTCTGCGCCAAAAGCCAGCGCCAATGATTCGAATGATGCCACCTCGACAAGTGAACCTGACAGTTAAGATCCCCTCGGATACCCGACCGAAGCAGTAATAACGGTGCTCATCCCGACTGTGCTTGGTATCACGCGCAATGACGCGGCCTGGATCGAGGAATGCCAGCTGCGCTTCACCAAAAGAGACGCCGTGCTTTCGCTGATTCTCAGCATCTTTCGCCGGATCCCAGTCGAAGTCGGCTGCCATTGGATCAGGTTAGCAGATATATGGTGGTGTTGCCATATCGATATATGGCTTTCTGCCAAGACCTCTAACGATTGAGCTGAGCGGCGCGCGCGCCGACGCATGTAGTTGGCACTCTATCTCTCACGCATGCGCTCCAGCGAGGGGTTAGGAGTCTGTTCGCCAACCAACGGATACGACCTGATCGTAATGCCGGGAGCCAGCTCGGTTACGGACTGCCTGTCTGGAACTGCTACGTGCAAGGTGTTAAGCCATACCTGAGATTTCTATGCGAAAGAAATGCCGAGAATTAGTGCATCGGGATCAGCACCCGCCTGCCAACAATCCGCCTCAAGTTGCGTGAGGCGCGGCTCACCAAAGTGACTACGATCGGCGCGCAAAGTGGTGGTCATTCTGCCGCCAGGTAGCGAACTTCGCTCGACAAGGCAGGTTGGAATCAACCGCTGGTACTCGCGGTGTCCGTCCACGATGAGCTCGACGATGAGTTGCTTAGGGTGTAGGCACTTCTCCGACCAGGACACTACGAGTGAGTTTCCCAGAGTTTTCCGGACATCCAGTTAGGTGCAATGATGCTACTGGAGG
>JAHDYM010000088.1 GCA_023383705.1 Gammaproteobacteria bacterium | reverse complement strand
GCCCCCTGGTCTGCAGCACGCTCGGCGAGAGCGCGCTGTTTGGCTGGCACTGGGGTTTTGCCGCGGCCGGGGTCGGCATGCTATTTGGACTCGTTTACTTCCACTTCAGCGAGGCCTTGCTGGGCGAAGCCGGCAGGTACCCGTCGCTGCGCGGTGAAAACCCGGCCCATGGCCCGGCCCTGCGCAGCGCCTGGCGTCGCGTTCTGGCCGGTCTCGCCATCGTGCTGGTATTGGCGGTACTGCTGCTGACCGGCATTATCGAAGTCGATGCGGTGGCACTGGCGGGCCAGGCGACGATCGGCATCGTGCTGTTCGGCGCCTTGTACCTGCTCTACCTGCTGCGTTTCGGTGGACTGGAACGCAGCGAGCGCGACAAGGTGATCGCGATCTTCGTGCTCAGCATGGCGGCAGCCATGTTCTGGGCCGGATTCGAGCAGGCCGGATCGACCCTCAGCCTGTTTGCAGAACGCTTTACCGAGCGCAACTTTGCCGGCTTCGAAATACCTACCGGCTGGTTTCAGACCCTCAACCCGATTTTCATCATCACCCTGGCACCGGTATTTGCGACTCTCTGGGTGCGACTCGCTGCGCGCGGCCTGGAGCCGCGCACCCCGCTCAAGTTTGCCTTTGCCCTGCTGGTGCTGGGCGCTGGCTTCGGCGTGATGATCATCGCGGCCGGGCTGGTCGGCAATGGCACAAAGGTCCTGCCGACCTGGCTGATGACCACCTACCTGCTGCACACCATTGCCGAGCTGACGCTGAGCCCGGTCGGGCTCAGCGTCACCACGAAGCTGGCGCCACGCCGCTATGTCGGGCAGATGATGGGGGTCTGGTTCCTGACTTCAGCCATCGGCAACCTGATTGCCGGACTGGCAGCCGGGCGTTTCAGTACCGATGCGATCGATGCCATGCCGGCGCTGTATACGCAGATCGTGCTGATGAGCTGCGGCACCGGTATCCTGCTGCTCCTGCTGCTGCGACCACTGCGCAGACTCATGGGCGAGGTCAAATAGCCCGACCGCCCTGGCTGCGCGGATAATGGCAGCCCTGCATCCACCTGGGAGTAGAACCCGATGCCCGCCTATATCGTTTCAGTGGTTGAAGTGACCAACCCCGGCCCGAACTTCAAGAAGTACACCGAGGAGTCCGCGCGGCTCGCACGCTCGCACGGTGGCAAATACCTGATCAGGGGCAAGTCCGCCAATGTCGTTTCCGGCACCCTGCTGGAGAAGAAGGCGCTGATCATCCTGGAGTTTCCCGCCATGGAAAATCTCCGGGCTTTCTACGACAGCGATGCCTACCAGAAGGACTGCAAGCCGCTGCGCGAAGGCACGGGCATCTACGACATCGCCTTTTTTGAATCGCCACCGCCCGCCAGCGCCTGAACTCCGGCAACGGCGCTGCAGGCGCAGCGCCGTCAGGGCTCGCTGACGATCATGAAGCTTGCATCGGCCTCGGCGACGACGCTGAGGTCGCTGGCCTTGAGCGCCAGACCCTGCATGAACGCCACCTTGCCCTTGCGCTTCATGAGCCGGCCTTCGAGCAGCACCGTGGTACCGGTCTTCAGCGGCTGGCGGTAGCGGACCTCGCAACGCGCGGTATGCGCGCGCGAGCCTTTCAGGAACAGCCAGTTCGCCATCACGTCGTCCAGCGCGCAGTACAGGATGCCACCGTGAGTCATGGTGTCATAGCCGACATGGTCGGACCCCGGCGTGAACTCCGAACGGCAGACATCGTGGTCGTCGATGTTGAACAGCAGGCGCAGGCCGCGTGGATTGCCGGGACCGCAGACAAAGCAGCGGTTGGCGTCAGAACGTATGCGTTGTTCGTTCATGTCTTGCATCTCCGGTACGCGGCCCGACGGGCCCGGCTTGTCACTGCCGGGGCCTGGCTCTTATGCTAGCCCGCAGCGGGCGGGAAAGCACTTGAGCCCTCCTGATCTGCCTGCGGGAGCATCGCGTGGCTTACGACCAGAACAACATCTTTGCCAAAATCCTGCGCGGCGAAATACCGGCACAGAAGTTTTTCGAGGATGAGCGGACCATCGCCATACTGGACGTGATGCCGCAGTCCATGGGCCATGCCCTGGTGATCCCGAAGTGCACCGCCGAGAATATCTTCGAGCTGGATCCGGCCTTCGCCAGCGCTGTCATGCATACCGGCCAGCGGGTCGCGCGCACCCTGCGGGAAGTATTCGCGGCGGATGGCATCACGTTGATGCAGTTCAACGGCAGTGAAGCCGGCCAGACCGTTTTCCACTTTCATCTGCACGTGATCCCCCGTTACGCCGGCCAGCCCCTGCGCAGTCACGGACGGGGTTTTGCCGATCCTGCGATGCTGGCTGAACAGGCAGCCCGGCTCCGGATGGCCCTCGCGGGCAAGGGCTGAGGAAAGCGCCGGCGACGGCAGCCGCCGTTCAGAAAGCGCGTGCTGCGGCGAAGCCGGCCGCTGCCGCCGCGATACCCAGGCTGAGCTGCAGAAGCACGTTGAGCAGGGCAAGCAGCGACTGGCCGGAACGCAACAGGGCCAGCGTCTCCAGGGAAAAAGCCGAAAAGGTCGTATAGCCGCCCAGCACACCGACCACCAGCAGCAGGCGCGCACCGGAGCCGAACAACTCGCGGTATTCAACCAGACCCGCGAACAGGCCGATCAGCAGCGATCCGCTGACATTCACCGTCAAGGTACCGATCGGCAACATGAGGGCCGGGAACAGGCGCTGGACCGCATCGCTGGCCAGGTAGCGCAGGACGGAGCCAGCCGCACCACCGCCGGCAACCAACAGGAGTTCCCGCAGACTCATCGCCGTCTCACCTGCACTATTTCACCCACTGGTGCGGATTTTGCGGCTTGCCGTTGCGTCGCACCTCGAAATACAGCGCAGGACGCGGCTGGCCGCCCGTATCACCCACATGCGCAATGACCTCACCGGCCGCGACCTGCTTGCCGACCCCGTGCACCAGATCCTGATTGTGCCCGTAGAGGCTGAGCCAGCCACCGCCATGATCGATGACCAGCAACTGGCCAAGGCCCGGCAGCCAGTCCGCGTATACGACCCTGCCATTACGCACGGCAACGACATCGCTGCCGGCCGGCGCTGAAATCAGCACGCCATCCCAGCGCAGCTGGCCGCCGGCACGCACCTGCCCGTAATCGGCCAGCAACCGGCCTTTTACCGGCCAGCGGCCCTTGCCCAGCGGTTTGCCGGGTACCACAGCCGGACCCTGCTGGTTGCGGGCAATCTGCCGTTCCAGGTCGCGGAGCAGTTTTTGCAGGGCTTGCGCTTCGCTGCGGGCGCGGCCGAGCTGCCGGTTGCCGCTTTTCAGCTGGCGGTCGAGATCGTTGATCACGGCGGCTCGCGCACCCCGCGCCTTTTCGAGTTCTGCCAGCTGCTGGCGGCGCCGGCCTTCCAGTTCAGCGAGTTCTGCCTGCTGCCGCTCGACAGCAGCCCGGTCACGCTCGAGGGTTTCCAGGCTGGCCTGCACCGAGCCGAGCAATTCGCTGCGCTGGCGGGCAAGGTAGCCGAGCCAGGTCAGATGCCGGCCCAGCAGCCGGGCATCCTGCTGGTTGAGGCTCACCCTGAGCAGCTCATCACCTTCGCTGATGTGGACCAGCTGGAGCTGCGCCGCAAGATTGCTCCTCTGCCGCTCGAGTTCCGTGCGGGTCTTTTCCAGCTGCTGGTTGAGCTCGGCCAGCTTGCGGCCGGCGATGGCGAGTTGACGCCGTGTGCTGCCGAGCTGCCCGCGGATGCGACTGGCCTCTTCTTCAGTGTCGCGCAGCTGCCTGTCGAGGTCCTTGCGCCTGGCCTGGTCGCGACGGGTCTGGGCCTCCAGCGTACGGATCTGCTGGCGTACACGGGCCAGTTCGTCTTCGGTCTTGCCGGCATCACCCGCCGCCCGGGAAGGCTGCGATACCAGCAACAGCAGGCAGAGACCCGCAAGGAACAGCAATCGGCTCATGGGGCCGGGAGTGTAGGTGATGACGGCGGTGTTGACGACGGCGGCCGGCCATCGGCCACATGGTTATAATGCGGGCCCGGCAAGGTCAGGCACCATGGACAGACTCATCGAATTCATCTCCGCAAACCCGCTGCTGGTGGCGGCAACACTGCTCATGGCGATTGCGGTCATCGTGGTTGAAGTGCAGCTGCGCGCGCGCGCCCTGCTGGAGGTCTCGACCGCCGAGGTAGTGCGCATGATCAACCGGGGGGCAACGGTGGTCGATATCCGCGACCGGGCGCGCTTCGAGGCCGGGCATGTCGTCGAGGCCGTGCATATGGCACCGGAAGAGCTGGCCAAAGGCGGGGAAGGGCGCATCAAGAAAAAGCGCGGGGTGGTCGTGATCTGCGAGAATGGCAGCCAGAGCTACCGTGCGGTGAAGGCCTTGCGCACCGCCGGGTTTGACGGTGCGTTCAGCCTCAAGGGCGGCATCGGCAGCTGGCAGCGTGACAGCCAGCCGCTCGTCACCGGCAAGCGCTGATATCAGGGCGAGCCGATGGATATCACGATCTACACCACGCCGACCTGCCCGTACTGTACGGCCGCCAAGGCCTTGCTGCGCAACAAGCAGGCCGTGTTCACCGAAATCGACGTCGGCACGCAGCCGGAAGTGCGTGAGGAAATGATGAAGCGCAGCGGCCGGCGTACGGTGCCGCAGATCTTCATCGGCACCACGCATGTGGGCGGCTACGACGATCTCGCTGCGCTGGACGGTGCTGGAAAGCTTGACAACCTGCTGCAGGAGCACCGGACTTGAACGATCAGAGGAACAGGAATCATGGCTGAGGGACCCGTCAACGGCAGCGGCGCCAAGGTGGATATCGAGCGCGTCTTCAACTTGCGGAAGCTCTATATCAAGGATTTCTCCTTCGAGGCACCCAACTCACCGGCCTTCTTTTTCGACAACAAGCAGCAGCCGGAAATGAACCTCAATATCCGCACTGCACACAGCGACCTGGGTAACGGCAGCACCGAGGTGGTGCTGCACATGACAGCCCAGTCGGTGGTCGGTGAGCGAACGGTATTCCTGATCGAGATCGCGCAGGCCGGCCTGTTCCACATCAGCGGATTCAGCAAGGAGGAGGCTCGCGCGATCATCGGCGTGCATTGCCCGAACGCCCTCTACCCCTATGCCCGCGAGGCGATCTCCTCGATGGTGCAGCGGGGTGGCTACCCGCCACTGCTTCTGCAACCCATGGATTTTGCCGGGCTGTTTGCCCAGTCCAGCCTGGACGCCGCGGCAGCCCAGGCAGCCCAGGCAGCCCAGGCCTGATCGTGACCCATCCGGTGTGAACTCCGGAACCGACAACCCGGATATCGCCGTTCTTGGGGCCGGCTCCTGGGGCACCGCACTGGCCGTGCAGTTCGCACGGGCGGGCCACCGGGTTGCCCTGTGGGGCCGCAGCGCCGCGCAACTGCGGGAGATGGACGCACAGCGCTGCAATACGCGCTACCTGCCCGGGATCCGCTTTCCCGACAATCTGCATCTGGCCGCCGATCTCCGGCAGGTCGCCAGCGAGCACCGGGATCTGCTGGTCTGCGTGCCGAGCCACGGTTTCCGCGAGATCCTCACCGCCATACGCCCGCACCTGCAAGGCAGGGCGAGAATCGCCTGGGCCACCAAGGGTTTCGAGCACGACTCCGGGTGCCTGCCGCATGAGGTGGTCAGGGCAGTGCTCGGTGAAACGATACCGGTGGCCGTGCTGTCCGGGCCAACCTTCGCCACTGAAGTCGGCGCAGGCCTGCCCACCGCCATGACGATCGCGGCCAGCGAACCGGACTTCGCCGCTGAACTGGCGGTCCGGCTTTCGGGTTTGAATTTTCGCGCCTACACCTCGGATGACATGATCGGCGTCGAGGTCGGTGGTGCGGTAAAGAATGTACTGGCGATCGCCGCCGGTATCTCGGATGGCCTCGGCTTTGGCGCCAACACGCGCATCGCGCTGATCACACGCGGCCTGCTGGAAATGACCCGCCTCGGCGCCGCGCTCGGCGCACAGCCGGCCACCTTCACGGGCCTGTCCGGCATGGGCGACCTGGTGCTCAGCTGCACGGATGACCAGTCGCGGAACCGGCGCCTGGGACTGATGGTCGCGGCTGGCAAGAGTCCGGCCGAGGCAGCTGCGGCCATCGGACAGGTGGTCGAGGGCACCTTCGCTGCCGTATCGGTAAGGACAGTCGCCGCACGGCTGGGTCTCGAGATGCCGATCTGCGAGCAGGTCTGGCAGGTGCTGCACAACGGGCAGTCACCCAAGGCTGCGGTGATGGCGCTGATGGCGCGCTCGCTCAAGCCCGAGGCTGACAGTGAACTGCAGAAGCTCTTCAGCCGGGGCGGCGGCACCCTGCCCATCGACTGACCGCGCCGTCAACCGGCGCCGGCAAATCCCAGCTGGCGCCAGGCCTCGTAAGCAATGATTGCTGCGGCATTTGAAAGATTGAGGCTGCGGCTTCCCGGCCGCATCGGGATGCGCAATACCTGCGCCGCCGGCAAAGCGGCGAGCACATCTGCGGGCAAACCGCGCTGCTCCGGGCCGAGCAACAGCGCATCCCCGGCCCTGAACTGCGCCTGTGTATGGATCGTCGTGCCGCGGGTCGAGACGGCAAACACGCGCGGCTGGCCGAGGGACTCGAGGCATTCAGCCAGCCCGGCGTGCTGCCGGACCGAGGCCCACTCGTGGTAATCGAGCCCGGCCCGGCGCAGTTTGGCATCGGACAGCGTAAAACCCAGGCGACCGACCAGGTGCAGGCTGATTCCCGTGTTGGCGCACAGGCGTATGATGTTGCCCGTATTCGGCGGTATTTCCGGCTCAAACAGAATCAAGTCCAGCATTCCTGTGCCCTCTCCAGACACTGACAACCCCATCCGGCACGACGCAGCCGATGCGCGGCTGGCCAGCACTTTTTGCGGCCTCGCTTTCGGCTCGCCCATCGTGTTGCTGTCGGGCTGTGTCGGCTTCGGCGAAGAATACACACGGGTGGCGGGCTTCTCGAATCGTGACGCCGGCGCGGTGGTGCTGAAAGGCACGACGCTGCATCCCCGGCCTGGCAACGAACCCCACCGGCTCGCCGAGACAGCCATGGGCATGCTCAACGCCATCGGCCTGCAGAATCCCGGCGTCGATGCGGTCGTCAGGAACATCCTGCCGGGCCTCGATTTCAGCGAGACCCGCTTCATCGCCAATGCCTGCGGCTCGACCATCGAGGAATATATCGAGGTTTGCCGGCGCTTCGATGATTCGGCAATCGATGCCATCGAGATCAACATCTCCTGTCCGAACATCAAGGAAGGCGGCGTTGCCTTCGGCAATTCACCCGACATGTCGGCGCGCGTGGTCGCCGCCTGCCGGGCGGTTACCAGCAAGCCGATCATCACCAAGCTGTCACCCAACCAGACCGACATCCGCGAGAACGCACGGCGCTGCATAGAAGCCGGCACCGACGGGCTGGCCGTGATCAACACGCTGGTCGGCATGGCCATCGATGCGGAGAAGCGGCGGCCGGTGATCGCCAACGTGCAGGCGGGGCTTTCAGGCCCGGCGATCAAGCCGATCGCCCTGCTCAAGGTGCATCAGGTATATCAGGAAGCGAAACGCCACAAGGTGCCGATCATCGGCCAGGGCGGCATCGCCAGCGCCACGGATGCGATCGAATTCCTGATTGCCGGCGCCAGCGCGATCGGCGTCGGCACGGCACTGTTCTACGATCCGCTGATCTGCAAGACCATCAATGCCGGTATCGCCGACTACCTGCAACGCCACAACATCGCCCACATCAGCGACCTGACCGGCACCCTCGCCTGAGGTGCCGGGTTTGGCTTATTTGGCTTATTTGGCCTGATCGTCGAGCTTCAGCTCGCGGATCTTTCGCGTCAGGGTGTTGCGACCCCAGCCGAGCAACCGTGCGGCTTCCTGGCGATGACCCTGGGCATGGGCCAGCGCAGTGCGGATCAGGGTGCGCTCGAACTCCGGCAGGGCGGTGTCGAGCAGCGCGCCAGCCGCCGGATCCTGCAAGGCTGATTCCGCCCACTGGCCGAGGCGCAAGGACCAGTCGGTCAGCCCCGCCCGCACATTGGCCTGTCCGCCGAATTCCGGCGGAATATCCTCGATGCGTATTTCCGCACCCGGCGCGCTGACCGTGAGACGCCGGCACGCGTTTACCAGCTGGCGGACATTGCCCGGCCAGTCGAAGGCACAGAGGCGCGCAACCGCTTCCGGCGCGATCCGCTTCGTCTCGACGCTCAGCTCGCGCGCTGCTTCCCGCAGATAGTAGTCGAGCAGCAGCGGTACATCCTCGCGCCGCTCGCGCAGGGGCGGCGTGATGATGCGGATGACGTTCAGGCGATGGAGCAGGTCCTCGCGAAAGCGCCCCGTCTCGACGGCTGCTTCCAGGTCCTGGTTGGTCGCGGCAATCACGCGCACATCGACGCGAATCGGCGTCTGGCCGCCGACACGATAGAACTCGCCCTCCGCCAGCACGCGCAGCAGACGCGTCTGCAGCGCCGGCGACATGTCGCCGATCTCATCGAGGAACAGCGTGCCGCCGTCAGCCTGCTCGAAACGTCCGATCCGGCGGCTGTCGGCACCGGTGAAGGCGCCGCGCTCATGCCCGAACAACTCGGACTCGAGCAACTCGGCGGCAATCGCCGTGGTATTCAGCGCGATGAACGGCTGCTGCGCGCGCGGACTGTGTTCATGCAGCGCGCGGGCCACCAGCTCCTTGCCGGTGCCCGACTCGCCGGTGATCAGCACGGTCATGCTGGAGCGTGACAGGCGGCCAATCGTGCGGAACACCTCCTGCATCGCTGGTGCGCGTCCGATGATCGCCGACACCGGCCGCTCCGACTCCACATGCCCGCCCGCCGCCTGCACACCGACGCGGGCGGCGCGCCGCACCAGCGCGATGGCGTCGTCCACATCGAAGGGCTTGGGCAGGTACTCGAAGGCACCGCCCTGGTAGGCTGCGACCGCGCTGTCGAGATCGGCATGTGCGGTGATCACGATGACGGGAAAGCGGAAACCCTCGCGGGCAAGGCGGTGCATGGCCTCGAGACCATCGGTGCCGGGCATCCGCACATCGGAAATGAGCACGTCGGGCTCAGCCTTGCCGAGGGCGTCGAACAGTGCGTCGGCCGACTCGAAGACCCGCGTGTTGATGCCTTCATTGGTCAGGGCGCGTTCGAGGACCCAGCGTACCGAGGCATCGTCATCCACCACCCAGACTGAAAGCTCCTTGCCGGTCATGGCATTTCCGCCACATCGCCATGGATTGGCAGCCGCACCATGAAGACGGTCTTGCCCGGGCGCGACTGGAATTCGATCAGGCCGCCATGCCGGCTCACGAGATCCTGCGAGATCGGCAGGCCAAGCCCGGTGCCATCGGGCCGGCCGGTGACCAGCGGATAAAAGATCGAATCGGCGATCTCCGGCGGGATACCTGGCCCGTCATCCTCGATCTCGATGCTGGCCACCAGCTTGTGGCGGATCTGGCCGATGGAAAAATTGCCGAGAACGCGCGTGCGAAACACGATCTGTCCGTTCGGCCCGACTGCCTGCATGGCGTTGCGGGCCACATTGAGCAGCGACTGGAGCAGCTGGTCGGCGTCGGCGGTCAGCGATGGCAGGCTGGGATCGTAGTCGCGCACCAGTCGCACCGCATCGCGCTGCTCACTGGCGATCAGCACGATGACGCGCTCGATGATTTCATGCAGGTTGACCAGCCGCCACTGCGGCCGGCGGATCGGACCGAGCAGGCTGTCGGTCAGTGAAGTCAGACGGTCTGCTTCGCCGATGATGATGCGCGTGTACTCGCGCAGCTCCGGTGTCGGCAGCTCGCGCTCGAGGAGCTGGGCGGCACCGCGCAGACCGCCGAGGGGATTGCGGATTTCGTGTGCAAGCTGACGGATCATCCGGCGACTGGCATCGTGCTGGCTGATGAGCGCGCGCTCCCGGTCAATCTGCCGCCACTGGGTCGCGTCGAAGATCTCGATCACCAGCCTGCCGTCACCAGCCCGGGAAGGACTGACCCGCACCGCGAGTTCATTGGCAGCGGGGCCCAGGCGGGATGGCGAGGGACTGAGCAACTGGCCGAAGCTGTGTCCTTCCGCTGCGGCGCGCGCAACGAGTTCGTGGAGATTGCGCAGCTGGGGCAGCAGCGCCTGGAGCGGCCGGCCGATGCTGTGGCGGGCGCTCAGGGACAGCAGGTCTTCGGCGCCGGGGTTCAGGTAGTCGACGATGCCATCGGCATCGATACCGATGATCGCCGTGGTGACGCTGCCGAGGATGTCGGCGAGTTGCGGTGGCGAAGCTATGGCTGGACGCTTGGCCGGGGTACGGGTGGCAGCGGATTGACTGTCTGGTTCGCCCTCTGCTGGGAGGACTGCTGCACGTAGAAGGTCACCGGCTCGCTTTGCTTGAGTGTCGTGCCGAACTCGTCCTGGATCCGGGCCAGCAGCGTGTGCTGACCGCGGTACACGTCCGGGAGCCGCGTGCGCGTCGCCCCTGGCTCCAGCTCCGCCGCTGTCTGGCCATCCAGCAGCAGCTGGATCCGGTGGCCCGCCTGCAACCCGGGCTGCGAAGCTACCGCGACGTCCAGCTGGCCCTCGATGTTCCAAAGTGTCTCGTCCTGTGCTGGCGCCTGTATGGTCAGCGCCTCGTAGGCGACAACCGTCTCCTTGCTCCCCGTCCCGGACTGGCTGCGTCCCGGCGAAGGACCGGCCACCGGCGGCGATGAGCTCGGCGGCACGACGTCGATGGCAACCCGGTCAGCGCCCGGACTCGGACGGTCGGAATAGTGAACCTGACCTTCGGCGTCAACCCAACGGTATACCTCCGCCCCACCGAATACGGCGGTCGGGAGCACAAGGCACAACAGCATGAACAAAGCCTGCATGTGCCAAGCATACGCCCAGACCGGCCAGACCGACCAGCATCCGGTTCCAATACCGGATGCTGGTCGGGGGCATATTGTCAAAGGCTGTAGTACAGCTGGAACTCCAGCGGATGGACCGCCATGCGGATCCGCATCATGTCGGCATACTTCAGGTTGATGTATGCATCGATGAGGTCGTCGCTGAACACGTTGCCAGCCTTCAGGAAGTCACGATCCTTGTCGAGAGCCTCCAGCGCCTGCTCGAGAGAGAAGCAGACCTTCGGGATCTTCTTGTCCTCCTCCGGCTCCAGGTCATAAAGATCCTTGTCCATGGCATCGCCCGGATTGATCTTGTTCTGGATGCCGTCGA
>JAHDYM010000162.1 GCA_023383705.1 Gammaproteobacteria bacterium | reverse complement strand
CGCTGGCGCTGGTGATGCGCTGGCTGTCGGTCTCGGCGAACGAAATCCAGAACGGGCTGGCGATACCGCGGGCCGTGAAGCTGCTCAACTGGCCCTTCGACTACATGCAGGGCGTCAAGCTGGGCTACCGCACGCTGCGCATCATGGATGACCACCTGGCCGGACGCGAATGGCTGGCCCTCGGACATGCCACCATCGCGGATATCGCCTGTTATCCGTACATCCTGCTGGCGGCCGAAGGCGGCGTGGACACGCGGCCCTTCAGGAACGTGCTGGCCTGGTGCGCGCGTGTCGAGGCGCTGCCGCACTTCTGGCCCATGCCGCGCCTGCACGGCATCCCGGCCGTGCCGCTGGTGCCCGTCCCGTCGTAGAACGCGCTTCAGGGCTCGATGCGCGAGCAGAGGTCCTCGGTGCGCGGATTGCCGTCCGCAGGACAGACGATGTCCTCGCGTGCCACCCACAGCGGCGTGCCGGCCACGATCCAGGTATTCACCGCCTTGAAGCCCTTGATGTCGGCAATCTCGAGGCTGGACAGCGGGCTTACGATCAGGTCGAACTTGCCCGCCTGCGTGTCAGCCACGCAGCCGCTGAGGTCCTTGATGAACTTGGTCGCGACCTTGTGCTGCGGGAAGAAGGCGCGCGCGGTCTGCGTGGCCAGCGGGCCAGCGCAGATGCGCAGTCCCTTGCGGGCATGGAGGTCATCCACGCTGTTGATCTCGGCGGCCAGTGGCGAGTTCTCCGGGATATGCAGGTACTGGCTGATCGCGCTCATCGTGCAGGTGAAGCGCCGCGATGTGCGCCGGCGCATGCCCTGGGTTTCGCCGCCCGTGGCATTGAGCTGGCTGATGATGTCGGCACGGCCGTCCACCAGCAATGAGGTGGAGGGCAGCGGTCCCGGCGGCAGCATCACGTTCTCGACCTTCAGGTCGACCTTGTAGTGGTTGCGCAGCTCGACCAGCACGGCCTCGAACAGCGCATCGGTGGCTGCCGAGAAGTAGTACGAGGTGTCGTCGGGCGTGTCGGTGGTCTTCTGCACGACCTGCCGGATCACGCCACGCTCGAGTATCTCCTTCAGCAGGCCCACCGGCTGTTCCGGAAAGGGCGCCACTTCGGGGGAGGGCAGGCAGTCCGCCAGCGTGACCATGTAGTTGCTGGCAGCACCAGGCTTTGAAACCGGCATCGACCGGTAGATTTCGCGGTCCTTGCCGCTCGCAACCACACGGATCCAGGCAGCATCCAGCGCATCGACCAGTTGCTGCCGGCCTTTGGCAAGCTGCGGATCAACTGCAGGTGGCTGATCGGCAACCGGTGTGCCGGCTGGCTGCGTCGTGCTGCAGCCGCTGATGGCGAGGAGCGCCGTCAATATCAGTGCGGTGATGCCTTGCTTGTGATCCATGCTTGCCTGCTCCGCTTGATGCAGGTGCCGGAGCGGCATGCGCTCCGGCACCCCTGGTTGTGTGCGGTCAAAAGTACCCGGCTTATACCGCCGGCGCCGGCTTCTGCTCGCGTGCGTAGTGCTCGAGGCTGGAATGGCTCGGGCC
>JAHDYM010000087.1 GCA_023383705.1 Gammaproteobacteria bacterium | reverse complement strand
TGTTGGTCTGGTCGGCGATGTCATTGATGAGCTCGACGATGTTGCCGATCTCCTGGGAGCTCTCGCCGAGGCGCTTGATGCGCTTGGAGGTCTCCTGGATGGTCTCGCGGATCGCGTTCATGCCCTCGATGGTGCGGCGCACTGCATCGCCGCCCTTGTGCGCCACGTCCACCGAATGGCGGGCCACGTCGGATGAGCGTTCGGCATTGCCCGAAACCTCCTCGATGGACGAAGCCATGCGGTTGATGGCCCGCGAGGCCGACTCGAGCTGCTTGGACTGCGCTTCGCTGGCCGCGGCGAGCTGCCGGGCCGAGCCTTCGGTCTGCCGGGCGGCGCCGTCGACGAGGATCGCGCTTTCGTTGATCGTGGTGACCAGCTCGCGCAGCGCCTCGATCGCGTAATTCACCGAGTCGGCGATGGCGCCGGTGATGTCCTCGGTAACCGTGGCATGCACGGTGAGGTTGCCGTCGGCGAGGCTGCTCATTTCATCGAGCAGCGTCAGGATCGCCTGCTGGTTGCGTTCGTTCTGGGCGGTCTGCCGGGCGGCTGCGCGGCCCGTATCGGCCACCCGCCGGAAAATCCAGATCATGGCGAGCGTCAGCGCGATGCCGAGCGCGAGCAGTGCTGCACCGACGGTCGCCGCCAGGCCAAGCGGCTGGCCCTTTTCACCGCTGCCCGGCGTCACGGGCAGGGCAGCCACCAGCGTGTCGAGCTGCGCCATCGACTGATGCAGGGCGCTGAGCCGGTCGCCGGCTGCCAGCACATCGCGCAGTGTCTTGCTGAGTTCGGCGCTTTCCTTGCCCAGTCCGTCCAGCGCGCGGATGGCCTCGGGGCCATTCAGTGCCCGCAGGCCGAGTTCGGCATTGCCTTCCGCCAGCCCGCGCACCACCTGGGTGATGGCCATATCGGCATCGAGCATCGCGGCACTCTGCGCGGCGACCTTCACTGAGCCCTGGGTCAGGCCACGCAGGTCACGGCGCAGGCCATCGGCCAGCACTCGCACCCTTTCAAGCTGGGCGATGGTGGCCGGCTGGCCGCGCAGCACCGGATTGGCTTGCAGGGTGTCGATCTGGGCAGTCAGGCGCGGGACCACGCGATCGAGGCGATCAGCGGCAGCGCGCAGGGCCAGCAACTCGCTGCGGCCGGCCTCGATGTTGGCGAGGCTGGCGCTGATGCTGGCGAGGCTGCGGCGGGTTTCGCTGTCGAGGCCGCTGGTATCGGCATCCTTGAGCTGCTTGCCGACCGTCGCCAGCCCGGCGAAGGCCCTGGCCTCGCCACGCATCGCGCCGGCGGCGAGGCCCGAGGCGATGCGCGCATCAGCCAGCGGCGATGCGGACGCCGCACCTTGCGGGCCGGTCAGCGCCGCAGGACGGAGCAGGAGCAGCGCAAGGCAGCCAACCAGCACCGCTATCAGTGCGGCACCCAGAGCGGGGAACAGCCGCATTCCACCCGTTTGATCTGTCATCAGTTGATTCGCTCCGTATTAATCGGCTGCAGCACGCTGGAAATCCCGCGCGTCCAGCAGTTTCGACAGGCTGAAAACCGGCCATGCTTCGCCGCCACGCTGGAAGCAGCCATCCAGGAACCGGTCTGCCCGGATCACGGTTGCAGGCACTTCCATGTTGAGTTCGTTATCCAGAAAGCGCCGGAAACCGAACACCTCATCGACGATCAGCCCCACCGGGTACTCGTCGCTGTTGGCCACCAGCACCCGCGCACCGCGCTCGGTGCCGCCGATGCCGGAGCCGAGGAACTCGCGCAGATCGACCAGCGGCAGCAGGTGTCCGCGCACGTTGGCGAGCCCCTTGATCCAGGACTTGGCACCCGGTACCCGGGTTACTGCCGGCGGCACCATCAACACCTCACGGACCTCGTCACGCGACACGACAAACCGCTCCCGCCCCAGCCGGAAGGCCACGCCCACCCATTCCTCCAGGTTGACGTCGTGGCCATGCGCGCCGGCCGCGGCCGCACGACTGCGGCGCTCCATCTCGCACAGCAGATCAAAAGGATGATCCTTGAGCGTCCTCAGGCTGTCCTGTGCGGCGACAGCCATCAGCCCAGCGCGGCACGCACCGCCGTCACCAGTTCCTCTTCGGACACCGGCTTGGTCAGGTACTGCACCGCTCCCTGTCGCAGGCCCCAGACCCTATCGGCTTCCTGGGTCTTGGTCGAGACGATCAGGACCGGTATCGATGCGGTGGCCGGATCCTGCGCCAGCCGGCGCGTCGCCTGGTAGCCGTTCATGCCGGGCATGACGATATCCATCAGGATCACGTCCGGCGAGCGCTCGGCGGCCAGCCGGATCGCTTCCTCGCCGTCCCTTGCGATCAGCGTCTCGAAGCCGTGCCTTTCCAGCGCACGCACCAGCACGAGCTGGTCGGTCGGTGAATCATCGGCAATCAGCACCAGTGCCATGGCAACTCTCCAGCAGTGCTGTCAACGGGCAACCTGGCGCGTGATGGCGCCAAGCAGCTCATCCTTGGTGAACGGTTTGGTCAGGTAGTGTTCGGAACCGACGATGCGGCCACGCGCACGGTCAAAGAGCCCGTCCTTGCTGGACAGCATGATGACCGGCGTCTGGCGGAAAGTCCGGTTGTGCTTGATCAGTGAGCAGGTCTGGTAACCGTCCAGGCGCGGCATCATGATGTCGACGAAGATGATGTCGGGACGGTAGTCGGCGATCTTGGCCAGCGCGTCGAAACCATCGACGGCGGTGTAGACCGTGCAGCCCTCCTTGGAGAGCAGGGTCTCGGCGGTGCGCCGGATGGTCTTGCTGTCGTCGATGACGAGCACCTTGAGCCCGTGCAACTCCTGGGCGGCGTTATCCGTCACGTGTATCTCCATGCCAGTGGCTGGCGCCACAGACTGAACTTTTAACATAACCGTCACGTGCCGGCCACGCATCCCCGCAGGAAAATCCGTGACCCACCGGCAGCCTGAACGAACAGATGAAGCAGCAAGCCCGGAACACCAGCATCGTGCCCGGGCCCAAACCCGGAAACGATGATACTCCGGCCTTTCGTGCCATTTCAGCACGCACACGCCAGAATAGGCACGGCGTCGCAAAAGCCGACGGAATTTACGGCACAGACTTTACCTAAGGACGGAGAACCGGCATGGCCACGCAGCGTCTGGGCGTAGTGATGGATCCAATCGGCGGCATAGCCGCAGCCAAGGACAGCACGCTGGCGATGCTGATCGAAGCCCAGCGCCGTGGCCATGAGCTCTGGTACTTCGAACAGGGCGACCTGCGCCTGCGCAATGGCGTCCCGCTGGGCACCGGGCGCCGGCTGCACGTGGCCGACAGCAAGACCGACTGGTACGAGCTGGGAACCGGCCGCGAGATGCCGCTCGGCGAGCTCGAACTGCTGCTGATGCGCAAGGACCCGCCCTTCGACACCGAGTACATCTACACCACTTATATACTCGAGCGGGCCGAACAGGCGGGAGTGCTGGTGCTGAACCGGCCGGCCAGCCTGCGGGACATCAACGAAAAGGCCTTTACCGCCTGCTTCCCGCAGTGCTGCCCGGACACCCTGATCACCCGTTCCATGGCCGACATGCGCGCCTTCCTGGCCGAACACCGCAAGATCGTGGTCAAGCCCCTGGATGGCATGGGCGGACGGTCGATCTTCGTGCTCAACCAGGGCGACAACAACGCCAATGTGATCTTCGAGACGCTTACCGACTCGGGCGCGCGGCATGCCGTCGCCCAGCGCTACATCCCGGAAATCCGGCAGGGCGACAAGCGCATCATCATGATCGACGGCAAGCCGGTGAGCCATGCGCTGGCGCGCATCCCGCCGCCGGACGACAACCGCGGCAACCTGGTGATGGGCGCGCAGCCCGAGGTCCGGCCGCTGACCGAGCGCGATCGGTGGATCTGCGCCGAGGTCGGCCCGGAGCTCAGCAAACGCGGCGTCATCTTTGCCGGCATCGACGTGATCGGCGACTACCTGACCGAAGTCAACGTCACCAGCCCGACCGGCATCCGCGAGTTGCAGAAGCTCGGCGGTCTGGATGTGGCCCGCGACCTGTTCGATGTCATCGACAGCAAGCTGCAGTCACGGGGCTGAGGCCGGCGGACTGCGCCGCACGGGAGCCGCGATGCGGATGACGCGACTGCTGCTGGCCCTGTGCGGCCTGTTCGCTGCCGGCGCGCAGTGCGCAGACTCCGCCTTGACCGATACGGTCCGCGAATTCACGGCCTTCGCCAGCCCGGTGCGCATCGAGATCCTGGCCGAGGATCCCGCACGCGCCAACCTGGCGGCAGACAGCATCGAGCGCTACTTCGGGGAAATCGGCCGCGACTGGTATGCCTTTGGCGACGGCGAGCTGGCCAGGGTGAACGAGGCCCTCAGCCAGGGCCGGCCAGCGGTCCTGTCGGACCGCCTGCTGCCGCTCATCCAGCGCGCCATCGCCTGGCAGCAGCGCAGCGCCGGGCTGTTCGATCCGGGCGTCTGCGCGCTGGTGAAACTCTGGCGCTTCGACCGTGGCGAGAACATCGACCCGGCCGGCGCCCCGCCGGACGCCGCCGCGGTGGACAGGCTGCACGACAGCCAGGGTTCGGTGGCCGATCTGCAGATCGTGGCAAACACCGTGCGCAGCCCCCGGCCCCTGTGCATCGACCTCGGCGGCATGGCCAAGGGCACGGCCCTGGAAGGCGCGCGGCAACTGCTTGCACGGCAGGGCATCCGGCAGGCACTGGTGGATATCGGCGGCAGCAGCCTGCTCGGTATCGGCGCGCGTCCCGCAACCGCACAGCAAGCGGCACGCCGGTGGCGGATCGGACTGCTCGACCCGCGCACACGGCAGGTTTTTGCGGCGCTGGAACTCGCTGCCGGCGAAGGGCTGTCGACTTCGGGCGACTACGAGCGCGCCCGGGTGTCCGGCGACCAGCGCTATCACCACATCATCGACCCGCGCAGTGGCCGGCCGAGCACCGGGGCCGCCAGCGTTACCGTCATCGCTGCCAACGCGGAACTCGCCGATGTGGCCTCCACCGCGCTGATGGTGGGCGGTCCGGGGCGCTTCGCGGAGCTGGTCGGGCGCCTGGGACTCGAATACGCCCTGCTGGTCAGCACCAGCGGCGAACTGCAGATGACGCCTGCCATGCGCGAGCGCCTCAAGGCCTCCAATGGCGGTCGCGTGCCCGAACTGCAACGGGATGGTCGCTCACCCTGAAGGGTTGCGGCCAGTCGGGTACAGACAGGCGTGCGGCAGAAGTGTGACGCAGCGCCAATTACCGGCCAACGCGTGCGTATAATCAGAGATCAACCCGTCGGGCAACGGGAAAATCGTCGACCTGGATATGCGGGCTGTGTACGAACAAGCCGGAAGCCTTGGCCAGACTGCCTGGTCAGCCAGCGCTGCGCGTGACCGTTTGTCCTCCACCACCTTCCTTGCCGCGCTCTTCCACGGCATCCTGATCCTCGGCATCACCTTCAGCGCACCGGTCCTGAGACAGGAGGAGCCGGGCAGTTCGATGGACGTGGTGCTCGTGACCAGCGAGCAGTCCGACCGGACCGCACCCGAAAACGCGGTGCTGCTGGCGCAGAAGAACCTGGCCGGGGCCGGCAATGCCGCAGCCGATGCGGTGGTGCGGACCTCGCCGGGCCAGACCCTGCCAAGCGATGAGCTCGGGCCGGTACAGGAAGGCGGCGAAACCAGCGTGCAGCGCGGCGCCTTCCAGCCCTTCCGCGACGCAGCTCCCGTGCTGCTCAGCGAGGATTCGGTGCGCCGGGTTGCCGACACCGGCGAACCGGAGCAGGCGCCACAGGCCCGCCAGACCATGCTGCCCGCCGACAGCAGCAGCGCCGAACTGGTCGCCCGCTTCGATACGCAGACCGCGATTCCCGATGAGCAGCCGCGCGAGTTGCTGATCAGCGCCAATACCCGCGAGTCGCGCATCGCCGGCTACCTCAGCATCTGGAAACGCAAGGTCGAGGCCGTTGGCACCCGGCACTTCCCCTTCGAGACACGCGACTTCGGCAACGACAGGTCGCCGGTACTCGAGGTCGCGATCAGTGCCGATGGCGGGCTGCGCGAAGTGGTGTTGCGCAGTTCCTCCGGCCAGGGCGACCTCGACCGGGCAGCCATGGAGATCCTGCGCATGGCCGCCCCCTTCGAACCCTTTCCGGAAGCGCTGCGCAAGGACTACGACGTGTTGCGCTTTGCCTATGAATGGCGCTTCTCGGATGGCACATCGCGGGTCGGTGCCCGCACTGCCGCAACCTGGCAGCAGCACTGACGTCAGCCCTTGTCGGCAGCCTGCAGTGCGCTGATACTGAAGGCATGCCCGACACCTCCTACCTGACTGGCCACCTGCTGATCGCGATGCCGGCGATGCAGGATCCGAATTTCCACCGCACCGTCACCTACATCTGCGAGCACAGCGACCAGGGCGCGCTGGGCATCGTCATCAACCGGCCGCTGGAACTGGACCTCGGCAGCGTGTTCGAGCAGCTGTCACTGAACCCCTCTGACCCGTCGCTGGCGCAGCAACCGGTCCTGCGGGGCGGACCGGTGCACCAGGAACGCGGCTTCGTGCTGCACCAGGTCGAGGACACAGCAGTACAGGATTTCGATGCCACGCTGTCGATAGGCGATGCGATCCGCGTGACCACTTCCCAGGACATCCTGACCGCGATGGCCAGGGGCAAGGGTCCACGACGCGTGGTCGTTGCGCTCGGCTATGCCGGCTGGGGGCCCGGCCAGCTCGAACAGGAGATGGCGCAGAACGCCTGGCTGAGCGTGCCGGCCGTGCCGCGCATCATCTTCGACACCCCTTTCGAGCAGCGCTGGCAGCAGTCGGCACGCCTGCTCGGCATCGACATGAGCACGCTGAGCCCGCAGGCCGGACATGCCTGAGTTGCCCGCCACCGCGCATGACCGTGAGCGATAGCGCTGCCACAGCACTCGTCTTTGACCACGGCGGGCGGCGCATCGGCGTGGCGCTCGCCAGCCGCAATCCGCGCCTCGCTTCGCCGTTGATGACGCTCGCCGCGCGCGATGGGGTACCGGACTGGCCGGAGCTTGAAAAGCTGGTCCGCGAATGGCGGCCGGGGTATCTGGTCGTCGGCGTCCCCTATAATGAGCCGGGCCGGCGCATCAGCAGCGGCGGCAACAGCCCGGCCACCGACAGTGAATCGGCTGCCGAGCGCTTCGCGGCCGAACTGGAGAGCCGCTATCGGATACCGGTGACCCGTGTGGATGAGCGGCTGAGCTCTGCAGAGGCCGAGTACCGGCTGCGCGAACAGCGACGTGCGGGTATCCGGCAGCGCAAGGTCCGGACCGGCGACGTGGATGCGGTGGCCGCCTGCGTGATCGCCGAGAGCTGGCTCGACCAGCCCGCTCCCGGGAACTGAGTACGGACGAACGGCGAATTTATGCACCGACCCCACCGCGGCACCATCCACTGCATCGATGCCCGCGTCATTGCGCAGCAGGCCTGGCCGGACAGGCAGTTCATCATGCGCCTGCATGCGCCGGACTGCGCGCGCAGCGCTACCCCGGGCACTTTCGTGCACGTCCGCTGCAATCCGGACATCCCGATGCGCCGGCCGCTGTCGATCATGGGCGCCAACGCCAGCGAGGGCTGGATCGAGGTGCTCTACAAGGTGGTCGGCCATGGTCTCGCCGCGCTCAGCCGCGCCGAACCCGGCGACCTCGTGAACCTGCTGGGCCCGGTGGGGCAAGGCTTCCGGCCCGATCCGGCCCGCCCGCAGGCGGTCCTGCTCGGTGGCGGTGTCGGCATTCCGCCGCTGGTCTTCCTGGCAGCGAGGCTTCCGGCCGCGCCGGCTGCGATCGCGTTTCTCGGCTCCGAGAGCCCGTTTCCCTTCGCGACAGCGACTGCGCGCTTGCCGCTGCCGGGCATCCCGGCCAGCGCGGAAGCCTGCATGCCGCAGCTCGAAGCGCTGGGCATCGCCTCGCGTCTGGCCAGCAAGGCCGGACTGCCCGGCAGCTATCCGGGCTATGTCACCGACCTCGCCCGTGGCTGGCTTGCAACCCGCAGTGCCGCGGAACTCGCCGCCATCACGGTCTACGCCTGCGGTCCGACACCCATGCTGCGCGCCGTAAAGGAACTCGCTGCCGGCTTCGGGCTGCCCAGCCAGCTGTGCGTCGAGGAATTCATGGCCTGCGGGGTCGGCGGCTGCGCGGGCTGCGTCATGCCGGTGATGATCGACGGCCAGCGCCAGATGAAGCGGGTCTGCGTGGACGGACCGGTATTCGACGGCGCCGCGATCTACGTTCCGTAGGAGCGGCTTCAGCCGCGATCATTCAGGCGAAGTGGATCTGCGCCTCGAGGTTCGAGCGCGAATCGGCGTTGGCCAGCGCCTCTTCCATCGAGATCTTGCCGTCCTTGTAGAGCCGGAGCAGCGCCTGGTCGAAGGTCTGCATGCCCTGCTCGGTGCTGTCGACAAAGGATTCCTTGACCTTGCTGATATCGCCCCGCTGGATCAGCTCGGCAAGACGCGGCGTGTTCAGCATGACCTCGACTGCCGCGACACGCTGGCCCTCGGTACCGCGCACCAGCCGCTGCGAAATGATCGCCCGCAGGTACTGCGAGAGATCCATGAACACCTGCGAGTGCTGCTCTTCCGGAAACAGGTTGATCATCCGGTCCAGCGTCTCGGGTGCATTGTTTGAATGAAGGGTGGCAACGGCCAGGTGACCGGTACCTGCCAGGTCGATGGCTGCCTGCATGGTCTCGCGGTCACGCACCTCACCGATCAGGATCACGTCCGGCGCCTCGCGCATCGCACTCTTCAGCGCCCGTGCATAGGACTTCGTGTCCATGCCGACCTCGCGCTGGTTGATGATCGACTTCTTGTTGGGATGCAGGTACTCGATCGGGTCTTCGATGGTGATGATGTGCGAGGCCGTCTTCTCGTTGCGATAGTTGATCATGCCGGCCAGCGTCGTCGACTTGCCCGAACCGGTGGCACCGACCATCAGCACCAGCCCGCGCCGGAACATGATCAGGTCCTTGAGGATCGGCGGCATGCCGAGTACGTCGAGGTCCGGCAGGTCGTGGGTGATGTAGCGCATGACGATCGCGACGTTGCCGCGCTGATGGAAGATATTGACGCGAAACCGCCCTAGGCCCGGCTTGGAGATCGCAAAGTCGATCTCGAGCTCGCGGTTGAATTCCTCGAGCTGTTCCCCGCTCATCAGCTCCATCGCCGCCTGGCGCACCATCTGCGGGGTCAGTTCAAGCTTGTTGACGGGCAGGATCTTGCCGTCGATCTTGATCTTGACCGGGGCATAGCAGGTGAGGAACAGGTCGGAGGCCCGTTTCTCGACCATCAGGCTGAAGAGTGGCTGAACATTCATGATCGTGGTCCGGCGCCCTAGAACCGGCGGGCCTTTTCCTGCTCTTCCACAACCTGCAGGCCACCGACGTCATCGACCGCGGTGGGCTTGTCGCGCTTGCTCTCGAGCTTGATGCGCAGGCGCAGCTCGTTCTTCGAATCGGCGTTGCGGATCGCCTCCTCGTAGGAAATCTTGCCGGTCTCGTACAGCTGGAAAAGATCCTGGTCGAAGGTCTGCATGCCGATCCGGGTGGACTTGGCCATGATCTCCTTGATGCGCGTCACCTCGCCCTTGAAGATCAGGTCGGAGATCAACGGCGACTGCAGCATGACTTCCATCGCCGCGATGCGCCCGACGCCGGTCTGGCGCGGGATCAGGCGTTGCGAGATCAGCCCCTTGATGTTCAGCGACAGGTCCATCAGCACCTGCTGGCGCTTTTCCTCGGGGAAGAAGTTGATGATGCGGTCGAGCGCCTGGTTGGCGCTGTTGGCATGCAGGGTGGCGAGGCAGAGGTGGCCGGTTTCGGCAAACTGGATGCCGTACTCCATGGTTTCACGCTCGCGGATCTCGCCGATCATGATCACGTCGGGAGCCTGGCGCAGGGTGTTCTTGAGGGCGGCGTGCCAGTTCTCGGTATCCACGCCCACCTCGCGCTGCGTGACGACGCAACGGCCGTGCGGATGCAGGTACTCGACCGGATCCTCGATGGTCACGATATGGCCACGGGTATTCATGTTGCGATGGTGGACCATCGCCGCCAGCGTCGTTGACTTGCCCGAACCGGTCGCACCGACCACGATCACCAGGCCACGCTTGGTCAGCGCGATTTCCTGCATGATGGGCGGCAGTTCCAGTTCCTCGAGCGTCGGGATTTTCGTGACGATCCGGCGCAGTACGGCGCCCACGCCACCGCGCTGGACGAAGGCGCTGACGCGGAAGCGGCCGATGCCCTGCGGGCCAATGGCGAAATTGCATTCCTTGGTGGCGTCGAAATCACGCGCCTGCCGGTCGTTCATGATCGAGCGCACGATGATCGCGCTGTCGTCACCGCTCAGCGGCTGCTCGGCCGCACGGTGGATCTCGCCGTCGATCTTGATGGCCGGGGGAAACCCCGTGGTGATGAAGAGGTCCGAGCCGTTCTTGTCGACCATCTTCTTCAGGAGGCCGTGTACCAGCTTCGTCGCCTGATCGCGTTCCATTGCCGAAACTCCTTGCCGGACAGCTTCCGTTCCGCAGAACTAGAAAGCGTCCTTGTTCTGTGCCTTGAAGCGGGCCTCTTCCTTGGTGATCACACCCCTGGAGAGCAGGTCCTGCAGGCACTGGTCGAGCGTCTGCATGCCATCCTTGACGCCGGTCTGGATCGCCGAATACATCTGCGCCACCTTGCCTTCGCGGATCAGGTTACGGATGGCCGGCGTACCGATCATGATTTCATGCGCGGCAACCCGGCCACCGCCCACGCGCTTGAGCAGCGCCTGGGAAATGACCGCGCGCAGGGACTCCGACAGCATCGCGCGGACCATTTCCTTTTCCTGCGCGGGGAACACGTCGATCACGCGGTCCATGGTCTTGGCCGCCGAACTGGTATGCAGGGTGCCGAACACCAGGTGACCCGTTTCCGCGGCGGTCAGCGCCAGGCGGATGGTTTCGAGGTCGCGCATTTCGCCGACCAGGATGACGTCCGGGTCTTCGCGCAGGGCCGAGCGCAGCGCCTCGCTGAAGCCGAGCGTGTCCTTGTGCACCTCGCGCTGGTTGATCAGGCAGCGCTTGCTTTCGTGCACGAACTCGATCGGATCCTCGATGGTCAGGATATGGTCGGGCTTGTTGTCGTTGATGTAGTCGATCATCGCCGCCAGCGTCGTGGACTTGCCGGAACCGGTCGGCCCGGTGACCAGCACGATGCCGCGCGGATACATGGAGATGTCGCGGAAGATCGGCGGCGCCTTCAGGTCTTCCAGCGTCTGGATGATCGAGGGAA
>JAHDYM010000161.1 GCA_023383705.1 Gammaproteobacteria bacterium | reverse complement strand
TCGACCTGCTCGTCCACCCGGCCCTGCACGAGGGCCTCGGCGTGAGCCTGCTCGAGGCGCAGGCTGCCGGCGTGGCGATCGTCGCCTTTGCCGCCGGCGGCATCCCCGAGGTGGTGGCTGACGGCGAGACCGGCCTGCTGGTGCCGCCCGGCGATACCGCCGCGCTCGCCGCCGCGGTGATCCGCCTGCTCGGCGATCCCAACCTGCGCCAGGCTTTCGGCGCCGCGGGCCGTGACCGCGTGCGCAGCCGTTTCGGGCCGCTGCAGATGGTGGACAGCTACCTGGCGCTGTACCGGCAGGTGCTGGCGGGCAGGCCGGGGCTGCAAAAGGCATGAGCACGCAGGGCCCCGATGACGCCGCGCTGGCTGCGCTGGTCGACACGCTCGCCACCCGGCTCATCGCGCGGGATGCCCGCATCGCCACCGCCGAATCCTGCACCGGCGGCTGGGTGGCCAAGTGCCTGACCGACCGGCCGGGCAGCTCGGCCTGGTTCGAATATGGCTTCGTCACCTACGGCAACGCGGCGAAGCTGGCGCTGCTGGGGGTGGGCGAGGGCACGCTGGCGGCCCACGGCGCCGTCAGCGAGGAAGTGGCTGAACAGATGGCGATCGGCGCCCGCCTGGCGAGCGGTGCCGAGCTCGCCGTGGCCATCACCGGCATCGCCGGGCCGGACGGCGGCACGGCCGACAAGCCGGTCGGCACGGTCTGGCTTGCCTGGGCCGGCCCGGGCGCCCGGCTGCAGGCGGAACTGCGGCAATTTGAGGGCGACCGGGACGCGATCCGCCGCCAGTCGGTGGCCGCCGCGCTCCAGGGCTGCATCGGCCTGCTCGCCAGCTGAATCGCGGCGAACCGGCTGGTTTCGCGCGCCTGTGCATGCGGGTGAACTGTGGAATAATCGCCCCAGCTTCACCTGCAACCGGAATCACTCCATGGATGACAATCGCAAGAAGGCGCTGAGCGCCGCGCTGGGCCAGATCGAACGGCAATTTGGCAAGGGTTCCGTGATGCGCCTCGGCGATTCCGGGGTGGTCAAGGACATCGACGTCATCTCCACCGGTTCGCTCAACCTCGACCTCGCGCTCGGCGTCGGCGGTGTGCCCAAGGGCCGCATCATCGAGATCTTCGGGCCCGAGTCCTCCGGCAAGACCACCCTCACGCTGCAGATCATCGCCCAGTGCCAGAAGTCCGGCGGCACCGCCGCCTTCGTCGATGCCGAGCACGCGCTCGACCCGGCCTATGCGCAGAAGCTCGGTGTGAACATCGACGACCTGCTGGTCTCGCAGCCGGATACCGGCGAGCAGGCGCTGGAGATCACCGACCTGCTGGTGCGTTCCGGTGCCGTCGACGTGGTGGTGGTCGACTCCGTCGCCGCGCTCACGCCCAAGGCGGAAATCGAGGGCGAGATGGGCGACACGCACGTCGGCCTGCAGGCCCGCCTCATGTCGCAGGCGCTGCGCAAGCTCACCGGCAACATCAAGCGTTCGAACACCGCGGTGATCTTCATCAACCAGATCCGCATGAAGATCGGCGTGATGTTCGGCAACCC
>JAHDYM010000086.1 GCA_023383705.1 Gammaproteobacteria bacterium | reverse complement strand
AGTAGCAGGTTTCGAAGTGCAGGCTGTGGAAGTCGCCGGTGCTGCCCCAGTAACGGCCATAAAGCGTGTCCGCGCTGCGATAACAGATCGCAGCCGCGACCGGTTCCCGCTGCCGGCGGGCGAGGATGACCAGCAGATTGTCCGGCAAGGTCGCGCCGATGCGGCGGAAGAAATCCTCGTTCAGGTAGGGGGTGCGCCCGCGCCGCAGGAAAGAGCTGGCATAAATCGGCATCAACTGCTTCCACAGTTCCGCATCGATCTGGTGGCCACCGAGATGTTCGAAGCTGATGCCCGCTTCCGCGACGCGCCGCCGCTCCCGCCGGGTCTTCTTGCGCTTCTCGGCGGTAAACCCGCCGAGGAAGTCCTCAAAGCAGGCGTAGCCACGGTTGTGCCAGTGGAACTGGCAGTCCTTGCGCAGGGACATGCCGGCGGCACTGAACAGCGGCAGTTCGTCCGGTTCCGGAAACAGCACGTGCAGCGATGAAGCCGCCGACTGCCGGGTCAGTGCAAGCGCCGTGCCGAGCAGCAGTTGCTGAACTTCGCTCCGGTCTGCACCCGGCGCATGCAGCAGGCGGGTGCTGGTAGCCGGCGTGTAGGGAACGGCGGCGACCAGCTTCGGGTAGTAGTGGAGGCCTGCGCGCCGGTAAGCATCGGCCCATGCCCAGTCGAAGACGAACTCGCCGAAGGAATTGGTCTTGCGGTAGAGGGGCAGGGCGCCGACCAGTTCCTGCTGATCGTTGTGGACCGTCAGGTGACAGGGCGACCAGCCGGTTGCGACGCTGGCGCAACCGGACTCCTCCAGGGCGAGGAGGAACTCGTGGCGCATGAAGGGGTAGTGCGTGCCATGCAGCCGGTTCCAGCTGTCTGCGGGAATCTGCGCGATACCGGTGACGTTCCCGATGCGCACCTGTCCCTCAGGAAGGCACGCTGTCGAGGAATTTTTCGGCATCCAGGGCGGCCATGCAGCCTGATCCGGCCGAGGTGATCGCCTGCCTGTAGATGCTGTCTGCCACATCGCCGGCAGCAAACACGCCTGGAACACTCGTCGCCGTCACCCCGCCGTTGAGGCCGCCGCGCACGACGATATAGCCGTGATCGAGTTCGAGTTGCCCGGCAAAAATCCCGGTATTGGGCACATGCCCGATGGCAATGAAGACGCCGGTGACATCGATGCTTTGCCCCGGCAGCGCAGGATCCACGGGGCGCAGCCGCAGGCCGGTGACGCCGCTGTCATCGCCCGTGACCGCTTCGACCTCATGTTCCCAGATGATGGAGACGTTGCCGCCATCACGCGTCCTGGCCATGAGCTTGTCCTGCAGCATCTTCTCGGCGCGCAGGTGATCGCGCCGATGGACCAGCGTGACATGTGCCGCCAGGTTCGAGAGGTAGAGGGCCTCTTCGGCTGCGGTGTTGCCGCCGCCGATCACGGCGACGCGCTGCTTGCGGTAGAAAAACCCGTCGCAGGTCGCACAGGCTGATACCCCCTTGCCGCGAAACGCCTGTTCGGAGGGCAGGCCGAGGTAACGCGCCGATGCGCCCGTCGCAATGATGAGTGCGTCGCAACTGTAGTCCTGTGCACCGCCGCGCAGGACAAAGGGTCGCTGGCCGAGCCGGGTTTCGACGATCTGGTCGCTGACCATTTCGACATCCAGCCGGGCGACATGCGCGCGCAGCTGTTCCATCAGTTCAGGGCCCTGCAAACCCTCGCGACCACCCGGCCAGTTGTCGACCTCGGTCGTGGTCATCAGCTGGCCGCCCTGTTCCAGGCCGGTGATGAGCAGGGGCTTGAGGTTCGCGCGTGCGGCATAAATCGCCGCACTGTATCCGGCTGGGCCCGAACCGAGGATCAGCAGCCTGGTGTGCCTGATGTTTGTCATGCCGGCAGTTTAGGCGAAGCCGCGCTGCTGCGGCAAAGCTGCCGCGGGATTGCCCGCGGCTTGCACGGAGGCGGCGTGCTGTTATGATCCTGACGCTAACTGCTTGACGGGCAGGCAGTTAGCTGTTGTTGCACCAGTTGCGGGTTGAACATTGGGATCGGGCGCGTCCAGGGTAATCGGACTCGAGAGCCGCGGCGGCGCTGCGCCGCTCACGCGCGTCGTGCGCGAGGCTGCCCTGTGGGTGCTGGGCGCTGTCGCGCTCATCATGCTGGTGGCCCTGCTCAGCTACAGTCGACAGGATCCGGGTTTCAGCCATACCGGTGACGGTGCGCCGTTGCGCAACCGGATCGGTGCGATCGGTGCCTGGTTTGCCGATGTGGCCTACAGTCTCTTCGGTGTACCGGCATTGCTGTTCCCGGCCATGGTGATGCTGGCCGGCTGGATCATTTTCAATGCCCGCACCAGTCCCGACCCCATCGACCGCACGCTGCTGTTGACCCGCACGGGTGGGTTTCTGCTGACGCTGGCCAGCAGCTGCGCACTCGCCACCCTGCACTTTGCCGGGGGTGATCTTCCCGCCAGTGCCGGTGGTGGCTTCGGCGAGCTGCTCGGTCGTGGCCTCGCGACCGGCCTGGGTCCGCTCGGTGCCACCTTGCTCCTGCTGTCGGTCTGGCTGGCAGCAGTCTCGCTGTTCACCGGCCTTTCCTGGCTGGCCGTCATGGACAGGGTCGGCAAGACCGTGCTCGATGGCGTGGACCGCGGCCGCCAGCTGCTCAGCGATTTCCGCAGCCGGAGCGAGGGCCAGCGCGCCCAGGAAGAGCGCCAGGAAACGGTGCGCAAGGAGCGCCGGAAGGTGGAGAAGAAGGTCCCACCGCGCATCGAACCGGTGATCACGCCCGCGCCGCCCAGCGTCCGTGCGCAGAAGGAGCGTCAGGTACCACTGTTCGACGCGACCACGGCGCCGGGCGAGTTGCCGCCGCTGTCCTTGCTGGATGCGCCGCCAGAGCAGCCGCCGGGCTACTCCAAGGAATCGCTCGAGGCGATGTCGCGGCTTGTGGAGCTCAAGCTCAAGGACTTCGGCGTCGAGGTCGAGGTGGTGGCCGTCCAGCCCGGTCCGATCGTGACGCGCTTCGAGCTGGCCCCGGCCCCGGGCGTGAAAGTCAGCCAGATCAGCAATCTGTCCAAGGACCTGGCGCGCTCGCTGTCGGCGATCAGTGTCCGGGTGGTGGAGGTCATCCCCGGCAAGTCGACGGTCGGCCTCGAGATTCCGAACGAGACCCGCGAGATCGTCACGCTGGGCGAGATCCTGCGCTCGCAGGCTTACGAAGAGATGAATTCCCCGCTGACGCTGGCGCTCGGCAAGGATATCGGTGGCAAGTCGGTGGTAGCCGACCTGCAGCGCATGCCGCATCTGATGATTGCCGGTACCACCGGCTCCGGCAAATCCGTCGGCATCAATGCGATGGTGCTGAGTCTGCTCTACAAGGCGCGTCCGGCGGACGTGCGCATGATCATGATCGACCCGAAGATGCTCGAACTCTCGGTCTACGAGGGCATCCCGCACCTGATGGCACCGGTCGTGACCGACATGAAGGAAGCGGCCAATGCGCTGCGCTGGTGCGTGGCCGAGATGGAACGTCGCTACCGGCTGATGGCGGCGCTCGGTGTGCGCAATCTCTCCGGCTTCAACCGCCGGGTGACGCAGGCGGCTGAAAAGGGCGAGCCGATCCCGGATCCGCTGGTCGGTACCGAGTTTGCACCGAAACCCCTGATGGATGGCTCCGTGCCGGTCCTCACCACCCTGCCGCAGATCGTGGTGATTATCGATGAACTGGCCGACATGATGATGGTCGTCGGCAAGAAGGTGGAGGAACTGATCACCCGCCTGGCGCAGAAGGCCCGCGCCTCCGGCATACACATGATCATCGCCACGCAGCGGCCTTCGGTGGATGTCATCACCGGACTCATCAAGGCGAATATTCCCACCCGCATCGCCTTCCAGGTGTCGGCAAAGGTCGATTCGCGCACCATCCTCGACCAGAGTGGTGCCGAGTGCCTGCTCGGCCACGGCGACATGCTGTTCCTGCCGCCAGGCACCGGCATGCCGCTGCGGGTGCATGGCGCCTTTGTCTCGGATCAGGAAGTGCACCGGGTCGTCGGTGCGCTCAAGGGCAGCGGGGCGCCGGTTTATATCGACGAGATCACCGAAGGGCCGGCGATGGCGATTCCCGGTATTTCCGGTGAGCCGGCCGCCACGACGGAAGGCGACGGCGAGGCCGATGCGCTCTATGACCAGGCGGTGAAAATCGTCGCCGAGACGCGGCGCGCCTCGGTGTCCGGCATACAGAGACGCCTCAAAATCGGTTACAACCGGGCGGCGCGGCTGGTCGAAACCATGGAGGCAGCCGGGCTGGTCGGTCCGTTGCAGTCAAACGGATTTCGGGAAGTCCTCGCGCCACCGCCGGCGGACGACTGACGGGCTGACGCATGATCCGCCCCGTTCTCCTGCTTTGCAGTTTGCTGGTATTGGGCCCCGGCGAGGCAGTCGCCGGCACCGATGACCCCGGCCTGCAACGCCTGCGCAATTTCCTGACCGGTGTCACGACGCTGCGGGCCGATTTCCGGCAACGTGTCATCGATTCCCGGCAGCAGCTCGTCGAGGATTCGGCCGGGCGGGTGCTGATGCAGCGTCCCGGGCGGTTCCGCTGGGACTACCAGCAGCCCCATGCACGGGCGATCGTGGCCGACGGCGAGAAGCTCTGGCTCTACGAAGCCGACCTCGACCAGGTGATCATCCGGCAGCTCGAGGAGGGTATTGGCGATACGCCGGCGGCGCTGCTGACCGGCCGGCAGGATGTCCTGGAGCGCTTCACCATCAGCAAGTCATGGCAGGCGGACAAAATTCAGTGGGTGGCGCTGGCGCCGAAAGCCGCCGATGCCGATTTTGCCGGCGTGCGCCTGGGTTTCGATGGCCAGAAGCTCGTCAACCTGGAACTCGACGATCGTCTGGGTCAGCAGACGCGGCTGGATTTTTCCCGGGTCGAGATCAATCCACGACTCGATGACCAGAGTTTCCACTTCGACATCCCGCCCGGTGCGGATGTCATCGACGACAGCGCGCTGTGACCACCGTATTGCTGCCGCTGCGCCATGCGCACATCTGGGCGACGCTGGGCGGCGTGCTGCTGGCAGTCATCCTGGTTCTGGCGCTGCTGCCCGAGCCCGGGCAGTTGCCGATCAGTTACAACGACAAGTTCGCGCATGCCCTGGCCTTCATGGCCCTGATGCTCTGGTTTTCCGGTGTGGTCGAACTGCGCCGCCTCCCCATGCTCGCACTTTGCCTGGCGGCCTATGGCTTGCTGATCGAGTTGCTGCAGGGTCTCACGGCAACGCGTCAGCCTGAACTGCTGGATCTGGGCGCCGATATCGCCGGCATTCTGCTAGGCTGGATTCTTTCCATCGCCGGTCTGCGACGCTGGTGCACATGGCTGGAGTCAGGCCTTAGATCATGGCGGGCAAGCGAAAAGGGCTGAGCAATCCTGCGCCCGATCCCGAAGTGAACTGGCGGCCACTGGCTGACCGGATGCGGCCGCGGTCGCTGGCCGAAGTCGTCGGACAGTCGCAGTTGCTCGCCGCGGGGAAACCGCTGGCCCACCTGCTGGCAGACGCCCCGGCCGGCACGCCGAAAGCCCTGCATTCGCTGATCTTCTGGGGACCTCCCGGCACCGGCAAGACCACCCTCGCGAGGCTCGTTGCCGGCGCCAGTGGCGCACGTTTCGTGGCGCTCTCGGCGGTCATGGCCGGTGTCAAGGATGTGCGTGAGGCCGTCGCCCAGGCACAGGCCGACCGCAGCCAGCCCACCGTACTGTTCCTGGACGAGGTGCATCGCTTCAACAAGGCGCAGCAGGATGCGTTCCTGCCCTACGTTGAAGACGGCACGCTGATCTTCATCGGCGCCACGACCGAAAATCCCTCCTTTGCGCTCAACAATGCGCTGCTGTCGCGGGCGCGCGTCTGCGTGCTCGAGCCGCTGGCTGATGCCGACCTGCTGAAAATCCTGCGCCAGGCGGTCGAGGATCCGGAACGCGGTCTCGGTGCGACCGGACTTCGTGCCAGCGATGCCGAACTCCTGCAGCTTGCGCAGGGCGCTGATGGCGATGCGCGTCGGGCGCTCAACCTGCTGGAGCTGGCGGCCGATCTGGCCGTTGCCGGAGCGGGTGAGGGCGGTGCCGGCACGCTCACGCCGGAGATCCTCGCGGCAGTGCTGGCCGGCAGCTATCGTCGCTTCGACCGCCAGGGCGACGTGTTCTACGAGCAGATCTCGGCGCTGCACAAATCGGTGCGTGGTTCCGATCCCGATGCTTCCCTCTACTGGCTGGCGCGCATGCTCGATGGTGGCTGTGATCCCGCCTACGTGGCGCGCCGGATCGTGCGCATGGCCAGCGAGGACATCGGCAATGCCGATCCGCGCGGTCTCACGCTGGCGCTCGAGGCCTGGCAGGCCTATGAACGCCTCGGCAGCCCGGAAGGCGAGCTGGCACTGGCGCAGGCCGTCGTGTTCATGGCCTGTGCGGCCAAGAGCAATGCCGTGTATACCGCCTGGCAGGCGGCGAGGGACGATGTCCGTACGCATGGCAGCCTGGAAGTGCCGAAGGAGCTGCGCAATGCGCCGACCGCGCTGATGCGCGAACTCGGCCACGGCAAGGGCTATCGTTATGCGCACGACGAGCCCGATGCCTTTGCCGCCGGCGTCAGCTACTTTCCCGAGGGCCTTGGCCAGCGCAGCTACTACCAGCCGGTGGACCGCGGGCTGGAAATCAGGATTGCCGAGAAGCTGGCGGACTTCAGGGCGCGCAACCGGGCTGCCGGCAGGGCATCCGCAAAGTCCTGAAGCCGGGCTTGGGCGCGGGAGCCCGGTGTAAACTGCGGGCCTTCCTGGCTGCAGACACCGGATCACCATCATGCTCGACCCCAGACTCCTGCGTACCGACCTCGAGGCGGTGCGCGCCAACCTCGCCCGCCGCGGTTTCAGCCTCGACGTTGCCGCCTTCCAGGACATCGAGGAGCGTCGCAAGGCGCTGCAGGTGCGGGTGGAGCAGTCGCGCAACGAGCGCAACGTCCGCTCGAAGGAGATCGGCAAGCTCAAGGCCGCCGGTGCCGATACCGCGGCGTTGATGGCGACGGTGAAAGAACTCGGCGACGAGCTGGCCGCCGGCGAAGCCGAGCTGGATGCCCTGCAGCGGCAGCTGGCCGAGTTGCAGCTGGGCCTGCCAAATCTGCTGCATGCGGCGGTGCCGGACGGACGTGACGAGAATGCCAATGTCGAAGTGCGTCGCTGGGGCGCACCACGCGAGTTTGCTTTCCAGGCGAAAGACCATGTCGACCTCGGCACGGGCAGCGCATTGCTCGACTTCGATGCGGCCGGCCTGATCTCCGGTGCGCGCTTTGCCGTGATGCGTGGTTCGCTGGCGCGCCTGCATCGGGCGCTGATCCAGTTCATGCTCGATACGCACGTGCAGGAACATGGCTATACGGAAGTCTATGTGCCTTACCTCGTCAACCGCAGTTCGCTGCAGGGTACCGGCCAGCTGCCAAAATTTGCCGCCGACCTGTTTGCCGTGAGCGGTGAGAACGAGCTGTTCCTGATTCCAACCGCCGAGGTGCCGGTCACCAACCTGATGCGCGACCGGATTGCCGAAGCCCGCGAACTGCCCCTGCGCTACGTCGCGCATACGCCCTGTTTCCGATCCGAGGCGGGTTCATACGGCAAGGACACGCGCGGCATGATCCGCCAGCACCAGTTCGAGAAGGTCGAGCTGGTGCATATCGTGCGGCCGGCGGATTCAGCCGCAGCACTGGAGGCGCTGACGGGCCACGCCGAGGCGGTGCTGCAGAAGCTCGGGCTGCCATACCGGGTCGTGGCGCTGTGTGCCGGGGATATCGGCTTTGGCTCCTCACAGACCTATGACATCGAGGTCTGGCTGCCGGGGCAGCAGAAGTACCGGGAGATTTCCTCCTGCAGCAACTGTGGTGATTTCCAGGCCCGGCGCATGGGCGCACGCTGGCGCAATCCGGATACCGGCAAGCCCGAACTCGTGCATACCCTGAACGGTTCGGGCGTGGCGGCCGGGCGGGCGCTGGTCGCGGTCATGGAGAATTACCAGAACGCCGATGGCAGCATCACCGTTCCGGCTGCGCTGCTGCCCTACATGGGTGGTGTGGAGCGCCTGCCGGCCGGCATGTCTTGAGCCCGGCAGCAGCAGGTGGCCGTCCGGCTCCGGGCCATGCCGCCGCCGATGGCGGCGGACTGCTGGCCTGGATCGCCATCGTGGTCTTGATGGCGATGCAGTTGCCGGCGCCCGGATCGGCCAGTGCGCAGTACCCGCCTGCGCGTCGCGTCAACCAGGTCGATGTCTACCACGGTACCGCCGTCGCGGATCCCTGGCGGTGGCTGGAGGAAACGGACTCGGCTGAAACAGCCGCCTGGATCGCGGCACAGAATCGCCATACCGACCGGCATCTGGCCGCACTGCCGGGGCGTGACCACTTTGCGAGCCGTCTGCGTGCCTTGCTCGATCATGAGCGCAGGGGCCTGCCCGACCGCGAGAACGGCGTCTACGCCTGGACCTGGAATCCCGGCCAGGCCGAGCAGGACGTATTGCGCATCGCCCGTGATCCCGCCGAGGCCGGTACGGTGCTGGTCGATCCGGCCAGCTTCAATGCCGATGGCACGGTGTCGCTGGGCGAGTTCAAGCTGAGTCCGGATGGCAGCCTGCTGGCCTACAGCCTGTCTGACGGCGGCAGCGACTGGAAAACCTGGCGGGTGCGGGATACCGCCACCGGGCGTGATACCGGCGATGTCCTGCACGGCACCAAATTCACTGCGGTGAGCTGGTCACGCGATGGCGCCGGCTTTTACTACAGCCGCTATCCCGGCGATACGGACCAGGGCTACGACGATGGCAGGCAGGTTGCCGTGTACTACCACCTGCTCGGTACGGCGCAGGTGGCTGACCGGCTGATCCATGCGATCACCGATCACCCCACCCGCGATCCCTATGCGGAAGTCAGCACCGATGGCCGGTTTCTCATCCTCAGCATCGAGGATGGCTATGAAAGCAATGGCATCTATTACCAGCGGCTGCTGACCGGGCGTGACGGTGAGCTGGTCCGCCTGCTCGATCGCTGGGACGGGCGCTACGAGTTCCTCGGTGCCGAGGCCGAGTTTTTTTATTTCCACAGTACGCAGTCTGCGCCGCGGGGCCGGATCATTGCGGTATCGCTGGATGCGCCAGAGCCGGAGCACTGGCGTGAGGTCGTACCGGAATCATCGGCAGCGATCGCTTCGGCCGCACTGATCGGCGGACGCCTGCTGCTCGAGTATGTGCAGGACGCACATGCCGAGGTCCGCCTGTACAAGACCGACGGCGAGCCTGCGGGCGTCGTGGACTTGCCGGGGCAGGGCAGCGTGACCGGATTTCCCGGCACGCCGGAAAACCCGGAGACATTCTTCTCCTACACGGATTTCACGACACCGCGTGCGGTGTTCAGGCTGGATACCGCAAGCGGATCGGTCGCGCCATTGCCGGCCGGCAAGCATGCCGTCGATCCGGCCCGCTACCTTGCCAGGCAGGTCTTCTACACCAGCCGGGATGGCACCCGCGTGCCGATGTATCTCGTGCATCGGCGGGACCTCGTGCCGGACGGGCGCCAGCCGACGGTCCTGTACGGATATGGCGGCTTCAACGTGTCGCTGACGCCGGCTTTCTCCGCGGCCCGCATGGCCTGGATTGAAGCGGGCGGCGTGTACGCACAGGCGAACCTGCGCGGCGGCGGCGAGTATGGCGAGGCATGGCACCTGGCCGGGACCCGGCTCAACAAGCAGAACGTCTTCGATGACTTCATCGCTGCGGCCGAGTGGCTGATCGCCAACGGCGTGACCTCGCCGGACCATCTGGCCATCTGGGGTGGCAGCAATGGCGGCTCACTGGTCGGCGCCGTGCTGAACCAGCGGCCGGAACTGTTCGCTGCCGCCGTACCGGCGGTGGGCGTGCTCGACATGCTGCGTTATCAGACGGCCAGCCTCAATGCGCGCAAGTGGGGCAGCGATTTCGGGCTGAGCGACGATCCGGCGGAGTTTGCGGTACTGCGTGGCTGGTCGCCATACCACAACATCCGCGAGGGCCACTGCTATCCCCCGGTGCTGGTGCAGGCTGATGCCAATGATGATCGCGTGGTGCCCTGGCACAGCTACAAGTACGCAGCAGCGCTGCAGGCTGCGCAGGCGGCCGCGAAGGACTGTGGCCGCCCGGTGCTGATCCGGATTGAAACGCGCGCCGGACATGGCGCGGGTGCTTCGCTGTCGAAGCTGGTGGACGAGTATTCCGCCCAGTGGGCCTTCGTCGCCGCCGCTACGGGCCTTGCCGTCCGGCAAGGCCCGTAGACAGTGGTACTCAGTCGCGATTGCCGCCGAGCAGGCTCAGCAGGCTGATGAAGATGTTGTACAGGCTGACATAGAGGCTGATGGTGGCCAGGATGTAGTTGGTCTGGCCGCCATGAATGATGGCGCTGGTTTCATGCAGGATGCAGCCAGCCATCAGCAGCACGATCGCCGCCGAGATCACCATCTGGAAGGCCGACAGGTCCACGAACAGGCCGACCACGATCACGCCGAGCAGGCCGAACATGCCCACGGTCAGGAAGCCGGTCATGAAGCTCATGTCGCGACCGGTCTTCAGCACGTAGCCGCTCAGTCCGGCAAACAGCAGGCCGGTGATGCCGAGGCTCGTCATGATGAGCTGGCCGCCGTTCGGTACCGACTGCACGTACATGCTAAGGATCGGCCCCAGCGTCAGGCCCATGAAGCCGGTCAGGGCAAAGACCGCCGCGATGCCCGCCGCCGAGTTGCGCAGCCTGTAGGTCAGGAACAGCAGGCCGAAGTAACCGACCAGGGTGACGATCGGGCCGAGATAGGGCATGTCCATCGCCATGGCCAGGCCGGCCATCGCGGCGCTGAACAGCAGCGTGGCTGATAACAGCATGTAGGTGTTGCGCAGCACCCGGTTGGTGGAGAGTGCCGATTCCCGCGAGCCTTCGTATGAAGGAATGCCGCGACTGGCCTGGACGGGACGTAACTGACGGTCGTTCATGTGTCTCCTCGCTGTGACAACTCGATTGGGGGCATCGTACCTCACCACGCCCGTCAATTCAGGCAATCCCGGCGCAAAAAGGTTCCCTGAATCACCACCGGATGGCGCTTGCGTTGCGCGGCGGCGCTTGAATGTCGTCCGCCGGGTGGGGACAATCCGCGTCAGGCGCCGGAGAGGTGGCAGAGCGGTCGAATGCGGCGGTCTTGAAAACCGTTGAACCGCAAGGTTCCGGGGGTTCGAATCCCTCCCTCTCCGCCAGGTGCTGTGGGTGTATTCCGGTCACATGGTTTACACCTTATTCCGGAGACATGGTTAACAGTGTTTCCGGGGTGAAAGGGTTGGGTGCCGGTTCGATCCGGCCCTCATCC
>JAHDYM010000085.1 GCA_023383705.1 Gammaproteobacteria bacterium | reverse complement strand
GCTCCCAAAGCAGATGCGCTACCAGACTGCGCTATGCCCCGATCTGTACCCGGCAGTGCATTATAGCCGCCCGCCCGTCGGGGCGCCGCATGATACGCAGGGGCCACCGGCAGCGTCAATTTTTCCGCCCCCGGCCACCGGCACCGGGCCGGTTTTTCAGCCTCCCTGGCTCTGGTATTGTGCACGGCATCCGGTGTATTGACCTGTCGGCCGAGGCCGCACTCCCGCTCATGGCTGTTTCCATATGACTGCCCGCCTGATTGACGGCAAGGCGATTGCACTTGGCTTGCGCACCCAGCTGCGTACCCGTATCGCCGAGCGGCAGGCCCAGGGGCACCGCCCACCGGGCCTCGCGGTGATCCTGGTCGGCAACGATCCCGCCTCGCAGATCTATGTGCGCAACAAGCGCACGGCCTGCGCCGAAGTCGGCGTGGTCTCGCATAACCATGACCTGCCAGCCAGCACCAGCCAGGATGAGCTGCTGGCGCTGATCGACCGGCTGAACCTCGACAGCGGCATCGACGGCATCCTCGTTCAGCTCCCGCTACCCGCACACATCGACGAAACGGCGGTCATCGAACGCATCAACCCGGTCAAGGACGTGGATGGCTTCCATCCCTATACGCTCGGCCGCCTCTGCCAGCGGATCCCGGTGCTGCGGCCGGCTACCCCGTATGGCGTGATGACATTGCTGCGGCATATCGCCGTGCCGGTGCGCGGCCAGCATGCCGTCATCGTCGGTGCCTCGAACCATGTCGGCCGGCCACTGGCCCTCGAACTGCTGCTGGCCGGTGCCACGACCACCGTCTGCCACCGCTTCACCACCGACCTCGCCAGTCACATCGCCCGGGCCGACATCCTGGCGGTAGCCGTCGGCAAACCGGGCCTGGTGCGTGGCGAGTGGATAAAACCCGGCGCCGTGGTGCTCGATATCGGCATCACCCGCCTGCCCGACGGCAAGATCTGCGGTGATGTCGAGTTTGCCGCCGCCAGCGAACGGGCCGCGTGGATCACGCCCGTGCCGGGCGGTGTCGGCCCGATGACCATCGCGATGCTGCTGGAGAACACGCTGACCGCGGCCGTCGCCGGCCTGTCGCTGCTGACGCCGCGGGATGTATCCCCGGCCTGAGCCTGTTGTTTCAGTTCCTGATGCGGAGTAGCCCAATGCGTAGTTGCAGAATCCACCTGTCACTGATGGCCAGCCTGCTGCTGGGACTCGGCGCCAGCGTGCAGGCCGCAGATCCGGTGCTGGTGCAGTTCGAGACCTCGGCCGGCGCATTCATCGTCCAGCTTGATCCCGAGCGCGCCCCGCTGAGCGTGGAAAACTTCCTCAGGTACGTCAACGAAGGCTTTTTCACCGGGACCATATTTCATCGCGTGGTCAGCGGCTTCGTGATCCAGGGCGGTGGCTACACCAGCGACCTCAAGCTCAAGCCGCCGCATCCCGGCGTGCCCAACGAAGCGGGCAACGGACTCAGCAACCGGCGTGGCACCATCGCCATGGCCCGCACCGGCGCACCACATTCCGCAGACTCGCAGTTCTACATCAACCTGGCCGACAACGTAACGCTCGACCCGAAGCCCACCCGCTGGGGCTATGCGGTGTTCGGCGAGGTCATACAGGGCATGGAGGTCATCGACGACATCGGCCACCGCCTGACCGGCGTGAAGGACGGCATGGCCGATGTCCCGGTGGAACCCGTGGTCATCCAGAAAGCGAGTTTCCTGAAGCCGCCCGCCGCTAAATGACGATACTGTTCGTCTCTGACCTGCATCTCCACTCCTCCCGGCCCGCGGTCACCGACTGCTTCCTGCGCTTCCTCGCCGATACCGCCAGCCAGGCAAAGGCGCTGTACATCCTCGGCGATCTTTTCGAGAGCTGGATCGGCGATGACGCCCCGGGCACGACCGGCGAGCAGGTCTGTACCGCACTGCGCAGCTTCACCGCGCGCGGAGTGCCCTGCAGCTTCATGCACGGCAACCGTGATTTCCTGATCGGCCAGGACTTCGCGGCGCGCAGCGGCCTCACGCTGCTGCCGGATGAAACCATCATCGACCTGTACGGCGAGCGCGCGCTGCTGATGCACGGCGATACCCTGTGCAGCGATGACCACGCCTATCAGCGTTATCGGCGGATAGTCCGCTCGCCAGTCGTGCAGGCGCTGTATCTCGCCCTGCCGGTCCGGGCCCGCAGCCACATCGAGGCGCAGCTGCGCAGCCGCAGCACGGCGAGCCATGGCAGCAAGCCGGCCATGCTCATGGACGTGAACCAGCAGACGGTGGCGGCCGTGATGGAGCGTCACGGGGTGTCGCTGCTGATACACGGACATACCCACCGGCCGGCCATCCACCGCTTCGACAACGCGCAGCAGGCGACGGCGACACGCATCGTGCTCGGCGACTGGTATGAACAGGGCAGCGTGCTGCGCTGGACGCCATCAGGCCCGGAACTGCAGCACTTCGGGCTGCACTGACCGCGGTTTCAGGCGGCGGGTTCCCAGGCCAGCAGCTCGGCCACGTTCTGGAAACGCTGCGATGGCTGCTTGGCCAGCAGCCTGTCGATCAGCGGCTGGAACTCGGCGACTGCGCGCGGCAGCACCGGCAGCGGTGCCTGGCGATGCTTCACGATCACGCTCATCGCCGTTTCGCCGTCGTAGGGCTTGGCACCGGTCAGCATCTCGAAAAAGATGACTCCCAGGCTGTAGAGATCGCCCCGCGCATCGACTGGCTCGCCATGTCCCTGCTCGGGGCTCATGTAGTACGGCGTGCCGAAGATCGCTCCGGCGCCCGTAACCTCGGCGGTGAGGGCCACCTGCTTTGCGAGCCCGAAATCGATCAGCGCCAGGCTGTCATCATCGCGGAACAGCACATTGGTGGGCTTGAGGTCCCGGTGCAGGATGCCCGCGGCATGCAGCACGCCGAGCGCCGAGGCGATGTCGCGCATCAGCCGATATGCCTCGTAGCGATCCATTCCGGAGGCAATCCGCCGCTTGAGGCTGCCGCCGCCGCAATACTCCATCGCGATGTAGGCGTGGTCATCGGCCACGCCGAAGTCGTGGATCCGCACCACATTGGGATGATCGAGACGCGCGGCGAGTTCGTACTCGCGCAGGAAGCGGTCGAGGATCTTGCCGCTCGCGGCATCGCTGACCTGGTGCAGTACCTTGAGCACGACTTCCCGTCCGGAACCGCGTTCCTGCGCCAGATAGACGGTGGCAATCTCGCCATGGGCCAGCTTGCGCACCACGCGGTAATTGCGGGGGATCGGCCCGTTGCCGTTGGCAGCTGCGGATTCACCACCGGTACGCGCAGGGTTGGCACGGACCGAACCGATGCGCAGGGCTTCCTCGATCGCCTCTGTCAGCCGGGCATTGTTGAGACGCGGCTTGCCCACATACTCATCGGCACCGGACTTGATGGCCGCCACGATCTGGCGCTCGTCACCGTTGCCGATGAAAACGACGGGCGGAAATTTCGGCTGGGCACGGAACCTGCGCAGCCATTCGATTGCATCCTCGCGACCGCAGGTATCGCCGAGCAGTACCACATCGTTGCCGGCACCGGAGAACGCATCCGGCAGGCGCCCGGACTGCAGCGGGTCATATTCACGGATGATCGCCTCGGGCCAGCGCGCCGCGACGTGATAGGAAAGCAGGCGCCTGTAGTCAGCGTGATCGTCGATGATGAGGAACTTGAGGCTCACACCGCGACATCGGCATCGGACGGCTTGCGACGGCGGATGGAATCACGTTGCGATTTTGCCCGGTCGTTGCGCTGCTGCTCGAGCCTGCAAAGATAGTCTGGACTGATGTCGCCGGTGATGTACTCGCCGGAGAAGCACGAAGTATCGAACTCGGTGACCTGCGCGTCGTCATGGTGGACTGCCTTGATCAGGTCTTCGAGATCCTGGTAGACGAGCCAGTCGGCGCCGATGAATTCCTGGACCTGCTCCTCGGTGCGACCACTGGCCACCAGCTCGCTGGCCGCCGGCATGTCGATGCCGTACACGTTCGGGAAACGGACCGGCGGCGAGGCCGAGGCGAAGTAGACACGCCGTGCACCCGCCTCCCTGGCCATCTCGATGATCTGCCGGGACGTCGTGCCACGCACCACGGAGTCATCGATGAGGAGCACGTTCTTGTCACGGAACTCGAGGTCGATGGCATTCAGCTTGCGGCGCACCGACTGCCGGCGCATTTCCTGGCCGGGCATGATGAAGGTACGGCCGATGTAGCGGTTCTTGATGAAGCCCTCGCGATACTTGACGCCCAGCCGGTGTGCCACTTCAAGGGCACTGGTGCGGCTCGAGTCGGGGATCGGTATGACCACATCGATGTCGTGGTCGGGCCGGTCACGCAGGATCTTCTCGGCTAGATGCTCACCCATGCGCAGCCGCGCCTTGTACACCGAGATGCGGTCGATGATCGAATCGGGCCGCGCGAAATACACGTACTCGAAGATGCAGGGTGTGTAACTGCGCGGAATGTCGCAGACCTTGCTGTGCAGGGTACCGTCGCGCTCGATGATCACGGCCTCGCCCGGCAGGATGTCGCGCACCATCCTGAAACCGAGTGCATCCATCGCCACGCTTTCCGAAGCCACCATGTGCTCGACACCCTCGGGCGCCTCGCGACGCCCCAGGCAGACCGGGCGGATGCCGTGCGGATCGCGGAAAGCCACGAGGCCGTAACCCATGATCAGTGCCACCACGGCATAGCCGCCCCGACAGCGGCGATGGACGGCGGCCACTGCGGCAAAGATGGCCTGTGGCGTCAGCTCTTCCGCCGGCTGCTGCTGGAGCTCGTGGGCAAAGACGTTGAGCAGAGCCTCGGTGTCCGAACCGGTATTCAGGTGGCGCCGGTCCTGGTTGACCAGCAGGGCTTTCAGTTCCTCCGAGTTGGTCAGGTTGCCGTTGTGCGCCAGCGCGATGCCATAGGGCGAATTCACGTAGAACGGCTGCGCCTCGCTGGACTTGAGCGTACCTGCAGTCGGATAGCGGCAGTGACCGATGCCGATGTTGCCGCGCAACTCCTCCATGTGCCGCTGCATGAAGACATCGCTGACGAGTCCGTTCTTCTTGCGCGTACAGAGGGTGCCGTTCCAGTCGGTCATGATGCCTGCGGCATCCTGGCCACGATGCTGCAGGACCATCAGCGCGTCATACAGCCCCTGATTGACCGGCTGATGACTGACGATGCCAACGATGCCACACACTAGAACCAGACTCCTGCCTTCTCGCCCAGACCCTTGACCTGCTGTCCGGCAAGCGCCCAGAACTCCTCGCCGGCAGCGGCGGCATACGGTATCAGCTTGGACCCCCGCCACCAAGATTCCGACGCGAAACCGCCCTGCTCCAGCACCAGCACCACCAGGATGATCGCGAGCGCCCCGCGCACCAGGCCGAACAACAGCCCCAGCACCCGATCCGTGCCGGTGACGGCACTGTTGCGGATCAGGTAGCCCACCAGCCAGCCCAGCAGGCTGCCGGCAAACAGTATGGCGACAAAAGCCAGCGTGCGGCCTGCCCAGAGCTGCAGCGCCGGCTCTTCGAGGACACCACTGAGCAGCGGCCCGAGCTGCCCGCCGTAGCGGGCGGCACCCCACAACGCCAGTATCCAGACCAGCACCGAAAGCGCCTCGCGGATAAAGCCCCTCAGCACGCCCACCAGGCCCGAGACGGCGATCAGCACGATGAGGATGTAGTCGACCGTGTTCATCTAGGGCCGGGTCACCTGGCCAGCGTAACCCGCAGCCTTGAGCTTCGCGGCCAGGGCGACGGCCGCATCGCGATCGGCACGGGGACCAACCAGCACGCGCAACAGCGGTGTCTTCTCGCTCTTGCGGATCGTCGCCTCAAAACCGGCGGCAACAAGCTTCTTTTTGAGTCCCTCGGCATTCTGCCGGCTGGAAAAACTGCCCAGTTGCACGTACCACTCCCCGGCGCCTCGCGGCACTTGCGCTTCGGCAGCTGCTGCCGGGTCCGGCGCTGCCGCAACCGGAGCAGCCGCGACCGCCTTGTCTGCCGTTGCGGGCGCGGCGACGGCAGTTTTCTCCGCTTCCGGGGCGGCAACCGCGGCCGCCGGGCTCATGTCCGGCAACTCCACGGGTGCTGCCGTCAGCCCGGCCGGCACCTCATCCTCCGGCAGGGTGCCGGCGGCTTCACCCGGCCTGTCCGGCAGTACGGGCACTGGCGGAACGCGTTCCTCGCTGTCCAGGCTCAGCGTATGCTGGCGCAGGTCACGAACTTCGGGCAGGACGGGTTCCGGACCGGTACTTGCCGGCTCCTGGTTGCCGTCGAGAACCGCGGGCACGACCAGGACCAGAACCGCGAGCAGGCACGCGGCACCAACCATTCGTTCAGCGAGCTGGCGGTCCATCACAAAGGATTTCCAGGCGGGACGTCAGTATAAACCAAGCCACTGCAAGGCAGGCGCCACGATCCGGAAGGAGCCGCAGACCACGATGCGGCCCGTGGCTGGCGTCAGGCGCTCTGCCAGCGCAAAGGCGGCCTCCGGTGTCGGCGCATATTCGACTGCATCGAGCCCGGCATCTGCCATCCCCGCCTGCAGGCGCTCGACACTGCTGGCGCGTGGACCCTCGATCCCGGCGACGATCCAGCGTGTGGCGACCGGCGCCAGCACGGCGACGAAGGGTGTGATCGCCTTGTCTGCCAGCAGGGTCGTCACGATGGTGGTTGAACCGCCCGCCGGCAGGGTCTCGAGCTGTGCACGCAGCACGGCCGCCGCCTGGGGATTGTGCGCCACATCGAGAATCCACTCGTGTGCCGCACCACGTACCTGCTGAAAGCGGCCATCCGGCGCCGAGCGGGCGAACACGCCGTTCAATGCCGGCACCGCATCGAGCAGCCGGGGCTCGATCACCGAGAGCGCGGCAAGCACCAGGCTCGCATTGCGGAATTGCGCCGCTGTCCAGTGTCGCGGCGCCTGCAGCCCGGGGATATTCACGGCGCCGCCCTGCCAGCTCCAGTCCTGCCTGCCGGCAGTCGTGGCACCGTTACCGGCCTGGTACGAAAAACCGGTTCCCGCAACGGCCAGCAGCGCACCGGTTGCTGCCGCATGGTTGCGGATCGCCAGCGGCACCGGCTGGTCCGCGTAAAAGGCCGGACGGCCCGCGCGCATGATGCCGGCCTTCTCCGCCGCGATTTCCTCCAGCGTTTCCCCCAGCCAGTCCTGGTGGTCCAGTCCGATCGTGGTAATCAGGGCCAGATCCGCTGCCAGCACGTTCACGGCATCGAGGCGTCCACCCAGGCCGACCTCGAGTATCCAGGTGTCGCAACCGGCATGGCTGAAACAGACGAATGCCGCCAGCGTGCCGAACTCGAAGTAGGTCAGCGGGACATCGCCGCGTGCAGCCTCGATGCGCTCGAAAGCCGACACCAGTCGCGCATCGGAAACCGGGCGGCCATCGACACGGATGCGCTCGTTGTAATGCACAAGGTGCGGCGAGCTGTACACGCCCGGGTGGCGCCCGGCTGCGAGCAGCATGTCCTGCAACAGGGTTACGGTCGTGCCCTTGCCGTTGGTGCCGGCAACGGTCACGACGCGACCGGCCGGCGGCTGCAGGTCGAGGCGCTCCAGCACGGTCCGGATCCGCTCCAGCCCGAGTTCGATCACATGGGGACCGAGCGACTCCTGCCACCGGAGCCACTCCGCAAGGGTGCGCACGGTCACGGGCCTCAGGCCGGAACGTCGATGGCCGGTGGCGCCTGCTTGAGCAGCTTGGCCAGCAGCTGGGCGATCTCGTCACGCATCTGCCGGCGATCCACGATCATGTCCAGCGCGCCGTGCTCGAGCAGGAACTCGCTGCGCTGGAAACCCTCGGGCAGCGTCTCGCGCACGGTCTGCTGGATGACACGCGGACCGGCGAAACCGATCAGGGCATTGGGCTCGGCGATATTGATGTCGCCCAGCATGGCAAGGCTCGCCGACACGCCGCCCGTGGTCGGATCGGTGAGCACGGAGATGAACGGAACCCGCGCATCCGCCAGCGAGGCCAGCGCCGCGCTCGTCTTCGCCATCTGCAGCAGCGAATAAAGCGCCTCCTGCATGCGGGCGCCGCCGCTGGCCGAGAAACAGACCAGCGGTATCCGGTGTTCACGCGCCCAGGTTGCCGCCCGCACGAATTTTTCACCGACTACCGAACCCATCGATCCGCCCATGAAGCGGAACTCGAAGGCACAGACGACGACCGGCTGGCCCTTGAGCTCGCCGGACATCGCCAGCAGCGCATCACGCTCGCCGGTATCCTTCTGCGCCTGGACGATGCGTGCCCGGTACGGTTTGGTGTCCTTGAAGCGCAGCGGATCCTGCGGACCCAGCTTCTCGCCGATCTCCTTGCCGGAACCGGGGTCGAGAAACACTGCCAGCCTGTCGCGCGCAACCAGGCGCATGTGGAAACTGCACTTGGGGCAGACGTGCAGGTTGCGTTCCAGCTCTGCACGGTAGAGCTGCGCACTGCACTGCGGACACTTGATCCAGAGGCCCTCGGGCACCGAACGTGTGCGCCGCTCGGTCTTGATCCGCGAGGGCAGGACTTTTTCAAACCATGTCATGGGCGAATCATAATCAAGTCCGCATCAACGATCACGCCATCCGGCAGACCAGACCGGCCGTGCGGGTGGCGGCGGAAAGGCAAGTGCATCCGGATAGTGGACAGCAGCCAGGAAAAGCCCGGCTGGCGGCGCAGTCGGCGCAGCAAGGCGCCGGTCCTTCAGGGCGAGCAACTCGGCGAGCCAGGCGGGCTCGGCCTCGCCACTGCCGGCACGCACCAGGCAGCCGACGATATTGCGGACCATGTGATAGAGAAATCCGTTGGCGCGCACCTCGATCACCACGTAATCGCCATGCCGCACGACATCCAGCGCCTCGATACGACGCACCGGGCTCTTCGACTGGCAGCCCGCGCCGCGAAACGCGGAAAAATCCTGTTCGCCGACGAGATGCTGGCCGGCAAGCTGCATCAGCGCGGCGTCGACCGGCGTGCGCAACTGCCAGGCGCGGTGACGATCCAGCGCCGAACGGACCGGACGGTTGAGGATGACGTAGCGGTAGGTGCGCGCCAGCGCCGAATAGCGTGCGTGGAAGTCAGCCGGGACGGCGCGGACCCACTGGATGGCGATGTCGGCGGGCAGATTGCTGTTGATGCCACGCAACCAGGCATATTCGGAACGATTGGCAACGGAATCGAAGTGCACCACCTGTCCGCAGGCGTGCACGCCGGTATCGGTACGCCCGGCGGCAGCCGTGGTCAGGATTTCGTTCGCAACCGTGCTGATCGCCGCGTTCAGGACCGACTGTATGCTGCGGGCGTGGCTCTGCACCTGCCAGCCGAAAAACCCGCTGCCGTCGTATTCAACCCCGGCAGCAAAGCGCTGGGCAATCACGGACGCGCCGCGACTCAGTCGGCCAGTTCGTCCAGGAGTTTGCGCGCTTCCTGCTGCTGGGCCGGATCGCCTTCCTCAAGCACCTCGTTGAGGATGCTGCGGGCGCCTTCCGGATCACCCATGTCGACGTAGGCCCTGGCGAGATCCAGTTTGGTACCGACCTCGGTCATGGTCGGTCCTTCCGGCCTGCGACCCGGACCCGGCGCAACCACCGACGTCGGCTCGGAGTCTTCCACATCCTCCGCACCGATATCGAAATCCAGGCTCAGCTCACCGGACTCTTCACCGAGAGCGGTGACGCCCAGTTCGCCACGCGGCTGCTCGGCCGTATCGTCCAGGCCCGGCGTCGGGGCACCGGCACTGCGGCCCGCGGCGCTCTTCTCCATCGCCGTACCGATCGCCGGCAGGTCGAGCGTGCCCTCGTCGAGCGAGATGCCGCGCATTTCCGAAGTTGCATCGCCTTCCAGGCTCTGCAACAGGTCAGACAGGTCTTCATCGACCCCGGTATCCGCCTCGCCGATATCGAATATTTCGCCTTCGTCGCCGCCGCCAGCGAGCCGCGCTTCATCGACTGCCGCATGCAGCCCGGTACCCATGTCGCCGGCTGCGACATCGAGCCCGGTGAGGTCAAGGCCGAGATCCTCGACGTTGATCTCTTCCGTGTGATCGTGGCCTTCCAGGTCAGCCAGCAACCTGCCGGTACCAGCGAGGGCCGTGCTCTCGATGGTCGGCGTCTCCATGGTGCCGGCCGCCGGTGTCTCCAGCGTGGGCGTTTCCACCGTCGGCGCATCCGGACTGCGGAACTCCACGGTCGGGGTTTCCATGGTCGGGGAATAGTCACCGCCGTACGGGGCCTCGATCGTCGGCGAATCACTGCCTGACAGACCGGGCGCGATCTCGGTCTTCATCAGGCCGGTGTCGTCAACACCCGTATCGTCCGTACCGGCTATCTCGCCGAGATCGAAATCCAGCAGGTCCGCAACCGGACCCGGCCGTGCGCCGGTCAGGTCGAGGTCGACGCCTTGCCCCGCATCGCCATCCAGGTTGAAGTCGATGCTGTCCGAACCCTCGCCATCCAGCGCGATATCGAGACCGGCCGCACTGGCCCCCGCCGCAAACAGCGCCTCTCCCGGGCAGATCTGCTTGCCCATGATGAGCACCTTGTTCCAGTCGGCGCTCTCGGCGGCTCCTGGCTGGCGGTGGAAGGTCTGCGCTTCCTTGAGAAAGGCCGGCTTGTTTTCCCAGATGAAATACACCTCGAGCAGCTTGAGGCGCAGATCCCGCCTGTCGGGGTTGTCGCGCAATGCCCGGACCAGCAGCTCGGCGGCCTGGTCGTAAAGACCGTAGGCCATGTGGAACTCTGCTTCGGCGATGACATCGGCCTGGTCGATCTCGACGGCACCGTCGGTGCTGATGGTGCGCTCGAGCGCCGTCTCGGAGTCGCCAGCCATCTTGCGGCCACCGCGTGCCGGCGCGGCAGCGACGGCCGTGCGCTCGGCAGTCAGGTCCGCAGTGCGTTGCGCTGCGCTCTCTTCGACGATGAATCCGTCGCGCAGCGTCGGCTCACCCTCGGCTGCCCCGCCCACCGAACTGCCACGGGGCAGAGTGGTCGGGAACCTGCCGGTGCTGTCGTCATCGGCCTTCGCCATCCGGCGGCGGCCGAACACGACGAAGAGGCCGGCCAGCACGACTGCGGCGGCGGCGATCAGGAAGTAGCTGTTGAAAATCAGCCCACCGAGCGTATCCAGCAGGGAACCGTCGCTGGACTTCGGCTGCGGCCTGCGTTTCGCCGCCGCACGCTCAGCAGGTGCCGCTGCAGCAGGCTCGGCAGACGCGGCGGAATCCTCATCGACAACCGCCACCTCGTCGGCATCCGTGCCGGCTTCGGTGCTGTCCTCGACGGGCAGTCGCTCGACAGGCGCCTCGATGGGGGCCTCCACCGGCATTTCGACCGGGGCTTCCGCACCGGACCTGAGCCGGTCCTGCAGCGCCTTGAGCTGGCTGTCCTTCAGTTCCAGCAGGCGGCGA
>JAHDYM010000084.1 GCA_023383705.1 Gammaproteobacteria bacterium | reverse complement strand
AGGCATGTCCGCGACGCAGCTTGACCAGGGCCTCGGGCGAGGAACCGGCCACCTGTATGTCGCCGAGATCGATGAAGAACATGTACGGCGAGGGATTCAGCAGGCGCAGCGCGCGATAAGCCTCGAAGGGCGGGATGCTGTGGGTTCCGGTGAACTGCACCGACAGCACCAGCTGATAGACATCACCCCGGGTGATCGATGTCTTGGCGGCTGCAACCGCCTGCAGGAACTGCTCGCGCGAGAGGCTCTGCCCGGCAGTCTCCTGTTTGCCGCCGACGGGCGCCGCCGGCAGGGCACCGCGCAGCAGTTCGATGACCCTGGCGCGCAACTGCAGGCGCTCGGCCTCGCTGCCCGCATGCAGCAGGGCGATCCGGCGGGTCAGGTGATCGAAAACCAGCAGCGACTCCGCCGCGACATAGGCGGCCTCGGGTACCTGCGGGTTGTCCGGATGCACCGGCGCCTTCGGCAGGCGCTCGAAATGCCGGACCAGATCGTAGGCGCTGACCCCCACCAGGCCACCGCTGAATGGCAGGTCGGGCACCACCGGCGCGAGCCGCGGCGCATTTGCCAGCGTCGCGCGCAGCGCATTCAGCAGTTCGTCGCGGCCAGCCGGGCGGGCGCCTTGTCCGGAACCGGCCCGGAGACCATCGGCATCCAGCCGGAACTCAAGTGCGGCGCCGAAACCCAGGAAGGAATATCGCGCCAGGTGCACGCCACCCTCGACGCTCTCCAGCAGGTAGCGCGGCTGCAGCGGTGCCAGTTTGAGCCAGGTGGATACGGGCGTATCCAGGTCTGCAGCTATGTCAAATGGTGATTGCATGTACGTTCTTCAGGTCGCAGAAAACAAAAAACCCACCCCCGCTTCCGCGATGGTGGGTCATTGGCAGCTCGGGCTGAAACGGGCTAGGCCATGCCCCTCCTCGCGGAGAGCAGCGTGCGACGCCACCACCAACCCGTATTCTGCGGAAGTCTGCTCATGGGCGGGAGTATCCACGCGGGCTTCGGCAGCCGTCAAGGGCGGAACGCTGCCCTGGACCCTATAACCCGTACCAGACCGGCAGGAAAAAGCTGAAAGTCAGCCAGACGATGATCGTCAGGGGCACGCCCACGCGCACAAAATCGGCAAACTTGTAGCCGCCCGCGCTCATGATCAGCAGGTTGCCCTGGTAACCGATCGGCGTGGCGTAACTCATGTTGGCGGCAAATATCGCTGCCACCACAAAGGGTTCGGCCGGCACGCCGAGCTGCTTCGCCATGCTGATGGCGATGGGCACACCGATCACGGCAACCGTATTGTTGGTCACGATGTTGGTTGCCACGATGAGCAGCAGCATCAGGCCGCTCAGGATCACCGGCACCGGCATGCCACCGAAGCCGGCCACAAACAGCTGCGCGATGTAGTCGATGCCGCCGGTCACGGTCAGCGCATCGCCCAGCGACAGGCTGGCGGTCACCAGCAGGATCAGCGGCAGACTGAGAGCCGGACCCAGGTCACGCCAGCGCAGGCAGCGGGTCAGCAGCATGGCCGCCACGCCGACCAGTGCCGCGAGCGACATCGGCAGCAGGCCGCCGGCAGCAGCCAGCACGACCAGCAGCAGGATGCAGAGTGCCCACGGTGCCCGATCGGTATGCGGCAGATCGATGGTGCCGTCGAGCACCAGGATGGAACCGCTGCTGCGCAGTTCGGCAATCGCCTCGCGCGCACCCTGCACCAGCAGCACGTCGCCAGCCTGCAGGCGGATGTTGCTCAGATCCTCGCTGAGATCCGCACCCGACATCGAGCGGTGTATGGCCAGCGGCATCAGGTTGTAGAGCTTGCTGAAGTGCGCCGCATTCAGCGTCCGGTTGTGCAGGGGCGAGCTGCGCGAGATCACCGCCTCCGCCAGCTGCAGTCCCTCTTTGTCAGGCGGCGCGCTCTCCCTCACCGGTGTACTGATATCGCTGGCGTTGTACAGCGTGGCACCCAGCAGACGCTCGAAGTCCTTCAGGTGGTCCACGGTGTCACGGACATAGAGGCGATCGCCGGCCTGCAGCTGCACGGAGGGTTCCTTGACCGGCAGCAGCCCGTCACCGCGGGTAATGCGGTCGATGCGCATGCGCTGCCCGGTACGCTTGCGCACCTCGGCCAGGGTACGACCTGCCGCAAAACCGCCGGCCCTGACATGCAGCACGGCATTGAACAGCCGCGGCGAACTGTCCGAGGTCAGTGGCCTGCGTACCGGCAGCAGGCGTGGCGCGATCAGCCACAGGTACAGGAGCCCGACCGCTCCACCGACGGCCGCCGGCACGAAGAAATCAAACATGCCGATATGCAGACCGAATTCACTGGCGATACCGACTGCGAGAATATTGGTGCCCGAGCCGATCGTCGTGGTCATGCCACCGAGCAGGACCGCCATGCCCATCGGCAGCAGCACATTCGAAGGCGCCTTGCCGGCCCGCAGGGAGCAAGCCACCAGCACCGGAATCAGCATGACGATCTGCGGGGTATCGTTGATGAAACCGCTGGTGGCCCAGGATGTGACCAGCGTGACGAACAGCGCAAAACGCGGCCGTTGTATCCAGGTACGTGCAAGCACGGTGACGAGCGGCTGCATGGCGCCAGTGCGGTCGAGCCCCTGCCCGAGCACCATCAGCGCGCAGACGGTCACCAGCCCCTCGTGGCCGAAGTTCGCAAAAATATCGGCCGGCCTGAAGTCATCGTAGGGATAGATATAAAAGATCAGGGCGAGCGCCAGCAGAACCCACAGGCTGGTGGCCTCGGCCCGGATATGTTCGCGCGAGAACAGGTACAGCGCCGCACAGGTGAGGGCCATGACGACGAAGGCATGCAGGTCCGGCAGATTCGGCAAGGGCTGGCCCCTGTTCTTTTGTATATGGCCTGATTCGCGGCCAGATCGTATATCACGGGCCATCGCGGACCGGCAATTCGGGCTGCGCATATGGGGCGCACCCGCCGGAATAAGTGCGACATGGGGCTTCCCGGCCCGGTATCTGCGAAAATGGCCCGGCTGGACTCCCCACAAGGGCGCCGAAGTGAGTTCCGAAACACCGCAGAAAGCCGAGGCCGCAAGCGAAAAACGCGGGGACATCCTGTTCCTGGCCAAGGATGCCGGTTTGCGCCAGGACGTCCATGACCTCGGCATGATCGTCGGCCAGCTGCTGGAGGAACAGGGCGGCAAGACGCTCCTCGACCGCGTTGAACAGACCCGCCGGGCGGCAATCGATGCCCGTGAAGGCGATCCGGAGGCGGGGCAACGGCTGGCGGCGCTGCTCGGTTCACTGTCGGCAACGGAGGCTGAAACCTTCATCCGCGCCTTCTCGACCTACTTCCAGGCCGTCAACAGCGCTGAACTCGCACACCGGATACGCCGCCGGCGGGCTTACCTGCGCGAAGGCAGGAACCGCCAGCCCGGTGGCTTTGAAGACACGCTCTTCGAACTGCGCGACATGGGCGTCACGCTCGCGGAGATCAGCACCGTCCTCGCTGACCTGAGCTTCGAGCCGGTACTCACCGCCCACCCCACGGAACCGACCCGCCGCACCATCCTGCGCCGGCAGAACGACATCGTGCGACGGCTAATCGACATGCAGAATCCCTCGCTGTCGCCGCGCGAGATCGCTGCCGACCTGGAAAACATCCGCGACGACGTCACCGCCATGTGGCAAACCGATGAACACCCGCCCGGGGTGCGCACGGTGGCCGACGAACTCGAGCATGTGCTGTTCTTCCTCACCGAGACCATCTATCGCGTCATCCCGGTGCTGTACGAGGGCCTCGAGACAGCGCTCGAAGCCGTCTGGGGCCGGGAGGCCCGCGCGATCAGGCTGCCGGTGCTGGTGCGGCTGGCCTCGTGGATCGGCGGCGACATGGTCGGCCGCAACGAGATCACGGCACGGACGATCCGCGAACTGATCAGCCGGCAGCGCGCGCTGATCCTCGATCTCTATCATCGCGAATGCCGGGACATCACCGAAAAACTCAGCCAGAGCCGCACGCGCATCGAGGTCTCGGCGGAAGTCGAAGCGCGCATCAAGCTGTATGCCGGGCACTTCCCCAATGCCCTGAGCATGACGCCGGTACGTCACCGCGACATGCGCTACCGGGTCATGCTGCGCCTGATGATGGCGCGCTTGCAGTCGACCTTTTCGGACGGCCTGTTTCCGTATGACTCGCCTGAGGAACTGGCCGCTGACCTGCGCCTGATCATCGACAGCCTGGACCGCCACGGCGGCCAGCATGCCGGCATGTTTGCGGTGCGCCGCCTGCTGCGCCGGGTGGAAACATTCGGATTTCATTTCATGACGCTGGATATCCGGCAGGAAGCCGGCGTCAACCGCCGGATCATCGGCCGCTGTCTCGACGAGCCGGACTGGCTGCAACAAGGTACGGAGTACCGGACCGAGCGCCTGCGCAAGGCGCTGGCCGCCAACGAGTCGCCACTCGTCGACTTCGACAACGAAGGCAAGCGGGCCATCGGCATTTTCCAGGCCATCGCCTTCTGCCGGCGGCGCTTTGGCGAGAAATCCATCGGTCCATACATCATCAGCATGACCGAGGGCGTTGACGACGTGCTGTCGGTGCTGCTGCTGGCGCAGTGGAGCGAAAGGCTGCGGCACGGTGATGCGATAGCCCTGGATATCGCCCCGGCCTTCGAGACCATCGCCGGCCTTGGCAACGCAGCTGCGCTGGTCGACCAGCTGTATGCGGAACCCGGCTACCGCGATCACCTTGCGGCGCGCAACCGCCACCAGATCCTGATGCTCGGCGTTGCCGACAGCAATGTCGATGCGGACCTCGTGTCGGCGCGCTGGGCCCTGCTGAAGGCACAGCGCGAATTGCTGACCGCCGCAGACACCAGGGACATCGAACTCACCATGTTTCACGGACGCGGTGGACCGCTCGGGGCCGGGGGCGGCAAGGCGCATGCCGATATCCTCAGCGCACCGCCCGGAACCGTACAGGGCGGCGTGCGCGCCATCGAGCAGGGTGAACTGGTAGCCAACAAGTACGGGGTGCGCGCGATCGCACTGCGCACGCTCGACCAGGCGCTGGCCGCAGTCACCCGCAGCAAGCTGCGCCCGACCGAACCACGCGCCGGCGAGAGGCCGGAATGGGAAGCGATCATCGAAGTTATCGTCGCGGCTGCGTGCAGACACTACCAGGCGCTGGTGCTGGAGTCGCCGGGTTTCTCCGAGTACTACCGGCTGGCCACGCCGGCCGACGTGATCGAGCGCATGCGGCGCGGCGCCGGCGCGGAGTCGGGCGTCTCGGACGGCTTGCTGGCTGCTGCGGGTACGGCACCCTGGGTCTTTGCCTGGACGCAGAGTCGCAACATGCTGCCCGGCTGGTATGGCATCGGTTACGGACTCGAGTGCGCGCTGGAGCAGTTTGGCGAGGCGCCCCTGCATGAGATGCTAGCCGGCTGGTACTTCTTTCGCACGCTCGTTTCGGACGTGGAGATTGCCCTGGCCAAGAGCGACCTCACCATCGCCCGCCAGTACTCGGCGCTCGGCGGCGAACTGCATGAGCGCTTCTTCCCGCGCATCCACAGCGAATTCCTGCGCAGCACGGCAACGATCCTGCGCGTCAAGCAACAGCAGGTGCTGCTGGAGAAGGACAATACGCTGCGCCGTTCGATACGCCTGCGAAACCCCTATGTGGACCCGATGAGCCTGTTGCAGATCGACCTGCTGCGGCGCTGGCGCCAGAGCAACGATGAACAGCTGTTCACGGCGCTGACGGCGAGCGTCAATGGCATCGCGCGGGGCCTGCAGGACTCGGGGTGAAGGCCGTATTCCCTGATTTCGACTCGCTGGGGCCAGCCGACCTGGACATCTCGGCCCTGCACGCCACCCTGCCCGGGATCGAACTGTATGCCAGCAGCACGCCACGGGAAGCCCGTGACAGGATTGCCGGCAGTGAAATACTGATCGTCAACAAGGTCCGTCTGGACCGCGAACTGCTGGCTGCAAACCCCGCCCTGCGACTGGTGTGCCTGGCCGCGACCGGCAGCGACAACATCGACCTGCAGGCCGCCCGCGAACTCGGCATCACGGTTTGCAATATCCGCAACTACTGCACGGCATCGGTCGTGCAGCACGTGTTCGGCATGCTGCTCAGCCTCAGCCTGCGCCTCGACGAATACCGCCGGCTGCTGGCCGAGGGCGCATGGCAGCGCAGCCCGCACTTCTGCCTCCTCGATTACCCGGCCCGCGAACTGGCAGGACTGAATTTCGGCATCGTCGGCTACGGCCAGCTCGGTCGCGCGGTCGCCCGCGCGGCGCAGGGATTCGGCATGCAGGTACTGGTGAGCCAATCGTTGCGGCCGGACGCTGCCACTGATGGCTGGCCGGGCGGCGAGCCACCGCCTGTGCGCATGGAACTGCCGCAGCTGCTGGCCAGCAGCGATGTGCTGTCCCTGCACTGTCCGCTGACCCCGGCTACGCGCCACCTGATCAATGCACAAACCCTGCGCCTGATGCGCAGCGACGCGGTACTCATCAATACCGCGCGCGGGGCGCTGGTCGACGAAGCCGCCCTGATCGAGGCGCTGCGCACGCGCCAGCTGGGCGCGGCCGGCATCGACGTATTGCCGGAAGAGCCGCCCGCCAGCGGCAACCTGCTGCTGGCGGCCCGGCTGCCGAATCTGCTCGTCACGCCACACATCGCCTGGGCAGCCCGCGAAGCGCGGCAACGGGCGCTGGACGAGGTGGTGGCGAACGTCCGCGCATTCCTCGCCGGCGAAACGCGCAACAAGCTGGCCTGAAACACCGCCCTGAACCGCCAACATTGGCCCGCATACAGCGGCCTGCCGATCAGGTAGGCTGCGGCAAACCGCTGCAGGGACCTTCAACATGCTGTCCGGCCTCTTTCTCGGCTACGCAGTCTTGCACCTCGTGATCTGGCTGTGGGGCTGGCGGCTGTGGTCGCAAACCGGGCGGCCAACCGCCTTGCTGCTCGTGCTGGTCGGCTCCACCCTGCTCTTCTACGACAACCTGCGCATCGGCATCGGCCGCTTCATCGGCCAGGGCGAACTGCTCTACGCGCTGAGCGTGCCGGCCTTTGCCTGGCACTGGTCCATGCTGCCCCTGCTGGTGATCGCCGCTGGCTCGCTGGCCCGGCTGGCGGGCTTTCGCTGGGCGGCGAACCGGCTGGTGATGGGGGCCTTCTGCGTGGTCGCCGTGCTGCTCGCCGCGCTGGACATACCCAGCATCTTCAGCATGCAACTGTATCCGGCCTGCCTCGCCGACACCCTGCGTTACACCACGCGGGTTGCCGAGGCGCAACTCTGTCCCGGTTCGGAACTGGTCATCAGCAGTGGCCCCGGACCGCTGGTGGCAATCGCCACCAACATCGTGGTCCTTGCCCTCGGCATCGGGCTATGGGTCAGGCGCGGCTGGCCCTGGCTGGCAGCGGGCGCCGGGACCATGTTCATCGCCGCCGGCGCCTTTGCCAGCTCGAACTGGTCACTGCCCATCGCCAACTTCGGCGAGCTCTGTTTTACGCTCGGCTACATCACCAGCTGTGCGCACTTCGCACGGCTGGATCTGCAGCGGCGCTCACAAGGCTGAAGACTTCAGCGCCGCGATACGTTCGGGCAGCGACGGATGCGTCATGAACAGCCGGCCAAAGCGGCCCACACCACCCGAGATACCGAAGGCCTGCATGCCGTCGGGCAGGGGTTCAGGCGAACTGGCCTGCTGCAGGCGCTCGAGCGCGGCGACCATGCTGTTGCGACTGGCCAGCCGGGCACCGCCCGCATCGGCACGGAATTCACGCTGACGCGAGAACCAGGCGACGATGATGCTGGCCACGAGGCCGAGCACCAGCTGCGCGACCATCACCGTGATGAAAAAGCCGGGACCGTTGCCGCGCTCGCTGCGGAACACCACCTGGTCGACAAAGCGTCCGATCAGCCGCGACAGGAAGATCACGAAGGTATTCACCACGCCCTGGATCAGGGTCAGCGTCACCATGTCGCCATTGGCCACGTGCGAGATCTCGTGACCGAGTACCGCCTCGACCTCATTGCGCTGCATGCGCTGCAGGAGCCCGGTGCTTACGGCAACCAGCGCGGCGTCACGGCGCGCACCGGTGGCGAAGGCGTTGGGCTGCGGCGAATCGAAGATCGCCACCTCGGGCATGCCGATGCCGGCCTTCTGCGCCTGCTGACGGACCGTCGCGACCAGCCAGGCTTCCTCGGCGTTACGCGGTTCCTCGATGACCCGCGCGCCCATGCTGCGCTTGGCAATGAACTTCGACATCGCCAGCGAAATCAGCGAGCCGCCAAAGCCCAGGATGGCGGCGAAGACCAGCAACGCACCCGGATCCTGCCCCGTGGCCGCCATATACTGGTCGATGCCGAGCAGCCGCATCGATACGGACAACACCAGCAGGATCGCCATATTGGTAGCAAGAAACAGGATGATGCGTTTCACAAAAATCCTCCACGGAAAGTTGTCCGCATTGTATGGGCACGCCGGCCCCGGTTTTCAAGAGGCGCAGCGGCGGGCCCGGGCCTGGCCGGCATCTGCGGCAGCGTAGCAACAGCATGAACGACCCGGCATCCGGCGACACGCTGCGACCCCTGTCAGGCTTCTGGCAACCGCGCTACTGGCCGATCTGGCTGGCGCTGGCCGGCATGCGGCTGCTCGCTTTCTGTCCCTACCGCATGCAGCTTGCTGTCGGGCGCCTGCTCGGCCGTCTCGCCGGCCTCGTGCTGCGCAAGCGGCGGCACATTGCCGCAGTCAACCTGGCGCTGTGTTTTCCGCAACTCGGTGCAGGGGAACGGGAGGCGTTGTTGCGCCGCCATTTCGAATCGCTGGGCATGACGCTGGTCGAGCATGGGCTGGGCTGGTGGGCCAGCACCGACATGGTCGAGCGCCTGGTCGAGGTTCGTGGTGCAGAACACCTGCGGGCAGCCATGGCCGGCGGTCGCGGGGTGGTGCTGGTCGCCGGGCATTTCGCCAGCCTGGAAATCACCGGACGTGCGTTCAGCGCTGTGTTCCCCTCGGTGGCGGCACTCTACCGCAGCAGCCGCAATCCCTTCGTCGACGAGATCCTCAAACGCCTGCGGCACAAATCCGTGCCCTTGCTGATCCCCAAGCAGAACATGCGCGGCATGGTCCGCGCCCTGCGCCAGGGCATACCCGTCTGGTACGCACCGGACCAGAGTTACCGCCGCGCCATGAGTGCGCTGCTGCCCTTCTGTGGCGAGCCGGCCATGACCAATACCGCGCTCAGCGAAATCGTGCGGCTGGGCAACGCCGCCGTCGTGCCACTGCTGCCCCGCCGCCTGCCAGGCGGGCAAGGCTATGTGCTGGAAATATTCCCGGCGCTCGATGATTTTCCGGGTGAGAGTCCCGAAGCCGATGCACGGCGCGTCAACGCGCTGATCGAAACGCAGATCCGCTCGATCCCCGAGCAGTACTACTGGATACACCGGCGCTTCAAGGACAGGCCGGCGCCGCTGCCGGATCCCTATCGCTGAGCGGCCGCCAGTGCCGCCTCATGGCCCTCGACCAGCCAGCGCCATTCCGCGGCGGAGAATCCGGGCGCACCGGGGCTGCTGGCGCTGATCTTGCGCAGTGAACGCTGCAGGCGTGCCAGGTTCGACTGCTGCCAGCCGCGGGCCACCGGGCGAATGCGGCCACGGTCGAAATCCAGCAGGAAGATCCGGTCGGCGGCATCGAGCTGGATGTTGTGCGCATTGAGATCGGCATGCCAGACACCGGCCGCATGAAAGCGCGCGATGCACTCGCCGATCCGGCCCCACACTTCAGTCGACACAGCGCCGCGTCCAAGCCGCACGGCCAGCGACTCGACATCCGGCAGGCGTGCGGTGAGCAGGTCGGCCCGGTAGATGAACCCGGCTCGCTGATAACGCGCCGCCACCGGGCGCGGCACCGGCAGGCCCATGTCGAACAGCTGTTCTAGCAACAGCCATTCGCGGAAACAGCGGGTGATCGATTCGCCGAGCCAGAGGAACTGGTCGCTGAGCAGCCGGCCGATCAGCCCGCCACGGTAGTAGTGGCGCAAGACGCAGGGCTGGCCCGCGCACTCGATGAACAGCGTGGCACCGCGACCACCGGTTGCGCGCGCGGCCTGCAGGGCTGGCGCAAACAGTGCCGGCCCTGCGTGGCTGAGGAGAGCGTCATCGTATAGGATGACTTCCCCACCGTATCGCGCGATTTTCCTGGACACTGTCGATGCCGTCCGGTCAGAAAAAAATATCGGCGCCAGAAAGCCTGTGCGTCCTGCGCCTGTCCGCAATCGGTGACTGTTGCCACACCCTGCCGGTCGTCCGCACGCTGCAGGCACACTGGCCGGCGACGCAAATCACCTGGATCATCGGACGCACCGAACATGGCTTGCTGAAGGACGCCAGCGGAATCGAGTTTATCACCTTCGACAAGCGTGACCCGCGCGCCAGCATGCGCGATATCCGTCGCCAGCTCGCCGGCCGGCATTTCCCCCTGCTCCTGCACATGCACGCCTCGATGCGCGCCAACCTGGTCAGCCGGCTGGTGCACGCCGATATCCGTCTCGGCTTCGACCGAGCACGGGCGCGCGACTGGCAATGGTTGTTCAGCAACCAGAAGATCGCGGCACGGCCGAAGCAGCACGCGATGGACGCCCTGTTCGGCTTTGCCGAACACCTGGGCATCCACGAGCGGGTGCTGCGCTGGGATTTTGCGATCGGCGCCGCCGACCGGGAAATCGCCGACGGGCTGCGCGCCGGTCCGCGACCCGTCTGCGTCATCAGCCCCTGCACCAGCCAGCGCTTTCGCAACTATCGCAACTGGCGGGTAGAGAACTATGTGGCCATCGCCCGCCACCTGGTCAAAAACCACGGCGCACAGATCGTGCTGACCGGCGGCCCGACCGACATCGAGCAGGAATACGGTGCGGCAATCAGCGCCGGACTCGGCGAGCAACCGAAGGGCCAACTGGTCAACCTGGTCGGCAAGACCAGCCTCAAGCAACTCTACGCCGTGTTGCAGATGGCCGATTTGCTGATCTGCCCCGATTCCGGCCCCGCACACATGGCGACCGCAGCCGGCACACCGGTGGTCGGTCTCTATGCCACATCCAACCGCCTGCGCACCGGCCCGTACCTGAGCCAGGATCTGGTGGTCGACGCCTATCCGGAAGCCGTCAGGCGCGAATTCAACAAGCCGGTTTCTGAACTGCGCTGGGGTGAACGCGTGCGCGACCCGGCGGCGATGGATCTCATCAAGGTCGATGCCGTGATCGCGATGTGTGAGCAGGCGCTGGCCAATCCGCGCCGGCCGAGTGCGGTGATCGCCTGAGCGGGAGCCGGGACCTCTGCTTGCGCAGCCTTGAATGGACCGCCGACCACGACGCCGCGAATGCGCGTCGTGGCCAGCGGCAAATCACTCAGAACTTCAGCCGGGCACCCACACCCCACCAGCGCGGCAGACCGGCGGCCTGCTGGTTGAAGCCGAACAGGC
>JAHDYM010000083.1 GCA_023383705.1 Gammaproteobacteria bacterium | reverse complement strand
TCCTCGACATGTTCCCGGTCGGTCTGTACCAGATCTGGATCGTGCTGACGGAAGGCTACTGGGCTGCCCGTACCACTGACGTGATCATGGGTCCGGTCTTCGAAACCCTCACCTACCTCCGTTCGATCGGTGGTGCGGTGTTCGTCTTCGGCGGCCTGCTGCCCCTGATGTACTTCGTACTCTCTCGCGCCGGCCGCATGAATGCGGAGACGGATACCGAGACCGATGAGTGGAAGGCCTACCAGGCGGAGTACGGCACCGAGTTCGGCCGCGAATGGGCGACCGAAGCCGAGCCGAAGATCCGCAACTAAGGCTGATCTTCCAGGAAGCCTAGTCGGCCGGGCCCCGGTCGGTCAGTCAACGAAGAGTTGGCTGACTGGCCGGGGCCCGGTCTTTTTGGGGGACCCGCCGCATGCGGTCGGTCGCTGGATCGCATCGACGCCAACCTGCTTCCCTGTTCATCGCAGCCGGGATAGGCTTTGCCACCCTTCACTTCCTGCGGAGCATCCGGATGCGAACGATGACGCGAACCCTCGCCGTGGTCCTGGCCGCCTTCAGCCTGGTCGCCGGGTGCGGGAAAAAGGCCGATCCCGTTGCGCAGGCAACGAAGCAGGACACGGTGGCAGGTGTCCCGGTGCCCGGCATCGCCGAGGTCAAGGCAATCGCCGAGGAAGGCTTCATCTACGGCCTGCCGCTGGTGATGAACTACGGCGTGATGTACGAGTACATCCTCGACAGGAACTCCGGCCAGTGGAAGGCGCCGTTCAACACGATCTTCAACGAGCGCCGGGTTTTCACCTGGGAAGACACCACCATCCCGACGCCCAACAGCGATACGCCATATTCATTGCTGTGGATGGACCTGCGTGCCGAGCCGATCGTCATCTCGGTGCCGGCAGTGGACAAGAAGCGCTACTACTCGGTCATGCTGACCGATGGCAGCGCCTTCAACTATGGCTACATCGGCAGCCGTGCGACGGGTAACGACGCGGGCGACTACCTGATCACCGGTCCGCAGTGGAAGGGCGAGACGCCTCCCGGCATCAAGGCGGTGTTCCAGTCCGGATCGGACTATTCGCTTGCCATCTTCCGCACGCAACTGCTCAACCCGGCCGATATGCCCAACGTTATCAAGGTACAGGACGGCTACAGAGCGCAGCCGCTGTCGGCCTTCCTGAAGCAGCCGGCGCCGCCGGCCGCACCCGAGGTGGCCTGGCCCAGGTTCGACAAGGACCTCGTCAAGACGGAATTCTTCGAGTTCCTCGACACCGCGCTGCAATTCATCCCGGCCACCTCCGACGAGGCAGGGATCCGTGCCAGGCTTGCCAGCGTCGGCATCGGGCCGGGAAAGAAGTTCGCGTTCAAGGACCTTTCCCTCGAGCACAAGGCGGCAATCCTGCTGGGCATGAAAGAGGGTGACAGGAAGGTCACCGAACGTGTCGCCAGCATCGGCAAGTCGATCAACGGCTGGCATATCGGCTCGGCTTTTGGTGACCGCACTTTCTACAACGGCGACTGGCTGCTGCGTGCGGCTGCCGCGCGCGCCGGCATCTACGGCAACGATGCGGTCGAGGCCATGTATCCGATGACCAGGACGCTCGCCGACGGCAAGCCGCTGGATGGCTCGACGGGCAAGTACACCCTGACCTTCGCCAGGGACCAGTTCCCGCCGGTCAATTCCTTCTGGTCGGTCACCATGTACGACGGCAAGAACCAGTTGCTGGTGAAGAATCCCATCGACCGATACCTGATCAACTCGCCGATGCTGCCGGGCATGAAGATGAACGAGGACGGCTCGCTCACGCTGTACATCCAGAAGGATTCGCCGGGCAAGGACAAGGAAGCGAACTGGCTGCCGGCGCCGGACGGCCCTGTTTACCTTGTCATGCGGCTGTACTGGCCCAGGACCGGGACGCCGTCGATCCTCCCGCCGGGCGAGGGCAGCTGGAATCCGCCGGCGCTTGCCGAGGCCGACCAGGGCCGGTGATGTCTCCCGGGATGCGCTGAAGGGCCGGGCGCTGCTGCGACAGCAGAGCGCCCGGCAGTCGCGGGACGTTTTACTGGCGGGTGAAGTCGATGACGATCGCGCCGGGTTCGCGCTGCATGTATTCGATCCGCAGCGCATCGCCGTAGCGGTCGCGGGCCTGGGCGAGCAGCGGGATGGGATCGTGGTCGTTGCAGAAACGCATGGTCTCGCCGGGCATCAGCGCGTCGAGCGCGCCGAAGATCGCGGCATGGCGGAAGCGCTTGGCAACGCCGCGGGCGTCGAAGGGATAGATCATGTCGTCAGACAGGTGCTGGTGGTTCATCGGTATCTCCTGATTCCTTGCGGGGGCTTCTATAACATGCATATAGAATGCCTCTTATGATACCTGCGACCGGTGCGGTGTGGAAACTACCTTTGGCCGCCAGCGGCGCAGCAACAGCGAATTGCAGACCACGCTGACGCTGCTCATGGCCATGGCGGCGCCGGCGAGGGCCGGGCTCAGGTAGCCGAGCGCGGCGGCGGGAATGCCGATCACGTTGTAGATGAAGGCCCAGAACAGGTTCTGGCGGATCTTGCTGAAGGTGGCGCGGCTGATGTCGATCGCGGCCGCCACCAGCCGGGGGTCCGGCCGCATCAGGGTGATCCCGGCCGTCTCCATCGCGATATCGGTGCCGGTGCCCATGGCGATGCCGACGTCGGCGACGGCCAGTGCCGGTGCATCGTTGATGCCATCGCCGATCATGCCGACGACCCGGCCGTTCCCGTGCAGTGCGGTGATGGCCTCGGCCTTGCCCTCGGGCTGCATGCCGCCACGTGCCTCGTCCACGCCGGCTTCGCGGCCGATGGCGGTGGCCACCGCCACCGCATCACCCGAGAGCATCAGGGTGCAGATGCCCATGGCGCGCAGGGTTGCGATGGCGCCGGGGGCTTCAGGCCGCAGCTGGTCGGCGATGGCGAGCACGCCGATCACGCCCTCGCGGTCGGCGACATACACGGCGGTCTGCGCCTGCTGTTCGCAATCCGCGGCGATGCCGGCCGCGCGGCCGGCATCGAGCTGCCAGCCGGCCAGCAAGCGCTGGTTGCCGAGCATGATCTCGCGTCCATCCACCGTGCCGGTCACGCCACGACCGGTTTGGCTGCGAAAATTCGCCACGGCGCCGGGCTTGAGCCCGTTGGCGCTGGCGTAGGCGGTGATTGCGCGGGCCAGCGGATGCTCGCTGCCCTGCTGCACGGATGCGGCCAGGTGCAGCATTTCGTCCGGCGTGCCGCGGAGCACGTGGATGCCCACCAGTGCCGGCCGGCCGACGGTGAGCGTGCCGGTCTTGTCGAAGATCACCGTGTCGATGCGGTGGGCACGTTCCAGCGCCTCCACATCCTTGATCAGGATGCCGGCGCGCGCACCGGCACCGGTGCCGGTCATGATGGCGGTGGGCGTGGCGAGGCCCAATGCACACGGACAGGCGATCACCAGCACGGCAATCGCCGCGACCAGCGACTGTTCGAGTTCGCCGGTGGTCAGCATCCAGCCGCCGAAGCTGAGCACCGCGAGCAGCACGACCACCGGCACGAAGATCGCGCTGATCCGGTCGACCAGTCGCTGTACGGGTGCCTTGCCGCTCTGCGCGTTCTCTACCAGGCGGATGATCTTCGCCAGCGTCGAGTCGGCGCCGACTGCGGTGGCCCGTATCTGCAGCAGGCCCGTGCCATTGATCGAGCCGCCGGTTACCCGGCTGCCGGCCTCTTTTTCGACCGGCAGGCTCTCGCCGGTGATCAGCGACTCGTCGATCTCGCTGCGGCCCGTGTGCACGATGCCATCGACCGGGATCCGCTCGCCGGGCCGGACGATGATCCGGTCGCCGCTGCGTACCTCGTTGACCGGTATTTCCTGTTCGCTGCCATCGGCCTGTCGCACACGCGCGGTCTGCGGACGCAACTCCATGAGCTGGCGAATGGCCGCGGTGGTGCCGCGCTTGGCCCGGCTCTCGAGGAACTTGCCGAGCAGCACCAGGGTGATGATGACCACCGAGGCTTCGAAATAGAGCTTGCCCGCTGCCGCGCTGAACCCCAGCGTGGCCAGCAGGTACAGGCTGTAGCCATAGGCCGCCGTCGTGCCGAGCACCACCAGCACATCCATGTTGCCGGACCGGGCGCGGATGGCCTGCCAGGCCGAGCGGTAAAAGCGCGCGCCGATCACGAACTGCACGGGTGTTGCCAGCAGCAGTTCCACCCAGGACGGCAGATGCCAGTGCAGGCCGAGGCTCATGCCGGCCATCTGCCACAGCAGCGGCGCTGCGAATGCCGCCGAGACCAGCAGCACCAGCAGTTCCTGGCGCAGCCTTGACTGTGCGCGCTCGCGTTCCAGGGCCTCCGTGTCGGCCCGGTCGTCGGTGGGTGCGGCGACCCGCGCGCGATAGCCGGCCGCGCCGAGTGCAGCGGCGAGCGCCGCAAGGTCGGTGCTGCCGGCCCGGGCCTTCACGTCGGCGCGTTCAATGGCCAGGTTGACGTTGGCCTCGATGACGCCGGGGACGGCGCGCAGCGCTTTCTCCACGCGTCCGGCACAGTTGCTGCAGGTCATGCCCTCGACGGGGAAGCTGAAACTGGCGACTGCCGGCAGATCGGCCGTGCTGTGCGGACTGTTGTTCACTGCGCCTTCTTCCTGCGCGGCGTGTCTTTCCGGGCGGCAGCCGACGCCGCGCTGTCGGCTGCCAGTGAATCGAGTATCGGGCAGTCCGGACGCTCGTCACCATGGCAGTGGCCGATCAGGTGCGAGAGGGTGTCGGCGATGGCCTCGAGGTCGGCAATCCGCGCCTGCAGCTGCTGCAGATGCTCGACAGCCAGTCGCTTCACGTCGCGCGCGGGTCGCTGCCGGTTCTGCCAGAGCGAGAGCAGTTGCCGGATGTCCTCGGTGCCAAAGCCCACGGCCCGTGCACGCCGGATGAAGGCCAGGCGGTGTACATCGTCCAGCGTGTAGAGGCGATAGCCGGCGCCGGTGCGTGCGGCGGCCGGAATCAGGCCGGCACTTTCATAGTGGCGGATCATCTTGGCCGAGACCCCGGAGAGTTTTGCGGCGTGGCTGATGTTCATGGCCACCATGCTAAACCTTCCCATCATGGGAAGGTCAAGCCGCGCGCTGCAGCCCGGCGACCCGGGCGCCGGCTAGCGTGAGGGCAGGGCGATGCGGCGGTGCCGGCTCTGGAACAGGCGCAGGTACTCGCCGAACACCCGCGACCCGAGCGTCTTCGCCTGCTCGATGTGGTCCGGCGTCGCCGCCTCGATGTGCGCCGGGTCGATTTTTCCCTGCAGTTCATCGAGTTCCCGCCGGTTGACGGGCGCGTGCAGCCAGCGGTGGATCATCGGCGCATCGACTTCGAGATGGAACTGCAGGCCGTAGACGTTGTCGCCGTAGCGGAAAGCCTGGTTGGGGCAGTCCGGCGAGGAGGCCAGGTGCACGGCACCGTCAGGGATTTCAAAGGTATCGCCGTGCCACTGGAAGATTTTTTCGGTACCGGCGAAGTGCCGGAACAGCGGATCGCGCTGGCCCTCGGCGGTGGGCTGCACGTCGTACCAGCCGATTTCCTTGACCGGGTTGGCCCGCACATGGGCGCCCAGCGCGCGTGCCAGCAGTTGTGCGCCGAGGCAGATGCCGAGTACCGGCTTGCGGGCGGCGACCGCCTCGCGAATGGCGGCGATTTCCACCGCCAGGTGCGGGTAGTGGTGTACCTGGTCGCAGTTCATCGGTCCGCCGAGCACGATCAGGCCGTGATAGCGGCCGAGATCCGGCAGCGCGTCTGGCTGACGACCGAAATTCTGGTAGCGGATGCGGAAGCCGGCATCGCGCAGCAGGGGATCGAGGGTGCCGAGTATCTCGTGCGGAACGTGCTGGAAGACGAGCAGGCGATGCATGGATGAAAGGCCCGTTGGCGGTGAGACTCAGAGCCGGCAGAGGATTTCCGCGGCGCGTTCGAGCGTAGAGGAATCCTTGGCAAAACAGAAGCGCAGCAGGCGTGCGTTGCCGGGGGCGGCACAGAAGACCGATACCGGGATGCTGGCGAGGCCGGCTTCCTCTGTCAGCCGGCGCGCATACGCGACGTCGGCTTCCTCGCTGATCGCGCTGTAGTCGACCAGCTGGAAATAGGTGCCGGCCGATGGCGTGTAGCGCAGGCGCGAGCCGGCCAGCAGCGTGCAGAACTGGTCGCGCTTCTGCTGGTAAAAGGCCGGCAGCCCGAGGTAATGATCGGCATCGCTGGCCAGAAAATCCGCCAGGGCGCGCTGCATCGGCGTGACCACGCAGAACTGCACGAACTGGTGTATGCGCCGGAACTCGCTCATCAGTGCCTTCGGTGCCACGCAGTAGCCGATCTTCCAGCCGGTGGCATGAAAGGTCTTGCCGAAGGAGGAAATCACTAGGCTGCGTTCGGCGAGGGCAGGATGGCGCAGCAGGCTTTCGTGCCGCTGGCCATCGAAGACCATGTGCTCATAGACCTCGTCACCGAGCAGCAGGATGCCGGTGTCGCGGACGATCGCCTCGAGGCTGGCCATGTCGGCGGCCGACAGCACCGCACCGGTCGGGTTGTGCGGCGAGTTGACGATGATCATGCGCGTGCGCGGGGTGATCGCGGCGCGCAGCTGCGCCCAGTCGATGCCAAAGCGGGGCGGCACCAGCGGCAGGTGCACGGCCCGGCCGCCGGCAAGGCGGACAGCGGGGTCATAGGTGTCGTAGGCCGGATCGAAGCACAGCACCTCGTCGCCCGGGTGCACGAAGGCCTCGATGGCGCTGAACAGGGCCTCGGTCGCCCCGGAGGTCACGGTGACTTCGCTGTCGGGATCGATCTGCCGGCCATACAGGGCCAGTGTCTTGATTGCGATCTGCTCGCGCAGCGCCGGCAGGCCGGCCATGGGCGCGTACTGGTTGCTGCTGGCGTACAGGTGGTGGGCAACGCGATCGAGCAGACCGGCCGGTGGCGGGAAGTCCGGCGAACCCTGGCTCAGGTTGAGGGCGCCGCACTCGGTAGCCAGCTGCGACATCACGGTGAAGATCGTGGTGCCCACGTCCGGGAGCTTGCTCGGCGGGGCGGAAACAGCTGGGCTGGTGTGGCGCATGGACATTGCTGGCAGGCTCCATCGGCGTGACAGGAAATTGGCGTTTTGTTTGACTTGGGGCAGGGCAGCCATGATCATACCGGCCACTTCGGTGCGGCACCGGTCCCGTTTCGCGTATTTATTGAATGAATGACATCAGGCAGGCCGCCGACCTGGCGGACGCAGGCGCCAAGGCTCCGGCCACAGCCCCGGTCTATTTCCCGACCGGCCACAGCGCCCGCATGGTGAATGTGCGCCGGCTGATCGAGCAGGTGGCGCCGTTCAACACCAGCGTGCTGGTCACCGGCGAGTCGGGTACCGGCAAGGAGTGGGTCGCCCGCTACATCCACCAGCTGTCGCCACGTGCCGACAAGCCCTTCGTCCCGGTCAACTGCGGGGCGATTCCGGCCGACCTGCTCGAGAGCGAGCTTTTCGGCCACGAGAAGGGCGCATTCACCGGCGCCATTTCGGCGCGTGTCGGTCGTTTCGAGGCGGCGGAGGGCGGCACCCTGTTCCTCGACGAGATCGGCGACATGAGTCTGCCGATGCAGGTGAAGCTGCTGCGGGTGCTGCAGGAACGGATCTATGAACGGGTCGGCAACAACCGGCCGCGCGAGTGCGATGTACGCATCATTGCGGCCACGCACCGCAACCTGGAAGCCGCCATCCGTGGCGACAGCTTCCGTGAGGACCTTTACTACCGGCTGAATGTTTTCCCGATCGAGTTGCCGCCGCTGCGCGAACGGCTCGACGACCTGCCGGACCTGATCGCCAACATCATCGAGCGTTGCCGGAATGCCGGGCTCTCGCCGGTACAGGTGACGCCGGGCGCCATCCGCATCCTCAAGCACTATTCCTGGCCGGGCAATATCCGCGAGCTCTCCAACCTGCTCGAAAGGCTGTGCGTGCTGCATCCGGGTACGGCGGTGGACATTCCGCAGTTGCCCACCCGCTATACCGCCGCGGCACCCTTGCGTGAATCAGACCGGCAGGAAGTGGCGGCGGCGCGTGCAGCCGGACCACGACCGCAGGATATCGAGTTGCCCGACGAGGGCCTGCCACTCAAGGAATACCTCGAGCAGATCGAGGTCGCGCTGATACGGCGCGCGCTGCACGACGCCAATGGCGTCATCGCCCACGCCGCACAGAAGCTCCAGGTACGGCGAACGACGCTCGCCGAGAAGATGAAGCGCTACGGTCTCTGACCGCAGCGCTTCCTGCCCGCGATTCTCAGGCTGCTGCAGACTTGTACAGCGTGTACCGGTCCCGGCCGCTGCGCTTCGATTTGTAAAGCGCCGAGTCGGCCGCTGCCAGCAGTGCCTCGCTGCTTGCAAACTGGTTTTCCGCATTGCAGGTGGCAACGCCCAGGGACAGGGTGATGCCCACCTGCTTGCCCTCGACGATGGTGGCCTTGCGGTCACGTACTTCGGCGCAGATCCGGTCGGCAACACTGTTGACCTGCTCGGCATCGACGCCCGGCAACAGCAGCACGAACTCGTCGCCACCATAACGGGCGACGGTATCGGTGTCGCGCGTGTTTTCCCGCAGCAGGTCGGCGACCGTCTTCAGTATGGCGTCGCCAGCCTGGTGCCCGTAGCCGTCGTTGACCTCCTTGAACTTGTCCAGGTCGATGAAGATCAGTGACAGCGGCCAGCCATAACCGCGTTCTGCGCAGACCGCAAATTCCTCGCCCAGGCGCTTTTCGAAGTGGCGCCGGTTGTAGGCGCTGGTAAGGACGTCGCGGGTGGTCTCCGTCCGGAGCTTGCGGTGCTCCTGCTCGAGTGCCCGCTTCTCCTGCTGGAATTCCTCGCTGGCATTGATCTGGTAGAGGTTGCGGACGATCAGGATTTCCTGCGCGGCGTCGCTGATGTCCTGCAGCTGCGAGCTGTCGAACAGTTCCATCTGGAACAGTTCCTCGGCGACTGGCAGCTGTTCGCGTACCGAGGCGAACAGTTCCCCGAGCCGGTTGGGCTGGATGCCCAGGTAACGGTGAGCCTGCTGTCCGACGCGGCGCAGGGCGACCTCGTTGTGCGAGCCGAGCCATACGTCGCTCAGTTCACCCGACATGGCGACTGCGCGTACAAACGCCTTGTCATTGCCATCCACGCCGGCAGCGCTCGGATCATGGCTGTGCTGCACGGTGCGCGCCAGGCTTTCCGGCATGTTCCAGATCCGCAGCAATGCTGCGCCGATCGAGCGGTGGTCCGTGCCGATGCAGTTCTGTTCGTGCTGGCAGATCCGGCTGTGGTCGATCTTGAATGGCGTGATTCCCTCGTAGACCTCGGGCCAGATCTTGTCGATCACCAGCATGCCCAGGTCCTGCAGCAGGGCAGCCAGGAAGATCTCCTCGGCATCCCGGCGGCCGGTTTCACTGGCCAGCAGTTTGCCCCACGCGGAGGACAGGATGGCACGTCGCCAGTAGGCATTGAAGTCAAAGCCCTGGGTGTTGGCCCGTTTCAGTGTCGAGACCAGCGTGAAGCTGAGCGCCAGTGTCAGCGTGGCATTGAGTCCAAGCACGATCAGCGCCTGGCGCAGGTTGGTGCTCTGGCGGCGGCGCGAGTACATCGCCGAGTTGGCGATGCGCATCACCTTGGCGGCGATGGCGGGGTCGGCGCTAACCGCATCTGCAACCTTGCCGAGGTCGAGGTCCGGGTTCTGGGCCAGTTGCAGCACCTGCATCGCCACTGCAGGCGGTGTCGGGAAGCTGGTGCAGGTGCGCAGCCGCTGCAGTATGTGTTCAGGAACCTGGCTCATCGTCGTAACTCCCGCGTATGTGTGCTTGGCTGTCTCTGTGAATGGTCTGGTCCCGCATCAACGGGCCTGTCCGGTCAGTGCAGTTCCTCTGCCACCGGCGCGCCTGCCGGCTGCCCGTAGAGTGTCTGAATCAGGTGTGCCTCGCCTTGACTCAGTTCGCAGGTATCGATCAGCTGGCGCGTGGTCGCACCATGCCTGGACAGGGCAATGGCCTGACGGAGGCTGGTCTTCGCGCTGCTGCCCAGGGTGCTTTCCTGGCGCACGCCCAGCTGTTCGACGCGCTGGCGCAGCAGGCTGGCCTCGCTGGTCGAATTGGCCAGCAGGATCTCGATGGCCTGCAGCCGTTCCATCGCCTCGTTGTTGCGGGCTGTCAGCGAGCTGAGCTGGCGCTTCTGCCGGAAGGTGGCGATCGCCAGGGTGGATATTGCGAGCAGCGCAAGCAGGCTGCCGGCCAGTATTGCGGCCGGGTGCACGGTGACGGTCCCGGCCAGGAAGTCGCCCAGCAGGCCCGGCTCGATGAGTCCGGCAGCGAGACCGCCTGGTTCAAGTGTGTCGAAAACAGCCATGGTCTGATTTCCTTCAGGCAAGTTCGTCGATGATGTGATCGCGGCCGTCGGAGCTCTTCTCCGGCGACTCCCTTTGTTCACGGCGCTCGCGCTGCTTCTGTTCGGGCTGGCGGCGCCTGTCGGTGATGCGTTCGATCTGTCGCGGTGGCAGTCCGGCGCTGACGCGGTCCACGGAGCTCATGGTGCAGCCTCCACAACCGGCTCCGCTGCCACCGGCGCGGCAACAGCTTCGGCGGTGATGCCACCGGGCATCGGGTCGTTCTCGGCAGGTGGCTTGCCAAGGATGACGATGGTGACGCGGCGATTGCGGTTGCGGCCTTCCTCGGTCGTGTTGTCTGCCAGCGGCCGGTTCTCGCTGAGGCCGGCAACGACCATGCGGCCGGGGCTGATGCCGTGGCCTTCGAAGAGCCGCACGATGCGCGCAGCGCGTGCCGCTGACAGCTCCCAGTTCGACGGGAACTGGCTGGTCCTGATCGGCCGCGTGTCGGTATGGCCCTCGATGCGGATCGGGTAGGGGCGTTCGGCAAGGATGACGGCGATGCGGTCGAGCACGGCCAGTGCCGGCGTCCCGATCTCGGCGCTGCCGCTGGGAAACAGGATGTCGGCCTTGATCTCCACCTCGACCCAGAATGGTGTCCGCTCGATACGGATCATTTCCTGCTCTATGAGTTCCTGCATCGCCGTTTCCAGGTCCTCGCTCATCTTCTGCAGATGACCCTGCAGGGTGAGGTCTTCCACGCTGGGCACCGGGTCAACCGGTCTTTGGCTCTCCAGCTTCATCACCTGGCCGGGCTTTATGCCGGTAACCGTGTCATCGTCCTTGGCCTTCGAAGGCCTGTCGCCGACCGGGATCGGTTCCATGGTGCGCGGTGCGCCCCGAAACGCCGCGTTCAGTGAATCGGACAAAACCTTGTACTTGCCCTCATTCACCGACGATGTCGCGTACATGACCACGAAGAACGCCAGCAGCAGGGTCACGAGGTCGCCGTAGGGTATGGCCCATGCCTCGTGGTTGATGTGGTCCTCGTGCTCGCGTTTCCTGGCCATGGCTGTGCGGTACCGGCCTCAGCCGGCGAACCCCTTCAGTTTGGCTTCGAGGTTGCGCGGGTTCTCGCCTTCGGCGATGGCGATGATCCCTTCGA
>JAHDYM010000082.1 GCA_023383705.1 Gammaproteobacteria bacterium | reverse complement strand
TGAGCTTCTGCCAGGGGAAGATCAGCGGGATCTTCGGCAGCTTGCTGCGGTCGCCGGGGAAGTCTTCAGGGGCCAGGATCAGCGTGTCGCTGATCGTGTAGTTGAAGGGGTCGTTGATGGCGTGCACCACCTTGACGGTCTCGCCCGTGTAGGGGTTCTTGTACTCCTCGATGATGTCGCCCGGCTGGTTGAGCCGGTTGAGGTTGGTATAGAAGATCACTTCCTTGTTCAGGCGGCGGATGTTGCCATCGGGCAGCGGCACGAGGCGGGTGGCCAGGAAGGTCTGGAAGCCCAGCAGGGGCTTGAGTGCCTCACCCGGCCTTACGCCGAGGATCACGCCGCTGCAGTGGCTGAAGCGCTGTTTCTCCGAATCCATGTCGCCCTGGATGCGGGCCCAGCTGTCCCGGTTCCACCGGGGATTCATGAAATCGATCTTTGTCTCGAACGGAATGACGGCCATGCTCTGGGCTCCTCGGGGAAATTGAACCGGGATGGTTTGCTGCGGATTCAGCGGTGGGCACAGTCTAACGGAAGCTGCTGCGCACTGGCCGGGTTCGCCGGTGGCAATCTTGAGTCCATGACCGGTCTGCGGGCGCAGTGCCGGGTTAAGATCGCCAGCCCATGCAGCAGAAGAATCATCAGGTCGTGCTGGCGAGGCCGTTGTCCGGCGTGCCGCGTGCCGACGATTTCCGGGTACAGGCCGTGCCGGTCCCCGAGCCGGGGCCGGGCGAGTTGCTGGTCCGGCATGTCTGGCTCTCGCTGGATCCCTACCAGCGTTCGGCAATCGCGGGTCGGCACATGGCCAGCCGGCAACCGCTCGGTGCCGGTGACATGCCGATGGCCGAGACGGTCGGCCAGGTGCTGCGCTCACGCCATCCGGCCTTTCGCGAGGGCGACTACGTGCGGCATTTCGGTGGCTGGCAGGAGTACGCGCTGTCGTCCGGCGAGCAGACCGAAGTGCTGGATCGCAGCCGCGCGCCGCTGTCGGCCTGGCTCGGTGTGCTGGGCATGCCGGGCCTGACCGCGTGGGCCAGCGTGGTGGAACTTGCCGACGTGCAGCCCGGACAGGTAGTGCTGGTCTCGGCGGCGCTCGGTCCGGTCGGTTCGATGGTCGGCCAGCTCGCGATCCAGCGCGGTGCGCACGCGGTGGGCATTGCCGGCTCCGACGAGAAGTGCGCTTTCGTCCGCGACCTCGGTTTCAGCGCCTGCATCAATTACCGGTCGGCTGATTTCCTGCCGACGCTGGCAGCGGCACTGCCCGATGGTGCCGATATCTACCACGACAATGTTGGTGGCCAGATGCTGGCCGATGCCTTCACCGTGCTGAAGAACTACGGCACGGTGATCCTGTGCGGCCTGATGGAGCGCTACAACGATCCGGCGCTTTCAAAGCCGCTGGATCTTGCCTTGCCGATCATCAAGCGCGCGGTGATGAAGGGTCTGGTGGTCACGGATTTCGAGCACTGTCGCGCGCAGTTCGTGGATTTCGTTGCGCCGCGGATCGCCGATGGCAGGATCCGCTACCGTGAGGACTGCGCCAACGGCATTGCGGCGACCGGTGCGCACTTTGCCCGGCTCATGCGCGGCGAGAACCTCGGCAAGGCAATCGTGGCGCTCGCCGACGAATCAGTGCAGTCCTGAAAAGAAAAGGGCAGCGCAGGGGTGCAGGACGCACCCCGCGCTGTTCCGGGTCAGAGCGGACCGAAGTGATAGTTGACGCCGAGGCTGACCGTCCAGAACTCGCCGCCATCCAGGTCGAACCAGTCGCCTTCGAGGCGCAGGCTGACATTGCTGGATACGGCGATCTGCGTACCGGCGCCGAGCGTGAGTCCGTTGGCGCCGCGGCTGCTCGATCCGGTGTCGGTATCGAGGTCCTGCTCGAAGTCGTAGATGCCGGCCTTGCCATACAGCTGGATGTCTTCGGATGCCAGGGGCAGGTAGCCGATGGCCTGGATGGTCATGCCGTCAAGATCGATGTCCACGCCGCCGCCGGGATTGGCCGGGTTGGTGTCTTCGCTGAAACTGCCGGAGTCGAGCCAGGAGCCCTCGATGCCGATGTACTTGTTGATGCGGTACTGCACGCTGAGCTTGGCGCCCACCGCCTCGTCATCGAACACATCGCCATCGATCTCGTAGCTGGTCAGCATGCCGGATACGCCGACCAGCAGCCCCGGGTCAGCCGGACCGGCCTGTGCAGCCATGGAAACCAGGCCGAGCAGCGCAACCGATGCCGTGCGTTTCATGGATGTGTGCCTCATTCCCCGGCCTGTTCAGTGAACTGGAGCGTCACGCGGCGATTCAGCGCGCGGCCCTCGTCAGTATCGTTGTCGCCGATCGGCTCGGCTTCGCCAAGGCCGATGGCCGTGAGCCGCTCGGCCGGCGTGCCCCTTTCGATCAGGTGGTCGCGTACCGCCTCGGCACGCCGCTGCGACAGGCGGAGGTTGTAGTCATCGTTGCCGCGGCTGTCGGTGTGGCCAATCACCTCGATATTGAAGTTCGGGCGCTTGGCGAGGATGTCGGCCACCGAGTCCAGGATCTGGATGTCGGTGGGGGTGAGCACTGCCGAGTCGAAGTCGAAGTTCACACCGCGCAGGATCAGTTGTTCCTCGCAACCGCGCGCATCGACCTTCGCGCCGGCCGGGGTATCCGGGCACTGGTCGGCATCATCGTTCACGCCATCGCCGTCGCTGTCCTTGACCACGGGGGCGGCCACGACTACCGGTGCGGCCACGGCGACCGGTGCGGCCACGGCGACCGGTGCGGCGACGGCTACCGGCGCAGCAGCCTTGGTCACACGCCCGAAGCGGTACTCTGCACCGAGGTTGATGGCCCAGAGTTCACCGTCATCGATGTCAAACCACTCGCCCTCGGCGCGGAAGGCAAACTGCTTGCTGACATTCACGATCAGGCCGGCGCCAAGCAGGAGGCCGTCCGGCGAGTTGGAATCGACCTGCACGTTATTGAGGTCGAGTTCCTGGTCGAAGTTGTAGTAACCAGCCTTGGCAAAGACATCGATGTCCTCGCTGTCGAAAGGCGCGTAGAGCAGGACCGATCCGCTGTAGCCGTCGAGGTTGACGTCGACGGCCGGTGCCGGCGAAGGCGGTGCCTCGGAGAAGTCACCAAAGCTGTGATAGGCGGCTTCCAGCCCAAACCACTTGTTGATGCGGTAGCCACCGAAGAGCTTCAGGCCGACGGTGCTGTCCTCTACCGAGTTGTCGTCGAAGCTGTAGTCGGCGAACGTTGCTGCGGCTCCTGCATTCCATACGCTGTATTCGTTGGCGGCCATGGCCGGCGCACTGGCCAGGCCCACGGCAAGGGGTATCAGGAAACGCTTCATCACACAGACTCCTCGGCAGAATTCTTGCTGAATAATGGCACTGGTGGGCGGGAGAAACGTGCCCCGACTGACCCGGTGTTCACATCGTGGTCTCCGGCCAGTATACGGCCGGTCAAATAGGCGTCAACATGCGCCGGGCCACTATACTGGCCACCTCCAGTGGGATGCATCAACCGCGATGAACCAGCAGTCGCAGTCAGAGCCGGAGTGCTTTGATCCGTTCGCCGGATTTTTTCTGGCCCAGGCCGAGCGGCCTGCCGGTCTCGAGTCGGTCAGTGCGGCCGAATTGACGCCTTTGCAACGGGCGCTGATGGTGATCGATGGCACCGTGACCACCTTCCTGGAGGCCTGGGCGCTGGAACCGGTGCTGGTCACGCGCCTCTGGCAGCGACCGCAACTGCTCGATGCTCCCGATCGCTGGCTGGAACTGCCGGCCGGTGCAACGCTGACCGAGCGGGCGGTGTTGCTGAGCGGGGCGCGCAGCCGTGGTTTCTTTGCCTTTGCCGAGTCGCGGATCAATACCGCCCGCCTGCCGCCGGCGATGCGTGGCGCGCTCGAGGCCGGCGCCGTGGGGCTGGGCCAGATCCTGCTGGCCAGCGGGCTGGAGAGTCGGCGCGAGGGGCTCTGGTGTGGTCGCGAACAACTGCGGTCGCTGCCCGAGGCGGTGGCCGCCCTGACCGATGGCGATTTCCTGAGCCGCAGCTACCGCGTCACGGTGGCCGGCTTGCCCCTCATGCAGATCACCGAGCGCTTTGCCTGGCGGCCGATCGCGGTGCCGGTCGCGGCGCCCGGCGTCCGGCTGCCAACTGACTGAACCCGATCGTCCGGGCTGGAGCACATCAATATGTATACGCGCATTCCCGTCATCCTCGCCCTTGGCCTGAGCCTGGGCCTCAAGCTCACGGTGGCTGGCGCCGAGGGCTGGGCCTATTACGGCGGTGACGAGGGCGGCAGCCGCTACTCCCCGCTGCAACAGATCAACCGCGAGAATGTCGGCAAGCTGGAACTCGCCTGGCAGTACCGGACGGGTGCCGTTGCCGCCAACCCGTCGCTGAAATCCATGATCGATTTCCAGGCCACGCCGACGCTGTTGCCCGCGGCGGCCGGCGCACACCTGGTGATCTGCGATCCCTTCGGCAAGGTGATCGCCCTCGATCCGGCCAGCGGCAAGGAACGCTGGATCATGGATCCGCAGATCGACAAGACGCCCTATGCCGGGCGCTTCAAGTGCAAGGGCGTTGCCTACTGGGCGGACAGCGCAGCGCCGGCCGGCGCTGCCTGTGCCCACCGCCTGTTCCTCGCCACGGCCGACAAGCGCCTGATCGCCATGGATGCGCGGGACGGCAAGCTGTGCGGCGGTTTCGGCGTGCGGGGGCAGGTGGATGTCGATGTCCTGCTGCGCTCGCTGGTGCCGGCCGATGGCACGCAACTCACCCAGCTCGTTTCGCCGCCGACGGTCGTGCGCGACGTGGTTGCCGTGTCCTCGTTCTCCAACAAGTTCAAGAGTGCGTCGTCGGTGAATGGCGCCATACGCGGCTTTGATGCGCGCAGCGGTGAACTGCGCTGGACCTTCGATCCGCTGGTGCGCGATGCCGCCACCGGCCTCACGCCGACGCCGCAGAACGTGGGTGGCGCGAATACCTGGGTGCCGATGTCGGCCGACAGTCCGCGCGACCTGCTGTTCGTGCCGACCGCCGGCCCGGCACCCAACTACTGGGGCGTGCACCGGCCGGGCAACAACAACCATGCGAACTCGATCATCGCCCTGCGTGGCTCGACCGGCGAGGTGGTCTGGCATTTTCAGACACTGCACCACGATGTCTGGGACCGCGATGTCGGTTCGACACCGATACTCACCGACATCGACCGCGACGGCCGCAAGGTGCCCTCGGTGATCCAGCTCGTGAAGACCGGCATGGTGTTCGCCTTCAATCGCGAGACCGGCGAACCGCTGTTCCCGATCGAGGAACGGCCGGTGCCGACCGACACGGACATCCCCGGCGAGCAGCTGTCGCCGACCCAGCCTTTCCCGGTCAAACCGCCGGTGCTCGTGCGCAACACGATTTCACCGGACGATGCCTGGGGCTTCACGATCTTCGACAAGATGGCCTGTCGCAAGAAGATCGAATCGATGCGCCACGGCGGCCACTACGAGCCGATCATGAGCACCGGCACGATCCTCTATCCGCAGCCCGGCGGCGGCTCGAACTGGGGCGGCGGTGCCTACGATCCGCAGCGCAACCTGCTCATCACGCCGGTGTCGCAGATTCCCTACTACGTGAAGCTGCTGCCCAGGGCCGAGGTCGATCCGGAGTTTGCCAAGCGGCCCGAGGCAGGCGCGCCGATGCAGGCGCCGGGCTATCTCGGTGACACGCCCTACGGCGTGAAGCAGGGGCCGCTGATGTCGCCGTCGTTCACGCCGTGCACCGCGCCGCCGTGGAACATGCTGGTGGCCGTCGACATGGTCAGCGGTGACATACGCTGGAAGATTCCCTTCGGGCGACTCGACAAGCTGATGCCTTTCCCGATTCCGCTCGATCTCGGCGGTCCCTCGGCTGGCGGGCCGATCGTTACCGCCAGTGGCCTGATTTTCATCGGCGCCACGCCCGACAACCGCGTGCATGCCTACGACATCGAGACCGGCAAGGAGTTGTGGGAGATGCAGGCGCCGACTTCGGCGATGGCCACGCCGATGACCTACGAGGTCGATGGTCGGCAGTACGTGGTGTTTGCCGCCGGCGGGCACTCCTGGTATGACGCCAAGGGCGTCGATGACTATGTGCTCGCCTACGCTTTGCCCGTGAAGTAGCTCCGGTTTCCGGCGCATCGCCGGGGCGTTGTGAGAACTGGCGCATGGCCGCGGGCGGCGGCCAGCCGCTAGGCTTCCGCTTATGTTGGACTGGACCCTGATCAGCCTCGGCCTGCTGGCGGCACTTGCGGCCAGCCTGGTGTTCGCCATTGCCGCCAAGGTCTGGCGGGGCGGGCGCCGTGCCGGCGGCTCGATCGATGCGCTCCATCACCGCATGCGCGGCCTCGAAGCGGATCTGCGTGTTGCGCAGCGCGCTGCGGATGACGCGGTCAACGAGCGCCGCGAGCTGGCCGAACAACTCGAAACCGCGGAAGCCGAACTGGCTACCCTTCGCGAAGAATCCGCGCGCCATCACGAACTGGTACACAAGCTTACGGCCGAGATGCAGCACGAGTGTCGCAAGACCGCGCAGCTGCGCAAGGAACTGGCCGATCGTGCCGAGGAAATGGTGCGCACGCACGTGCAGCTGCGGGATGTGAAGACCGAGCTGGACGTGAGCCAGGTGGGCTCGGATGTGGTCATCGACCAGATCGAGAGGCTCACCCGCGAGCGCGACGACCTGAACACGCTGGTGGAAGCGCTCCGGCGCGAGCTGGATATGAAGTCCCGCGATCCTGAACGTTCCGGCCTGCGCCGCGATCTGCTGGTTGATTACTGATGGCTTATCTCGGTCTCATCGGCATCGGCCTGCTGTTCGGCCTGGTACTGAGCGGCATCGCCGTCGCCTTCATCCTCATGCGCTCCGGGGAAGGTCCGCTCAAGGAAAGCCTGTTCGGCAGCGATTCGCGTGCGCCGGCTTTCCCGGGTGCGAGCAAACCGGCCGAGGTCGCGCCCGAGGCCGACAAGAAGATCAAGAGCCTGCTCGAAGAGCTGCGTGTCACGCAGCGGCTCGTCGACCAGGGGCGCGTCGAGCGCGAGCAGTTCCTGAACGCGGCCAAGGCCGGCAAGGCCGAGATCGACGCGCTGCGCGAGCGGGTGGCCGAGCGCGAGGCGCAGATCGAGAGCCTGCAGGCCGAACTGAAGGAAGCAGCCCTGCGCCAGGAAGCGCTGCTCGCCGATCTGGACGGACGTACCGAAGAGCTGTCGCGGCTCAGCCTGGATCTCCGCGATGCGCGCACCGAGCTGGAAGTGGCCGAGTCCGGCACGGCGCTGACCAACACCCAGATGCTCGACCTGCAGCGCGAACGCGACGAACTGGCCGGCCTGCTCGAGGAATACCGCACCGGCAGCCACGCCCGCCGCCAGCAGGCCTGAATCCACGGTCCTGAATCTCCGCCTATACTGCGCCGGGGAGCGGTACTCCCGGAGAACCCGCATGCGACTTGGTGTGGTGGCCGGATACTCGCCATCGGCGCTGAATGTGCCGATGGAGCAGATCCTCGTTGCCGAGCAGCTCGGTTACGACTCCGTGTGGACCTCCGAAGCCTACGGCAGCGATGCCGTGTCGGTGGCCAGCTGGATCCTGGCGCGCACCACGCGCATCCGCGTCGGTACCGCCATCATGCAGATGCCGGCGCGCACGCCCACCTGTGCCGCGATGACCGCCATGACGCTCAATGCGCTGTCGGGCGGACGCTTCCTGCTCGGCATCGGCCCGTCCGGGCCGCGCGTGGTGGAGGGCTGGTACGGCGTGCCCTACGGGCGGCCGATGACCCGCACCCGCGAATACATCGACATCATCCGCCAGATCGCCAGCCGCGAGGCGCCGCTGCAGCACGCAGGTTTCCACTACCAGATTCCTTATAAAGGGCCCGATGGCACCGGCCTCGGCCGGCCGATGCAGAGCATCCTGCATGCCGACCGGCAGCTGCGTATCTACACGGCGGCAGTCACGCCGGCTGGCCTGAGTACCGCGGCCGAGATCGCCGATGGCGTGTTTCCGATCTGGATGGATCCGGAGCGTTTCGATCTGATCGGCCCGCATCTGGCCGCCGGCTTTGCGAAGCGTGCCGGTGGGCAGCCGCGCGCTGACTTCGATGTCGCGCCCTTCGTGCCGGTGGTGCTGGGCGATGACCTCGATGCCTGTCGCGCACCGGTGCGTGCGCATCTCGCGCTCTACATCGGTGGCATGGGTCCGCGCCAGAAGAACTTTTACACCGACTATGCGCGGCGCATGGGCTACGAAGCCGAGGCCGCGCAGATCCAGACGCTGTACCTGGCGGGTCGCAAGGACGAGGCGGAAGCTGCGGTGCCCGACCGGCTGGTCGATGCCATCGCGCTGGTCGGGCCGGCGGCACGCATCCGCGAACGCCTGTCGGTGTGGAAGGCGGCCGGTGCGCGCGGCGAAATCGGTTCGATGCTGCTGGCCCAGGCTTCGGTCGAAGCGCTGCGACTCATCGCCGGTGAGTTGCTCTGAACACGACAACCCGCAGGAGCATTTCTCGGTGCAGATCGATGTGATTCTGGATGCGCGCGCCAAAGCGCGGGAACTGGCCGAACTCGGCCAGCTCGCCGAACGCGCTGGCATCCATGGCGTGTGGGTGTCGAGCCTGCTCGATGGCCGCGATCCCTTCGCCAACCTCGCGCTGCTCGCGCAGAGTACCTCGGGCATCCGTCTCGGTCCCATCGCCGTCAATCCCTTCGACGTGCACCCGGTGAAGATCGCCTCGGCACTGCTCACGCTCAACGAGATGGCCCAGGGCCGCGCGCAGATCGTCATCGGCGGCGGCGGGGAAGCGCTGCAGGCGCTGGATATCCGCCCCGCGCGGCGCGTGCGTGCGGTGCGCGAGTGCGTCGAGATCATCCGCGCCGCCGCCAGCGGCGAGCGCATCAGTTACGCGGGCGAACTGTTCCGCGTCCGCAACCTGCAACTGCGCTGGCTCGAGTCAGCGCCGCCGGCCATCGCTGTGGGTGCCAGCCAGCAGCAGATGCTGCGCATGGCGGCCGGCTGTGCCGACGGCATCATGATGAGCGACATGCCGCCCGGTCCGGCTGCACAGGCCATCGCCACGCTCGATGCGGCGCTGGCCGCACACGGCCGCCAGCGGCCCGCATTCAGCACCAATGTATTCACCGCCTGGCACGTCTACCGCGATCGCCAGCAGGCCCTGCATGAGGCGCGTCGCTGGCTGCTGTTGCGGGGCATCTTCCGGCCCTGGCTGCTGGCCGAATTCCTCGAGCCTGCCGAGGTCGAGCTGGTCATGGCCAGCGAGGCTGCCTTTGCCAGAGCCTTTGCCGCCGGCAGCCATCTCGTCGATGGCGTGCCCGACCGCGTGCTCGACAGGATGGTCGACAAACTCACCCTGTCCGGCTCACCAGACGATCTAGAACCGGTGCTCGACAAGCTGCGCAAACTGCGCGCTGCCGGACTCGGCAGCATCGCCTTGCGGTTGTATGCGGATCCGGCGGAGTCGATCAGGTTGATCGGGGAAAGGGTGGTGGGGGCGGTGTAGTGCAGGCTGCGCTTGGGGTTTATCAATCGCCCGTCAGTGTCGCTGCCACGTCCATGTTCTTGTGCAAGATCCGCACGATTTCAATGATGCCGTCGGCACCACTTCGGTAGAAGATTATGTGGCTGCCTTGAGGAAATTTCCGGTAGCCGCTCCTGAGGTCGGTGCAGTCTTTGCCGGCGAGCGGAGTGCCGGCCAGGAGCCGGAAGGCATCGTCAAGCTGCTTGATGTACCAGTTACGTTGGTCTCTGCCCCAGCGTTCTTCCGTGTAGATGGCGATTGCCTTCAGGTCGGCTACTGCCTTTCGCGTGAGAACAAACGCCTTCGTCAATCGCGGTTGTCCAATTCGGCAAGAAACGCCTTGTAGTTGTATTCGGCGCGGCCGCTTTGTTCGCCCTCGGCCAGCATGCGGCGAAGCGCGGCCATTTTGTTTTCGTTGTCTTCCAGCAAACGCAGTCCGGCTCGCACCACTTCGCTGGCCGAACCAAATCTGCCCGCCTCGATCTGGTGACTGATAAACCCCTCGAAGTGGTCGCCAAGACTGATGCTCGTGTTCTTCGCCATGGACAGCCCTCGATACCAATGAATACCAAATATAGGTAGCCGTGCGGTGTTGGTCAATGCAACCATGCCCTGTGGGATCCGGTTGAGATGACTGATCAAGGGCCTTGTCCTCTTGTGCCGGACTTCCAGACGGGACCAGAATGATTCGCTGCGGCAGAACCCCGGTTGCCAGGGTGGGGCTGCTGCCTATCTCCGCCATCATTTCAGCCGCCTAACTTCCGGAGGCTCTCAATGAGAACAGGAACCTGCCATCGTCTCGACCTGCATATCGGACGTGAACGACGGGTTTTGTCCGGTTTTGTTTCAGCCGTCTACATGTAGTTATGCCGCACAGGATCTCTGGCTTGACATGCTATATATGGTATAGATACTGTAAGGCATGTGGCGCGTCGACGAGCACCGGAGAGTCGAGAAGCAGCTTGATGCCGCGCCGCCGGACGTACTGAAACGCTATGAAAAGTGGCTGGACATAACATCCCTATCCGGTCCGCCGGGGTTACGCCTTATCAAGGGATTCCATGACGAGGCGCTTTCGGGAAAGTGGAAGGGCCATCGATCATCTCGCTTGGGAATTCAGTATCGGGTGATTTATCGGGTGGTTGCTGCAGATCAACTTTTTCAGGTAGTTGCAGTGACAGCCCATGATTATCGGAGGTCGTAAATGAGCCAGTTTCGTCCAGCCAGGCGCCGCGTAGCCGTGTCAGTTGGTGAGTCCGTGCGAATTATTCGTGAGCTTCAGGAGCTCAGTCAGAATCAGCTGGCTCGACTCACGAAAATTCCTCAAGCCACGATTTCGGCGATCGAGAATGATCGCGTCAGCCTTGGGGTCGAGCGCGCGAAGGTTCTTGCTCGTGCGCTCAAGTGCCATCCCGCCGTACTGGTGTTTCCCGGTTGGGAGGAGGACCACCAGCATGCGGCATAACAAGGCCATCCACGCGACGCGCCAAGATGCGCGCGCGTGATGACTGGCGTTAGCCATCAGGCCATGTCATGCAAACGCTCGTAGTAAAGCGGCTTCGTACCGGAAACATCTACAAGATTCTGGCTATCGGCCTGGCGTCCGGTTGCATACCGATCTGTATCGTATTTGGCCTGCTCGCCTCAGTTGATCTCATGACTCTCAATTGGAATGGCCAACCCGTCTCCGGCGCCAGGGCCCTGGTCGTTGGCCCCCTGCTGGGCGTTCTGTTCGCATTACTCGGGACGGCAATATTTGGTAGCGCCGCAGCCTTCGGCCTTTGGCTTTACTCCAAGTTCCAGCCTCTTGAAATTGAATACGAAGAGCACGCCGTGGCAATGCCGGTGGCGCGTGATGGCTAACCAATCGCTCCACCGGTCGCATTGCGCGTCTGTCACGCGGCTTGCAAGAGCAAGCCGCCCGCCAGCCGCTATGCGCCGGTGAGCTAAGGCGTTAGGCCTACTGACAATGAGTTC
>JAHDYM010000081.1 GCA_023383705.1 Gammaproteobacteria bacterium | reverse complement strand
GACGACCAGGAGTCATTGTGACTGTTGGGTTCCACACGAAATGACGAAGAGCCGAAACCCGCCGCGACATGGGTGATGCCCTGCACGTGCAACCACTGCCCCTGCTCTACAGCGGCACGGAGGACAACCCGGTCGCCAGCGTCTTCCTGCCCACCAACGACGGCTTCCTGCATGCCTTTGACAGCCAGACCGGCGAGGAACTCTGGGCCTTCCTGCCGGCGAGGCTGCTGGCCAGCCTTTACCCGCTATATCTCAACGAGGAAAGCGCAAGCAAACACTATCGCCTGGATGGCGAACTCAGCCTGGTCATACTCAATGATGACGGGCGGCCCGGCCTGGGCGGCGAGGAACGCGCCATCCTGCTGTTCGGCATGGGACGCGGTGGTGATGGAGTCTTTGCGGTAGACGTCACCGCGCGGGATGCACCGCGCCTGTTGTGGGAGATCAGCAGCAGTGATCCGGCCTTTGCCGACCTCGGCCAGACCTGGTCGACACCGGTTGCCGCACGCGTCCGCATCGACGGCGCAGTCAGGAACGTCGTGGTATTCGGCGGTGGTTACGACGCGGGCCAGGACAACCGCAACTACCGCATCGACACCCAGGGCAACGCGGTCTACATGGTAGACCTGCTCAGCGGCGAATATATCTGGAGCGCAGGCCACCCCGACGCGGTGCATGACCACCCCCTGCAACTGGATGACATGCAGCACTCCATACCGGCACCGGTGCGCCCGCTCGACCTGAATGGCGACGGCCTTGCCGACCGGATGTATGTCGGCGACATGGGCGGACGAATCTGGCGCTTCGATATCGTCAACGGACGCTCCCGGAGCGACCTGGTCGAAGGCGGTGTGCTGGCCTCGCTCGGTGGCGCCGCAGCAGCGCCGGATGCCACTGCCGCCGACCTGCGCCGATTCTACGCGGCACCGGATGTCGTGCCGACGGTCATCAACCGGAAACTGGTGATCCTGCTGAACATCGGTTCCGGCTACCGGGGCCACCCGCTCGACACCGCGATCAGCGAGCAGTTCTTCTCGATCCGCGATTTCAATGCCTACGGGGTGATCGACACGGCAGCGTATCCGGACACGCCGCTTTCCATCGACCAGTTGACCGACATCACTGATGATCCCTCACCGACCCTGCCCTTCAGCACCCCCGGCTGGCGCCTGCGGCTCAACCAGGGCGCTGGCGAGAAAGTGCTGGGCGAATCTCTGACTCTGGAAAATACCGTGTTCTTCACCAGCTTCACTCCCGGTGAGACGGCCAACGAATGCTCGGCCGGCACCGGCATCAACCGTCTTTACGCGATCAGCAGCTTCGATGGCAGGCCGCTCCTCGACCCGGACCGGCCGGAAGAACTGGAGCCACTCACCATCAGTGACCGCTTCCGCGAACTGCGCTCCGGCATCCCCGTCATCAACATCAACCGCGTCTTCGGCGAGGACCGGGAAACCATGATCTGCGTCGGGCCCGAGTGCCTGGCTGGCGATGAACTGGGGCTTGGCCGGTCCTCCCCGGTCCGGCGTACCTACTGGTTCCAGGACGAGAGCCGGTAGGCGGTGCGCGAACGGGGCTTCACGCTCATCGAACTGATGATCGTCATGGTGATCATGGCGATCCTGGCCAGTGCCAGCATCGCCGGCTACCGGCAATACATCCGCAGGGCCAACCGAATCGACGCCACGGCTGCCCTGCTGCGCCTGTCAGCCGCACAGGAGCGTTTTTACCTGCAGAACAACCGTTATGCGACCACTGCCGATGAACTTGCCGATCCGCCACCTGCGGGTCTCGGGATCAGCGGGACGGAGCGCGGCTTCTATGCGCTTGCGGTTGCAGCGGCCGAAGACGGTGCGGTGGCCGGCTATGGCGCCACGGCCACTGCCCGCGCCGACGGACCGCAGCGCGATGACGATGACTGCCGGTCCCTCGGCATCAACCAGAGCGGCGAGCGGACGGCCAGCGATTCAGACGGGAACAGCGATCCGGCGATCACCAGTCTCTGCTGGCGCTGAACCGCCCAGCAGCGCCATGCAACGCCTGCCACCGGCCGCTCAGGCCGACCGGCGCGACTCGAGAAAAAATCCGTCGAAGAGCAGCAGGATCACGCCGACGGTGATGCCCATGTCGGCGACATTGAAGGCCGGGAACGACCAGCGGTCGTAGTACAGCAGGACGAAGTCGACCACGTATCCATGCGCCAGCCTGTCGACCAGATTGCCGATCGCACCGCCCAGCACCAGCACGAGACCGAGCGGTACCACGACCCGTCCGGCGGGTTGCTGGAAAAACCACCAGAGCAGCACGCCGCTCACGAGCAGGGCGGTAAGCACAAAGAACCAGTTCTGCCAGCCGGAGGCATTGGCGAGGAAACTGAAGGCTGCGCCGGTGTTGTGCAGGCGCACCAGGTCGAAATACGGCATCACCGGCAGCCGCTCGAACAGCTCGAAATGCCCGACGACCAGTTTCTTGGTCCACTGGTCGAGGACGAGCACCAGGACCGCGAGCAGCAGCCATCGCCATGTGACGCGTCCGGATCCGGTAGCAGCTTCCATCTCGTGCTCGCTCAGACGTAACGGCGGGTTTCGCCGGGGCCATCGACGTTTGTCACGCAGCGGCCGCACAATCCGGGATGGGCCGCATGCGTGCCGGTGTCGGGCAAACGATGCCAGCACCGCACGCACTTGTCGTCACTGTCCGGCGCCGCCTGCACCCAGAAGCCCTCACCCGCCAGCGCCGACTCGCTGCGCTCACCGGCCGGACGCACCACCGCACCGGAGGTGATGAACACGAAACGCAGCTCCTCGCCGAGGCGCTGCATGTCCTGATACAGCCGGCCATCGGCAAATATCGTGAGCTGCGCATCGAGGCCGGAACCGATCGCACCTGATACGCGCAGCGCCTCAAGTGCCCTGGCCGCGGTTTCGCGCACGCGCAGCAAGCCCTTCCAGTCCAGCTCGCCGGCGTCGGCGGCGCTCACTGCCGGCAGCTGGTGCCAGGTCGACAGGAACACCGAATCACCGCGCTCACCGGGCATCTGCGCCCAGATCTCTTCGGCCGTGAAACTCAGCACCGGCGCCAGCCAGCGGACCATCGCTTCGATGATGCGGTACATGGCCGTCTGCGCCGAGCGCCGGGCCAGCGACTTGCGGCCGGTGGTGTACAGGCGGTCCTTGATCACGTCCAGGTAAAAGGCACCGAGATCGACCACGCAGAAGTTGTGCAACTGCTGGTAGACGCGATGGAACTCATAGGCCTCATAGGCCGCGGTTATCTCGCGCTGCAGTTCCGTCGCCCGGCCAATCGCCCAGCGATCCAGCGCAACCAGTTCCGCCACAGGCACCTGGTCGACCGCCGGATCAAAGCCGTGGAGGTTGCCGAGCAGGAAGCGCGCCGTGTTGCGCATGCGGCGGTAGGAGTCCGCCATGCGCTTGAGTATTTCCTGCGAGACATTCATCTCGCCCCGGTAATCCGTGGAGGCGACCCAGAGGCGCAGCACGTCGGCACCGAGCGCGTTGACCACCGGCTGTGGCGCCACGACATTGCCGAGCGACTTGGACATCTTGCGGCCCTTGTCATCCACGGTGAAGCCGTGCGTCAGCACCTGCCGGTACGGCGCCCTGCCCTCCATGGCCACGGCAGTCAGCAATGAACTCTGGAACCAGCCGCGATGCTGGTCCGAGCCTTCGAGGTACAGGTCGGCCGGGAACCCGACTTCGGCATGACTGCGGGCCACGCAGTGATGCACCATGCCGGAGTCCATCCACACGTCCATCGTGTCCGTGACCCGGTCGTAGTCACCGGCAGCGGCACCCAGCAGTTCGGCCGGGTCCAGGTCGAACCAGGCGTCGATGCCCTGCGCTTCGATACGCCGCGCCACTTCTTCCAGCAGCGACAGGGTATCCGGATGCAGTTCGCCGCTGTCACGATGGATGAACAGCGGCACCGGCACGCCCCAGGTACGCTGCCGCGAGATGCACCAGTCGGGGCGCCCGACGATCATGTTCTCGATGCGCTGCTGCCCCCAGTCCGGGATCCACTGCACGCTGCGGATCGCGGCCAGGCTCGATTCACGCAGCCCGTTCTGGTCCAGGCTGACAAACCACTGCGGCGTCGCCCGGAAAATCAGCGGCGTCTTGTGCCGCCAGCAATGCGGATAACTGTGCTGGAATTTCTGCGCAGCGAGCAGTCGGCCCGCTTCGCGCAACAGCGCCAGGATCTGCTCTTCCGCCGCCTTGATGTGCAGGCCGGCGAGCAGCGCGGTACCGGGCACATAGATGCCGCGTCCGTCGACCGGATTGTCCAGCGGCAGCTTGTAGCGCAGGCCCGACTGATAGTCGTCCTGGCCGTGACCGGGCGCCGTATGCACGGCACCGGTACCGGCATCGAGCGTCACGTAGTCGGCGAGGATCACCGGCACCTCGCGCGCATAGAAGGGATGCCGGAGCATGAGTCCCTCGAGCACCTGGCCACTGAAGCTCGCCAGCACCGTTGCCGACTTCGCGCCGTAGCGGACGAGCGCAGCCTCCGCCAGTTCCGCGGCCAGCACCAGCCGCACCGTGCCATTGCCGAGATCGGCCTCGACCAGCCGGTACTCGATCCCGGCACCGAGCGCCACCGCCTGGTTGGCGGGCAGCGTCCAGGCGGTCGTGGTCCAGATCGGCACCATGACCGGCGCCGACCCATCGAGGCCGGCCCGGCGGTGCAACTCGCCGCTGTCGAGCACGGCAAAGCCGACATCGATCGCGGTCGAGCCCTTGTCCATGTATTCGACTTCGGCCTCGGCCAGCGCCGAGCGGCAGTCGAGGCACCAGTGCACGGGCTTGTAGCCCCGGTGCAGGTGCCCGTTGGCCACAATCCTTGCAAAACCACGGATCTGCTCGGCCTCGAAGCGCCGGTCCAGCGTGAGGTAGGGCCGCTCCCAGTCACCGAGCACGCCGAGGCGACGGAAATCGCGGCGCTGGCTGTCGACCTGGCTCAACGCATAGTCGCGACAGGCCTTGCGGAACTCGCCCGGCGCGAGCTTTTCACCGACCTTGCCGAATTTCTTCTCGACCTGCAGTTCGATCGGCAGTCCGTGGCAATCCCAGCCCGGGATGTACGGTGCATCGAAACCGGACAGCGTCTTCGACTTGACGATGATGTCCTTGAGGATCTTGTTGACGGCATGCCCGATGTGGATATCGCCATTCGCGTAGGGCGGACCATCGAGCAGCAGGAAGCGCGGACGCCCGGCCGCAGCCTTGCGGATCTGCGCATAGATGTCCCGGCTGGCCCAGTCCTCGAGCATCTGCGGCTCACGCCCGGCAAGATCGGCCTTCATCGCGAAGCCGGTCTGCGGCAGATTCAGTGTGTCCTTGTAGTCGCTCACGTTGGTGTCCCTGTCAACAGGCGGCGTGCTTCGGCCGCATCGCATTCCATCTGCCGGCGCAATGCCTCGATATCGGCAAACCGTTCCTCGTTGCGCAGATGCGCAACGAACTCGACCTCGATCCGCCGCCGGTAGATGTCCGCATCAAAGTCGAAAACATGCACTTCCAGCAGCGGTTCGATACCGGCCACCGTCGGCCGTGTACCGAGGCTTGCCACCGCATCCCGCGGCTCCGCACCGAGGCCATGCACGCGCACCGCAAAGATACCGGCCAGCGGGCTCTGGTGCCGCTGCAGCCGTATGTTCGCAGTCGGGAACCCGAGTTGCCGCCCGAGCTGCCGGCCTGCAACCACACGCCCGCTCATCCGGTAGTTCCGCCCCAGCAGCTCGCGGGCATGCGCCAGATTACCAGCAGCCAGCGCGGCACGGACTGCGGTACTCGACACGCGCAGGCCATTCTCCATGACGCTGCCAAGCTGTTCCACACCAAAGCCGTATCGCCGGCCGGCCGCCTCCAGGTCCGCGATGTTACCGGCCCTGCCCCGTCCGAAACGGAAATCATCACCGATCACCAGATGTCGCACGGCAAGAGTGCCAACCAGCAGGCGATCGATGAACGCTTCCGGCGGGCAATCCCTGAGGCCTGCATCGAAGGGCGGGCAGAAAAAACAGTCGATGCCGCCTGCCTGCAGGAAGCTCACCTTGTCACGGAAAGGCATCAGGCGGGTCGGCGCCCGGTCGGGCTGCATCACCTCCTGCGGGGTCGGTTCGAAACTGAACACCAGGGAAGGCAGCTTCAGGCGCCGCGCCTCGCTGCGCACCCGGTCGAGGATGCGCTGATGCCCGAGGTGAAAGCCATCGAACACACCGATCGTGGCAACACACCCGGGCAACACTGCACTGACGCCCGGTCGCGGGCGGCGAAACACTTGCATGGAACGATGGCGCGCCGGAAAAGACCGGATTATAAGGTCGGGGCACGGCTTTGCATGCGCATGTCGCCCATCCGGAAGCCCACCGCAAACAAGGCGCCGAAGTAGGCACACGCGCCACCCGCCACAGCCGCCGCCAGCCACAGGCAACGCGTCCAGAACTCCGCTTCGATCCATTCGCTGGTCGGCGGGACTGTCTGCAGCAGGACCACCACCAGCACCCCGCCCGCCACACCGACCCGCAGCAGGAAGCGGCTCCAACCCGGTGCGGGCCTGATTACCCCGTCGCGCCACAACCCGCGATACAGCAGGCCGGAATTGATGAAGGCACTGAGCGAGGTGGCCGCCGCGAGTCCCGCATGGGGCCCGGGCCAGCCCATCAACACCCACGGCCCCACGATGACGACGTTCAGGACCATGTTGAGCCCGAGCGCGATCAGGCCGATACGCACCGGCGTCGAGGTGATTTGTCTGGCGAAATAGCCCGGCGCCAGCACCTTGACCATGGTGAAGCCGAGCAGCCCCGCCGCATAGGGAACCAGGCTGAAGCTCGCCATCGCAACATCCTCGGCGCCGAAGCGGCCACCGTAAAACAGCGTGGCCAGCAGCGGCCCGGCCAGCAGCATCAGCCCGAGCGTTGCCGGCGTCACGATCAGCACCACGAGGCGCATGGCCCAGTCGAGGGTCATGCCGAAGTCCGTGGCGGCTCCGTTGGCATGCTGCCTCGACAGGTTGGGCAACATGACCGTCGCGAGCGCAATGCCAAAGACACCGAGCGGAAACTCCATGAGCCGGTCAGAGTAGTACAGCCAGCTGATACTGCCGGTGGCCAGCAGTGAAGCGATCAGCGTATCCAGCAGGATGCTGATCTGGGCGACCGATGAACCGAACAGGCCCGGCAGCATGAGTCGCAGTATCTTGCGTACGCCCGGATGCCCGAAGCCCAGGCGCGGACGCGGCACGAGCCGCAGTTGCGCCAGCGAGGGCAGCATGCAGGCCAACTGCACGACACCCGCTGTAAACACACCGACAGCCAGGGCCATGCCAGGCCGGGTATAGAGCGGCGCGAGGAATGCCGCGAAACCGATCAGCACGACGTTGAGCAGGACCGGGGAAAAGGCTGCGGCAGTGAAACGCTGATAGGTATTCAGGATGCCGCCGGCCAGAGCGGCAAAGGAGATAAACAGGAGATAGGGAAAGGTCCAGCGCAGCATATCCACGGCCAGCGCATAGCGGCTTGCGTCCTGCAGGCCGTTCCCGGCGATGAAGCCTGGCGCAAACACCGCAATGAACACCGGGGCGCCGATCACGCCCAGCGCGGTGATGCCGAACAGGATGATGCCGAGCGTGCCGGCGGTCTGGTCCACCAGTTCCCGGACCGCCTCGCGATCGCCCTTCTCGTCGTATTCGGCAAACACCGGCACGAAAGCCTGCGAGAACGAGCCCTCGGCGAAGAAACGCCGGAATATGTTCGGAATGCGGAAGGCGACGAAAAACGCATCCATGACACCGGCAGCGCCGAACAGCCGGGCAAACACCACATCGCGGACCAGGCCGAGGATCCGCGACAGCAGGGTGACCCCGCCGACGGTACCGGTGGAACGCAGCAGCTTCCGCCCGCTCGGCCGGGGCGGGTTCTTCGGCGCCTGGTTCTCGGCTTCGGAAGTCGTGCTCATTGGGCGGCAAGTCTACCCGCAGGCCGGGCTGATCGGGCCCAACTATTGACATCCCCCGGGGGAAACCAAAGAATGCGCGCCTGTTGCGGGGGCTCCCGCACCTTGTTTTTCAAGCCTTTCACTTGTGGATACACCCGGTGGCCAATACCAAATCAGCAGCAAAACGGGCCAAACAGGCCGAGCAGCGCCGTCAGCACAACGTGGCATTGCGTTCACGGATGCGGACTGCCATCAAGAAGGTTGCCAAGGCGCTCGATGGCGGCTCGGTGGCTGAAGCTGCCGCAGCCTTCAAGGCCAGTGCCGCCTCGCTGGACAGCATGGTCAACAAGGGGCTGACCCACCGCAACAAGGCTGCCCGCCACAAGAGCCGCCTGAACAAGGCCCTCAAGAAGCTGGCAACTGCTGCTCCGGGTACGGGATCGGTCGTCGCGGCAAAAGCTGCGGCGAAGAAGACCGCAACCCGGAAGAAGGTGGTCAAGAAGGCGACGAAGCAGGGCTGATCCCGGGATCAGCCGCTTCCGCGGCCATCTGTTCGAGCCGCGTCATCAGGTCGGCAGCCAGCTTGGCTGTCCCTTCACCCGTCAGGGCACTGATGCGGTAAATCCTGTCCGTCCGGCCCAGCGCTGACGCGATCGCCTGCCCGACCGTCGCGACGGCAGCCTCATCGAGCAGATCGGTCTTGTTGAGCACCAGCCAGCGCTCCCGCGCAGCGAGGGCCGGATTGAAGCGCTCCAGTTCCGCCACCACCGCACAGGCATCGTGTGCCGGATCGCTGCCATCAAATGGCGCCACATCGACGAGATGCACCAGCAGGCGGGTACGACCCAGGTGACGCAGAAAGCGCGTCCCCAGTCCGGCTCCCTCCGCCGCCCCTTCGATCAGGCCGGGGATATCCGCCATCACGAAGCTGCGCAGTGGCCCTACCGAGACCACGCCCAGGCCCGGGTGCAGCGTGGTGAAGGGATAGTCGGCAACCCGCGGCCGCGCCGCCGAAACTGCCCGCAGCAGGGTCGATTTGCCGGCATTCGGCTTGCCGAGCAGCCCCACATCAGCCAGCAGGGTCAGTTCCAGGCGCAGCGTGCGGCGCTCGCCCGGCGTACCGGGGCCGGATTGGCGCGGTGCCCGGTTGACGCTGCTCTTGAAATGCTGGTTGCCGCGACCACCCTTGCCACCGGCCGCCACCATGAGTTCCTGGCCCTCCTGCGTGAGGTCGCCCAGCAACTCGCCGGTATCGGCTTCGATGATCCGGGTACCGGCCGGCACGGGGATACGCAGGGAGGCGCCGGCACGTCCGGTACACTGGCTGCCCGAACCGGGCTCGCCATTCTCCGCGGCAAAGCGCCGGTTGAAGCGAAAATCGGCCAGCGTGTTCAGCCCCCGACTGGCGACAAAAAAGACGCTGCCGCCATCACCGCCATCACCACCGTCCGGGCCACCGCGCGGAACGAATTTTTCGCGGCGGAAGCTGACACAGCCGCGCCCGCCGTCCCCGGCGATGACGTTGATGCTGGCTTCATCGACGAACTTCATGTGTGGCTGGCCGGTATGCGGAGATCAGCGGCCGGAACAAAAAACCCCGCATTACGCGGGGTTTTTCTGGCCGGGCTTGTCGCCAGGCTCAGGCGCTGGCGGCCGGGATGACGTTCACGACACGACGGCTCGAGCCACCCTTGACCTCGAAATTCACGACACCGTTTGCCTTGGCAAACAGCGTGTGGTCGCGGCCGAGGCCGACATTCTTGCCCGGGTGATACTCGGTGCCGCGCTGCCGGACCAGGATGTTCCCGGCGATGACCTGCTCGCCACCGAACTTCTTGAGCCCAAGACGCTTTGACTCGGAGTCACGTCCGTTCCGGGTACTGCCGCCTGCTTTCTTGTGTGCCATTTGTGCTAACTCCGTGTCGTCTGGTCGTCTGGACCGGTTACCGCGAGGATCGCCTGATACTCAGGCTGCGCCGCCGGCAATCGCCGTGATCTCGACCAGCGTGAAATCCTGCCGGTGGGTCTTCATGCGCTTGTAGGTGGTACGCCGCTTGAACTTGATGACGCTGATCTTGTCCGTGCGGTCCTGGGCAACCACCTTGGCGGTAACGCGTGCACCGCTGACGCTGGGCTTGCCGACCTGGACGCTGGCGCCCTCGCCGACCATCAGCACCTCGCTGAACTCGACCGTATCGCCAGCACTGGCATCCAGCTTCTCGACCTTGAGGCGATCGCCCTGGCTGGCGCGGTACTGCTTGCCGCCCGTCTTGAAAACAGCGTACATCTGATGAATCTCCGGGGTGGGCCGTCTGACGGCCACGCGAAAAGAGCGCGAATTCTAGTGAATCAACGCGCCGGGTTCAACCCGTAAGACCATGAAATACCGCCAACCAGGGCTGGCTGGCCCCCAAGGGCCTGTCCCGGCCGCCGGGGACTGGCAATACTTAGAACTACTGAGGCCATTTTGTGTACACGACAGGCCATCGCGGGCATTATTCGTTCCGCAATGCATCTAGTCCAGCCCGAATGTTCCCGTTTTGACCTGGAAGCCGTCCGCGCCCTGGTGGCTGACGACTGGCCGGCCGTCAACCGGGAGATCACCCAGCGCCTCGGCAGCGATGTCGCGCTGGTGAACAGCGTGGCCCACTACATCATCGGCAGCGGCGGCAAGCGCCTGCGGCCGCTGATCACCCTGCTCTCCGCGCGCGCCTGCGGCTACCAGGGCGACCGGCACATCACGACTGCAGCGATCATCGAATTCATCCATACCGCAACCCTCCTGCACGACGATGTCGTCGACGCCTCGGACCTGCGCCGCGGACAGGACACAGCCAACAGCGTGTTTGGCAACGAGGCCAGCGTGCTGGTCGGCGACTTCCTCTACTCACGCGCCTTCCAGATGATGGTGCAGGTCGGCCAGATGCGCATCATGGATGTGCTCGCCGATGCCACCAACACGATCGCCGAGGGTGAAGTGCTGCAGTTGATGAACTGCAACGACCCGGACACGACCGAACAGCGCTACATGGACGTGATCTATCGCAAGACCGCGCGGCTGTTTGAAGCCGGCGCGCAGATCGGCGCCATCCTGGCCGCCCAGACCCGCGCCGTCGAGGACGCCTTTGTCGAATATGGCCGGCAACTCGGACTGGCCTTCCAGCTCGTCGACGATGCCCTGGACTACGATGCGGTGCCTGGCGAGCTCGGCAAGAAGATCGGTGACGACCTGGCCGAAGGCAAGCCCACCCTGCCGCTGATCTTTGCGCTCCTGCGTGGCTCGCCGCGCCAGCAGCTGATGATCCGCCGCGCCATCGAAAACGGCGGACTCGAAGAGATCAACGCGATCCAGGCCGCGATCCAGTCGACGGGGGCGCTGGCCTATACGGTCGCAAAGGCCCGCGAGTGTGCCAACAAGGCCAAGCAGGCACTGGAACGGGTCCCTGATTCGATCTTCAGGACCGCCCTGATGGACCTGGCCGAGTTTGCCGTCGAGCGGCGTTACTGAGCGGACGGCAAAGTCTCCCTTGCCGCTCACCCAAGGCCCGCGTATAAAGGGCGCCCGATTCCCGGGTACCGGCAATCCAGACCGGCACCACCAGACACCGTTCGGGGTGTAGCTCAGCTTGGTAGAGCGCTTGCTTCGGGAGCAAGAGGTCGCAGG